>JAVHVD010000437.1:0-2869 GCA_032160745.1 Pseudonocardiales bacterium
CGCGGAACCGGTCGATCGAGCTCTACCGACTGCCGCCGGAGCGCGTGCACGTTGCGCCACCCGGAGTGGACGCCGCCGAGCCCGCAGCCGGCTCACCGGATGGCGGCCGCCTGCTGTGCGTCGGCGCGGTGGCCCCACACAAGGGTCAGGACGTCCTATTGGCAGCGCTCGCGCTCACCGCGGACCGGCCCTGGTGCTGTGCCCTCGTCGGGCCTGCTGACCCTGACTTCCTTGAACTGCTCCGCCGACGGGCCGCGGCCGAGGGGATCGACGACCGGCTGCATTTCGCCGACGCGCTGACCGGCGACGCGTTGGACCGGGCCTACGCCGGCGCGGACGTCCTGGTTCTCGCGTCGCGGGGCGAGACGTACGGCATGGTCGTTATCGAGGCGCTCGCGCGCGGACTGCCGGTGATCGCCACCGCGGTCGGAGGGGTTCCCGAAGCCCTTGGCCACACCGCCGACGGACGTCGGCCGGGTCTGCTCGTCGCTCCGGACGATCCGGGCGCCTTGGCGACAGCGCTGCGCAGCTGGTCGACGGACCCGGATCTACGGCAGCGACTGCGCCGCGCGGCCGCCGACCGCCGACCGGCCTTGGCCGCTTGGGACGTCACGACGGACCTGGTCGCGCGCGCGTTGACCGCCGCGACGACGATGCCGTGAACGCATCCCGGCCGTAACCCGTATACCAACGTGAGGCTCGGTGAGGGAGGCTCGGTCGCAGTGCGCACGACGGCGTGGGGGGCGGCGCGCATGGTGGCCGGCGCCGCGATCCTGGCCGTCATCGTCTGGCGCCTGGGCAGCGGCCCGTTCCGTGAAGGATTCAGCTCGATCGGCGGCTGGTCCCTCGCCGCCGCTGCCGCGCTGACCGGCGCCACGACCGTCTGCAGTGCCTGGCGCTGGCGGCTGGTCGCTCGCGGACTGGGCATCGACGTCACGCTGCCCGCAGCGATAGCGGCCTACTACCGCTCACAATTCCTCAACTCCGCGTTGCCGGGCGGCGTGGTCGGGGACCTCCACCGAGCTGTCCGGCACGGTCGCGAGGTCCGCGACGTGAGCCGGGCGCTGCGGGCCGTGGCCTGGGAACGTGTCGCCGGGCAGGCAGTGCAGGTGGCGTTGGCGCTGCTGGTGTTGCTGGCGCTGCCCTCGCCGGTGCGGTCGGCGATGCCGCTCGTCGTTGCGTCCGCGTTGATCATCGGGCTGGGCGCGGCGGCGGTGCTCCGCTGCGTGCCCTCGCGCGGGTCGACGCGGTGGGGCCGAATGGTCCGGACGGCGCGCGACGACCTCCGAGCCGGGGTCGTGGCCCCAACGGCGGCACCGGGCATCCTCGTCGCGTCGTGCGGTGTAGTGGCCGGTCATACCGCCGTGTTCGTCCTGGCCGCGCGCACGGTCGGTTCGAACGAGCCGTTGGGGCGCCTGCTGCCACTGGCCATGCTCGTCCTTCTTGCCACATCGGTGCCGACGAACATCGGCGGTTGGGGTCCTCGCGAAGGGGCAGCCGCGTGGGTCTTCGGCGCCGCCGGTTTCGGCGCGCAGCAGGGTGTCGCGGTGGCCACCGCGTACGGCGTCCTCGCGTTCGTCGCCACCCTGCCCGGCGCTGTCGTGCTGGTCGTGGCCTGGCGGCGCCGCGGGCGACGCCCTACTGCCAATTCGACCGGCGAACTTGAAACTACGGCCGCACAGTTGGACGGTGCTGTGTATGGCTGATCGTCCCTACACAGTCCTGAGTTGCGGCATGTCGATCGACGGTTACCTCGACAGCACGGCCGTGAAGCGACTACCGCTGTCCAACGCCGCCGACTTCGACCGCGTCGACGCCGTCCGCGCCTCGTGCGACGCCATCCTGGTGGGCGCGACGACGGTCCGCAACGACAACCCGCGGTTGCTGATCCGCTCGGCGGATCGGCGCGCCGACCGGATCGCCCGCGGGCAGCCGCCGTCGCCGAAGAAGGTCACCCTGACCGCGACGGGCCGGCTCGAGACCAGCGCGGAATTCTTCACAACCGGGGACGCCGAGAAGATCGTCTACTGCGCAAGCGATACGGCCGACCAGGTTCGGCGGCGGCTCGGCCCTCTGGCCACGGTGGTCGACGGTGGCCGGCGCGTGGACATGCAGCGGCTCAGTCAGGACCTGCACGCCCGTGGCATCGAACGGCTGATGGTCGAGGGCGGCGGGACGGTCCTCACCCAGTTCCTCGCCGCCGACCTCGCCGACGAGCTACAGCTGGTCATCGCGCCGTTCTTCGTCGGCGACTCACGCGCGTGCCGCGTCGTGTCCGACGAGCGGTTTCCTTGGACGCCGTCGCGGCGAGCCCCGCTGGCCGACGTCCAGCAGATCGGTGACGTCGTCCTGCTGAAGTACGCACTGTCGTCGCGATGCGCGTCGGACTAGGAGAGCTGCCTTGTCCTTGCCGCCCGCGGCGACAATCCGCACGCAGGTGCTCGTCCCCCTGCGCTTCGGTGACGGCTACGCCACGACTGCCCGGGTCATCACCTTCACCGGACTCGTCGACGGCCGCGAACACCTCGCACTGGGGCTCGGCCGCTGGGCCCAGCCCGTTCCAGTTGACAGCACACCACTAGTGCGACCGCACAGCGAGTGCCTGACCGGCGACGTACTCGGCAGCCAGCGCTGCGACTGCGGAGCGCAACTGCGCGAGGCGGTCGAGCGGATCGCCACCGTCGGCGGCTACCTGCTCTACCTCCGGCAGGAGGGTCGCGGCATCGGCCTCTACGACAAGCTCGACGCCTATGCGTTGCAGGATGGCGGACTCGACACCTACGAGGCCAACATCGCCCTGGGCCATGCTCCGGACGAACGCGACTACACGGCGGCCGCGCAGATGCTGCGCGCCTTGGGCGTGCACCGG
>JAVHVD010000438.1:0-11344 GCA_032160745.1 Pseudonocardiales bacterium
CCCGAACCAGCCAGCCGGTCTAAGACGGACGGATCCGGGTAGTACGACAGCAGGCCACGACCGAGGAGCGAAATGTCCACCGATGCAATCGTCCTGCTGAAGTCCGATCACAAAGAGATCCGCAAGGTGTTCCGCGAGTTCGAAGCCGCGGGCGAGGACGCGACGAAGAAGAAGGGCGACCTCGTCGCCAAGATGATCGAGTTGCTCACCGTTCACACCTATATCGAGAACGAGATCATGTACCCCGAGGTCCGCAGACTGCTGCCCGACCTCGAAGACGACGTTCTCGAGTCCTACGAGGAGCACCATGTCGCGGACGTGCTCGTCACCGAGCTGTTCGCGATGAAGTCCGACGCCGAGCGGTTCGACGCAAAGGCCACCGTCCTCATCGAGAACGTCACGCATCACATCGAGGAAGAGGAAGAGGAGTGGTTCCCGAAGGTTCGTGCGGGCCTCGGGCGCAAGCAGCTGACCGAACTCGGCGAGCGGATGCTCGCCGCCAAGGCGAAGGCCCCCCGGTCTCCCGCCCAGCCGAGCGCGCTCAAGAAGACGGTTGACGCGGTTATCAAGTAGGCGCGATCCGCGGCAAGGCCCGCGACAAGGCGATGTGGTGCGCGGTGCTCACGCCGAAGTGAGCGCGATACTCCGCGCCGCCAGTTCGGCCCAGACGAGCTTGCCGCGGGTCAGTTTCTCGTAGCCCCATCGGGTGGACAGCGCCGCGACGATGACCAGGCCCCGCCCTCGCAGGTCGGTCGGTCGGGCGTCCGCCAGATGGGGCAGCCCTGTCCCGTCGTCCTCCACCTCGATGCGCACGGTGTCGTCGTCGACGGTCAGCGTGAGTTGCGCCTCGCCGCAGTGTGCATCGATCGCATTCGTGATGAGTTCGCTGACGATCAGTTCGGCGTCGGCGATCACCTCGCTGCGCGTGTCGTCGCCGAACGACCGGCGCAGCGTGGCAACACAGAACCGGCGAGCCCGGCCCGGTGAGCCGTTGGCGCAGGCATACCGCTCGCTCGTCCGGTTCGTCACATTCGCTACCTACCCGCACTGCACCGGATCGAAGCATCTGCTCACGGTCGAAGGGCACTGAGGGCCAGCTCACCACCGGCCAGGTCCGCCGCCACCCGGTCGAGATCGGTGTCCTGGGAGTACGCATAGGACCGCAGCAGCGCCAACGCGTCCGGTGCGGCGATGTCGAATTCGGTCATCATCATCCCCATCGCGACCCACACGAAGGTGCGGTCACGCGTCGTCGAACTGCGCAGCCAGGCCGGCTCGGAATCGTCCAGCGTGTCGTCGCTCGATGGTGCGGGCACTGTCTGCGCCAGGAGCGCCTCGACCATTTCGTCGCTGGCGGCCGAGACGTCCGCGAGGCTCACCGCGCCCAGTCGCGAGGAATCGCTGACGAACAGGTCCAACGCGGCGTACGTATCCCGGTACAGGGCCAGCGGAACCGAGGCGACGCCGCTGAACGGAGTTCGGGTGAACAGCTCATGCGCGTAGAGCGGCCAACGCTGCATGAGTTCATTGCGATCGCTCACGATCACCCGCCGCTCCCTCGCCGCGTCGAGGCACGGGCCCTCACCCAGCGTGAACTGCATGCGCTCGGCGGCCGCAGCGACGTCATCGGACGCGCCGAGCGGCACCCGGAAGTCGTTGTCGAGCAGGCTCAATCCGGCTCCGTCCACCGGTAGGACGGCCCGGCAGGCCTGGGTGAGACGCATGGGCAGCAGTTCCGGTCCGCGATCTTCGCCGTCCTCGTGCGCCGCCCACGCCGCGCGGAATCGCGTGACGAACTGGGCCGAGCCGCCGCCGGACTCCGTCGCCTGACGCTGCTCGCGTAGGTGGCCCTCGGAGCCGAACGAAGAACCCGCGTCGGGTGTCGGGGTCATGTGGAAGCACTCTCTGCGCAGCGGCCGCCGGCTGGACCTTCAACCGCGCGCCTGCCGTCCACCGTAGAGGAAGTCAGCCTCGCTTCACCTGGCCGTCACCGTTCGTTCGTGGGGCATCGACACCATCAAGGGATTCCGGTACCCGGTCGCACAGTAGGGCGGGAAATGCGCAGCACCACGAGGGCCGTTCTCGATCACCATCTCGAACACCTGCGGATGTCGGGCGACGTGCTCGAGGTCGGCGGCTTCACACGGAACAAGTCCGCGATCGACGCGTTCCCGGCGCCCCGATACCGCTATCGCGACTGCGATCTGATGGTGGGCGACATCCCCGAAACGATCGTCGCCGACATAACGGACTGCCGCGACCAAATTCCTGACGAGTCGTTCGACGTCGTCTTGAGCTGTGACGTGTTCGAGCACATCAACCGGCCGTGGCTGGCCGCGGCGGAGATCGCCCGAATTCTCCGGCCTGGGGGCATCGTGCTCACCCGGACCGTGTGGTCCTGGCGGAACCATCCATGCCCTATCGACTACTGGCGTTTCTCGCCTGAGTGTCTCGAGTTCCTGTTCGCGCCGCTGGAGTGTCTGGAAAAGGGCTATGACCTGTCCGAACGGCGTAAGGACTACTCCGGCTTCTGGGCCGACGGCGGCGATTCGGTCCCAGTGGATACGTTCGGCGGATTCCGGGAGAACTGGGCCGTCTACACCGTGCACCGCAAAGGCTCCGGCCCTGCGGTAACTCCGTTCAGAGACACCAAACACCCGCTCGCCCAACATCTACGGCGCGATACCCAAGGAACGGTCACCAACCCGGCGCTGCTGGGCGCGCCCTCCCTCGATCCGCTGGACCTCGGCGCCCGGATGGACCAGTTGGCGAAACAACTCGATCTTCTCCACAACCAGATCAGCCGGATGAACGGCACCGTCGGTCATCGCACCGCCACGACACAGCGGGCGCGCGCGGCGTTGGCCGAGGGACGAACCGCGATCGCCTCACGAGCGCCCCGCGCCGCCCGGGCATATCGCGGCGTTCGTCGCGAGCTACGCAACCTCGCGCGCTAGTGGACAGTGGCGCGGACGCACCCGCGGACCCAGAGCGGGCCCTGTGCGTGGAGCGGGCGACGAGAATCGAACTCGCGTAATCAGTTTGGAAGACTGAGGCTCTACCATTGAGCTACGCCCGCATGCGGCCCGCGAGCCGCGACGCAAGGATACCCGGCGGTGCCTGCGCCGCGTCGGACGCTGGCAGGATGCGACACGTGACAGCACCTTCCGATCCCGCGCCTGTTCGCCGCCCAACGTCCGGACCCCGATGAATCCGTCCCGCCTCACCGGGCCGCCGATGCGCCTGCGTCTCGGCGGTGAGCTGCTGCCCATGGTCGGTCACGTCCGGATGTACGTCTGCGGCATCACGCCATACGACGTCACCCACCTCGGGCACGCCGCGACGTATGTCTGGGCCGACGCCGCCGAACGGATCTTGCGCTGGCACGGGCACAGCGTCACCGTCGCCCGGAACGTGACCGACGTGGACGACGTCTTGTTCGCCGAGGCCCGTCGGCGCGGCGAGTCGCCCACCATGCTCGCAACCCTGCAGCGTGCGTCCTTCGAGGCGACGATGGCCACTCTCCAGGTCCGGTCGCCCGACCTGGCGCCCAGCGCGGCCCAGCACATCGGGCACGTGATCCAGCTCGCGGCGGCGCTGCTCGACCGGGACGCGGCGTACGAACGCAACGGCACCGTGTATGCCCGAACGGCGCACACCGCGGCGCAGGCCGGGCTCGATCGACCGACTGCGCTGCAACGGGCCGAGGAGTACCACGACAACCCCGGCGACCCGGACAAGGACGACCCGCTCGACATCACCGTGTGGCAGGCCGCCGGCCCGGACGACGACGTGTCCTGGCCGAGCCCGTGGGGCGACGGGCGGCCGGGATGGCACGCCGAGTGCGCGGCGATGGTGCTCGCGCTGTTCGGTTCCAGCGTCGACATCCACTGTGGCGGTGGCGATCTCGCCTACCCGCATCACGCCTGCGAGGCGGCGCTGGCCGAGGCAGTCACCGGGGTGATGCCGTTCGCGCGAGCGTGGATGCGGGCCGGCATCGTGTCGATCGACGGCGCCAAGATGGCCAAGTCGACGGGCAACCTGGTGCTGGTCGAGGACCTGCTGCGGGAGCACACGCCCGGCGCGATCCGCCTGCTGCTGCTCAACCGTCCATGGTCGCAGCCGTGGGAATACGACCCGGCCGCACTCGATGCCGCGGAGGCTACCCTCGAGCGGCTCTACGCGGCGGCGTCCGCGCCGGGTCTCGCGCCTGGCGCCGCGGCGGTACCCGCCACGCTGCTCGACGACCTCGACGTCTCCCGCGCGGTGGCGATCGCGCTGGAGGACGGCGGCCAAGCCGCCCGCACCCTGATCGAGATCCTCGCCCTCTCCTGAGCTGCGCGCATCAACGGGCGCGGTGGCGGGGGAACTCGATCACCTGCTGGAAGGTCGGCCGGTTCTGCCAGTCGATCGCCGGCTGGCCGATGATGCCCAGCGCCCGGAACTCGATGGCGTCGTACTTCGGCATCGTCTGCTTGGCCGCGGCCGACGCCGAGGACGCCGTCCACGCCCCGACATCCGCCGATCCGTTCGCGGTCACCAGCGCGGCGTAGGTCGCGGCCAGCGCCTTGTCGATCGCCGTCCCGCAGGTGGCTGGTCCGCCCTCGCACTCCTTCGCGGTGAGCTCTGGGCCGAACCCGTCGACCGGGGACTGCCCGAGCAGCTGTTGCAGCGTGGCCACGACATAGCTCTCGTACCCGCCGTCGTAGGAGCTACCGAGGTGCTTGTCGCCGGAGTTCGGGGTGTTGACGAACTGCATCGGCAGGATGTTGTAACCCGCCGACGTCGCGCCGCCGTTGGAGCCGACCGACCCGACACCGCCGGCGGCCAGGATCGGGTCGTACAGCGCCCGGATGAGGTTCGGTACGAGCTCGTCGGCGATCGCCACCGCCGCGGCGTGCGCATACTGGGTATCCGCCGGCGCCGCCTTGCGCCGGTGCGCGCCGTCCGCGACCCACGACTGCAGCTGCGCCAGCATCGCGGCGACGCCGGGTGGCTGCGGCCGTCCGGCCAGATAGGTCAGCAGCAGCGGAACGATGGTCACCCCGTCGAGGTCCTGCGACGCCGCGGTCGCCATGGCCTGCACGACCTGGGCCCGGGTGACCGTTCCGCCGTGCGCCGCCAACTGCGACTTGAGTTGATTCACCAGCATCATCGACCGGAAGACCTGCCCGTAGCCGTACTGGTCGTCAGCCGCGGCGAAGCGGGGCGCCGGCTTGTTGTTCCAGCTGACGAAGAACCCGGTCGGCGGATTGATCTCGTGCACGTGCTGGACGGCCGGCAGGAAACCCTGCCACTCCGAAACCCCCGTCCCCCACGTCGGCAGGTTCGGATCGACGTTCGACGGGCGGATCGGGTCGAGCCCGCTCACGAAGTAGCCGGTGTCCCGGTCGTCCACGTAGAACCAGTTGAACGTGAAGCCGATCTTCGCCGCCGACGCCATCCAGGACGTGACGTCGTGTGTCAGCGCCGGTTGCCCCCAGCCGAGGAAGCCGACCACCGAATCGACGTCGTGGTTGAACGTCGAGCGCTGGGACACCACCGCCACCGGCTTGCCACCGGCAGTGGTCCAGCCCTGCACCACGCCGTGTCGCGTCTGGTAGACCGCGTGGTCGAGGAAGGCCGGGGCGCCGATGCCGCCCGGCTTGGGCAGCGCGGTCTCCTTGAAGTGCGTGACCGTCATCGGCACGCACGCGCCCTGGAACAGGTAGTACGCACCGTGGGCGGCCGGCACCCCACCCGTCGGGCTACAGATCTTCTCCAGCCGCTGGTCGATGATGTCCGAGCCGGCGGAGGTGGCCGACCACGCGTAGTCCTGGCCGCGCCCGAGTTCGACGATGCCGGTGCCGGGGAACGACGCGCCCTGCGCCGCGTAGTTCGGCGAGTGCAGGTCGAGCAGCGAGAGAATCTGCGGCGCGTAGTAGGACACCTGCGGACCGAACACCGCGACCGGGTGACCGTCCTTGCTGTGGTCGGCGTTCACGACGAGCGCGTTGCTCATGTGCTGGGGCAGCGCGGTCAGTCCCTTGATGATCGACAGCGCCAGCAGGTTGGGCTTGGTCAGGTCGCAGTTCGGATCGGTGGCGACCGGGCCGCCGGACACCGACACGCCGTAGTCCGGCATCGCCGTCGTCGCCGGGTTGACCGTTCCGGGGATCTCGTAGGGGAAGTCCTTCGTGGACGTGGTCGGCGCCAGCGGATCGTTGGACGTCTTCAACTGGGCGAACGCGGTCGCGCCGGCCGCTGCACCCAACTGCTTCTGCAGGTACTGCAGCAGGTGCGCGTTGGCCACCTCGTTGCCACCGCCGCGGCCGAAGATCCCGCCGATGAGACCGGCGATCGACACCACGTCGGCGACGGTCCAGGGCTTGGGCAACAGGTCGGGCACCGCGGCCGCGTAGTCGGCGGGCAGCCGTGCCAGGTTCAGGAAGGTGGACGCGATGTACTTGTTCACGCCGGCGACGTAGTTCTCGATCATCGACTTCGCCAGCGAGCCCTGCGCTCCGTACTGCGCCGGCAGCGCGTTCACCTGGGCGATCGCCTGCGCCTTCGTGTACGGCGCGAGCAGCAGCTGGTCGTGATCCATCTGCTCGAACTCGCACGACGCGCCGAGGAAGGACGCGAGCGTCCCCGACCCGTAATGGCGCAGCACGTCCATGAGGAAGAGGCGGTCCTCGGCCTGCGCGTAACCCGCACCGAAGGCCATGGTCTGGTCGGTGGCGCCGTAGACGTGCGGGACGTCGTGCCGGTCGCGGTAGATCGTGACGCCGGCGGTCGGCACCTCGGTCCGCACGATGTCCTCGGGACGCACGCCGAACGACTCGTCGTTGAAGTAGTCGCCGAGCGTCGCGTCGGTCAGCGACGGGTACCCGTACAGCAGGTTCGCGTACTTGCCGAGCTGGTCCTGACTCGCGGCCGGCCGCTTGCCGAGCAGCAGGAACTGCAGGGCATCGGTGGTGTTCACCAGCCCGTGCTCACCCGGCGGCAGGATGCTCATCGCCTGGCCGTCGGCATAGTCACCCGCTCGGTAGGCGTGCGACGGCGCCGCGGCGCCCGCCGGTCCCTCGCCGGACGCGAGGGCCGCGGCCGTCAGGGCGATGATCGACACGATTGTGACTGCGATACGCGGCCGCGAAGGCACGTGATTCCTCCCAGGACGAGAACACGTTCCGGTCTGTATACCCCGGGACGTCGGACCTGTCCTGTCGGCCCGATGAGGCAGAATCGCTGCATGGTGGACGAGCCCGGACGACCGAGTCGACGCCGACGGCGCCGGCAGGCGACCCGCGCCGAGGGCGCGCCGGCTGCGGCTCCGACCGCCTCGGCGCAGCCTGCGCAGGAGGCGCCCTCGGCGCCGGAGCCGCGGCGGCGGCGGCCACCCCGAGAAGGCGGCGAGCGAGGGCTACGGGATCTCGTCGGCGCCGGGCACTCGCAGGTCGGGGTGAGTGGTGCGCTTCGTGCCCGCGACGTCAACCGGCCGACCGCGGACGACCTCGCGGAGGCCGAGCAGAAGGTGGTGATCGTCCGGCGGAACTGGCGACCGGACGACAATCCCCCGTAATGACGGTCGGCCGGTGACGGTCGGCCGGGTCGCCGGTCAGGCGGTCTCGTGCCCGGCGATCGCGCCGGTCGCCTCGTACTCGGCCACCATGGCGATCCGCCGCTTGTGCCGCTCCCCCTCGGAGA
This sequence comes from Pseudonocardiales bacterium, assembly GCA_032160745.1. Classification (GTDB taxonomy): domain Bacteria; phylum Actinomycetota; class Actinomycetes; order Mycobacteriales; family Jatrophihabitantaceae; genus Jatrophihabitans. The sequence continues at coordinate 7,687 of JAVHVD010000438.1, forward strand.
ACGGCGTGTCGAGAAAGATCTCGACGAAGCGAAGGGCGTCGGCCTCGGGATGGTTGCGCGCGCCGATGCTGATCACGTTCGCGTCGTTGTGCTCGCGGGCGAGTCGGGCGGTGTCGTCGCTCCAGACCAGGGCGGCCCGGACTCCGGACACCTTGTTCGCCGCGATCTGCTCGCCGTTGCCCGACCCGCCGATGACGACGGCGAGGCTGCCCGGATCGGCCACCGCCCGAGCCGCCGCGGCGATGCACGGCGGCGGGTAGTCGTCCTCGGGGTCGAAGACGTGCGCGCCGCAGTCGGTGGCCTCGTGACCGAGCCCAGCCAGGTGCTCGAGCAGGCGTCCCTTGAGTTCGAAGCCGGCGTGGTCGCTGCCGATGTAGACGCGCATACCGCAAATCATGGCAGCGTCCGGGCTGCCTTCGCCGCCTGGGACCATGGGTCCTGTGATCGCCGCGCTCGACCGACCCGAGCCGTCCGCCCTCATCACCCACTGGACGGCGCAGCCGGTCGCGATCGCCGTCGTCCTCGTTCTCGCTGTCGGCTATGCCCGCGGCCTGCGCGTGCTGCGAAACCGCCATCAGCCCTGGCCCGCCTGGCGCGCCGCTGTCTTCGCCGTCGGCCTGCTCACGCTGATCTGGGCGAGTTGCGGTTTCGTCCAGGTCTATTCCGACTCGCTCTATTGGGCGTGGACGACCCAGACGTTGGTCCTCTGGCTGGTCGTCCCGATCCTCGTGCTCTCCGGGCATCCGGTGCAGCTGGCTCGCACGGTGGGCGGCACGGACAGCCGGCTGGATCGGCTGTTGCGCTCGCGGTTCGCGCGGGTGATCGGCAATCCGCTGATCGGGCCGGCGCTCGTCCCGCTGCTCTCCGCGGTGCTGTTCTTCGGCCCCCTGCCGCAGTGGGCCATCTCGTCCGCCCCGGCCGGCTGGTTCCTGCAGCTCAGTCTGTTGATCATCGGCGGTCTGATGGTGCTGCCACTCGTCGGACTGGACGAGGACGCATCGTCGCTCGCGGTGGGCCTGTCTCTGGCGATCGGGTCCTTCGAGCTCGTGCTGGACGCGCTGCCCGGGGTGCTGCTGCGGCTGCGCACCGGGCTGGGCACCGGCTGGTTCGACTCTCGGGCCATCCACTCGTGGACGCCCGACGCGCTGCACGACCAGCAGACCGCCGGCGCGATCCTGTGGTGCATCGCCGAGGTGATCGACCTGCCGTTCCTCGTGCTGGTCTACCGGCGCTGGCTGCGGGCCGACGCCCGGGACGCCGCCCGGGTCGACGCGGTGCTGGAGGCCGAGCGTGCGGCGCGGCGCGGGCTGCACGACGAAGGCGCCGAGCCGCCGCCGGCCGCCGAACGGGACACCCCGTGGTGGCTCAGCGACCCGGCGATGCAGCAGCGGCTGCGCGATCGGGACTGAACGTCCAGCGACCGCCGGCGTCACGCCCGAGCGGGTGCGTCGCCACCGCCGCGGCCACCGGGATCGGCCCGTACACGTGGGGAAAGGCCGCCCCCTCTCCGTAGCTGTCCTCGACGCGGATCTCGGCGTCGACGGCCATCGGGTCGATCTCGACGACGACCAGCTCCGGCTCGTCGCGGTACAGCGCGTTGGCGGGGCCGGCCACCTGGTCGGCGAAGGAGAAGTGGACGAAGCCCTGTTCGGCGAGGGAGGGCGGCCGGTAGTACCCGGTAACCGGCCAGTCCGAAGGCGCGACGATGTGGAACAGCGGAGCCACCGGTACGAGGCGCGGTCGCTTCGCAGTGATCCCGTCGCCGGACGAACGGCCGCGCAGCCGGCGCAGCATCCACGGCGCGACGTCGCCCCCGAGCCAGCGCAACTCGACGCCGGCCCGGCGCAGCGCACTCGCCCGGGCGACGGTCGGCAGCGGATCGGCCCAGCCCGAGAATCCCGGCAGCCCCAGGGTGTCGGCGAAGCCCGCAGCGATGAGCGCGTGCCCGAGCGGGTTGGCGTGGATCCGGTCCGGGCTCCACGTGCGCAGGTCCGTCCCGACGCCGTGTGTGGCGAAATCGACGACGAGGGCGCCGCGATCAGCGGCCACCCGGCGGATCCGCTCGTTGTACGCGGCGATGCGCGGCGCCAGGCGGCGGAACAGCGGCGCGATCTCGGACGGGTCGGGAAAGGTGTTGGTCAGCACGGTGGCCCCCGTCGCCCGCAGTGCGGCCAGCATGGCGTCCAGGTCGCCGGCGACCGCGTCCAGATCGACCGACGACCGCATGAGGTCGTTGAGCCCGCCCATCACGGTGGCGAGGTCCGGTTGCAGGGCGAGCGCGGGTGCCAGCTGTTCGCGCCGGATCGCGCCGACCAGCCGGCCGCGGACGGCCAGGTTGGCGTACTGCAGCTGTGGGCTGTCGACGGCGACGGCGTCGGCGAATCGATCCGCCCAGCCGCGGAACCCGCCGCGGCCGTCCGGGTCGTTCAACCCCTCCGTCTGGCTGTCACCGAGGGCCACGTACCGGGTGAAGTGCACCCGCCCATGGTGCCCGCCCGCTACAGGGCGCCGTACACCGCCTCGACCAGCCGGTAGGCGCGCCGGTCACCGAGCGCCGGACGGGTGAGGTTGGGGATGTAGGCGAACGCGAGGCCGCAGTCGAGGTCGCCCAGACCCAGCGCGCCGCTCGCACCGGGATGGCCGAACGCGCTGCCGCGGGCCGCCTCCGGCAGATACATGTTCGCCGACGGCAGCATGAAACCGAGTCCGAACGCGGTGTCCGTGACGAGCGTGCGGTCCGGTCCCCGCACCCGTTCCCGCACCGCGTCGCGCACGCGGTCCGGGGCGAGGATCGTGCCGGCGACCAGTCGGCCGTAGAAGTCGGCGAACGCCCGAGCGGAGGCGATCAGGCCCGCGGCCGGCCAACCGGCGGTGAGCAGGACCGGCTTGTTGAAGGACGCGCCCGGGTTCGTGGTGCTGCGCTGCATGGGCGAGGTCGGGTCCTGCGACGCCGCCACCAGCCGGTCGACGGCCGCTTTCGGTGCCGGCAGGTCGGGTGCCCGGGCCGGACGCCCGGCGCTGATCCGGGCCAGGCCGTCGACCCGGTCGGCCGGCACGCCCAACCACAGCTCAGGCGCGAACTCGGCGCGGACGAACTCGCCCACCGTCCGCCCCGCGTGCCGTCGGACGAGTTCGCCGACCAGCCAGCCGAAGGTGAGCGCGTGGTAGCCGTGCGCGGTGCCGGGGGGCCAGTCCGGGCGCTGGCCGGCGAGATGGTCGGCCATTGCCACCGGGTCGGCGGCCTCCGCCGGTGCGATGGGCCGGTCGAAGGCCGGCAGCCCGGCCTGGTGGGTCAGCAGGTGCTCGCTCGTGGTCGCGTCCTTGCCGTGCCGGCCGTACTCCGGCCACCAGTCGGTCACCCGGGCGTCCAGGGCCACCGCGCCGCGCTCGGCCAGCAGGAGTGCGGCCGTCGCGGTCACCGCCTTCGTGGCCGAGAAGGTGACGCAGGCGGTGTCGCGCTCCCACCGCCGGCCGGTGCGCGCGTCCGCCACCCCGCCCCACAGGTCGACGACGCAGCGGCCGTCGAGGTGGACCGACACTGCGGCGCCGAGGTCGGCGCCGCTCGCCAGGCTCTCGTCGAAGATCTCGCGTACCGCCGCGAAGGCCGGGTCGCAGGTACCCGAGCTCGTCAACCGAGCCCCAGATGGCGGGTCATGAC
>JAVHVD010000439.1:0-2811 GCA_032160745.1 Pseudonocardiales bacterium
CCGTTGTCGGTGCACAGCCGCATCGCAGGGATCCGCAGCTCGATGCCGGCCGCGTCGCAGCGCTCCTGGGCGAGCGCACGGATCCGGCTGTTGGCCGCGACGCCGCCGACGACGACCAGCGTCTCGACGTCCTGCTGCCGGCAGGCGCGGATCGCCTTGGCGGTGAGCACGTCGGCCACCGCCTCCTGGAAGCTCGCCGCCACGTCGTTGACGTCGGCGTCGGGGTTCTTCTCGACGTACCGTGCCACGGCGGTCTTCAACCCGGAGAACGAGAAGCCGAGCTCCGGGTCGTTGACGCCGGTGAGCGGGCGCGGGAACGCGATGGCCGTGGGGTCGCCGTCCTTCGCCGCCCGGTCGATGGACGGGCCGCCCGGGTAGGGCAGGCCGATCAGCCGGGCGACCTTGTCGAACGCCTCGCCGGCGGCGTCGTCGAACGTGTCGGACAGGTGGACGATCGGCGTGCGGACGAGATCGCGGACGAACAGCAGTGACGTGTGCCCGCCGGAGACGATGAGCGCCACGGAGCGGTCGGGCAGCGGCCCGTGTTCGAGCGTGTCCGCGGCGGCGTGGCCGGCGAGGTGGTGCACGCCGTAGAGCGGGACGCCGAGCGCGAGCGAGTAGGCCTTGGCCGCGGCGACCCCCACGTGCAGCGCGGTGGCGAGCCCGGGTCCGGCGGTGACCGCGACCGCGCCCACGTCCCCCATCCCGATGCCGGCCCGGTCGAGGGCGGCGTGCACGGTCGGCACCATCGCCTGCAGGTGGGCGCGGGCCGCGATCTCCGGGACCACCCCGCCGAAGCGGGCGTGCTCGTCCATGCTGGAGGCGAGCGCGTCACCGAGCAGCACCCCGTCCTGCACGAAGCCGACGCCGGTCTCGTCGCAGGACGTCTCGATGCCCATCACGATCGTCATGCGGTTCCCGCCTCGTCGAGCACCTTGCGCATGGTGACCGCGTCGACCCGGCCGCCGTCGTAATACCCGCGCCGCCGCCCGAGTTCGGCGAAACCTTCGCTCGCGTACAGCGCTCGGGCCGGGTCGTTGTCGACCCGGACCTCGAGGAAGGCCTCCCGCGCACCGCGGCGGAGCGCCTCGGCGAGCAGGGCGTGCACCATCCGCCGGGCCAGCCCGGTGCGCCGGGCGGTCGGCACCACCCCGACCGTCAGGATCTCGGCGGCGTCGCCGACCACCATCACGCCCGCCCACCCGAGCAGCTCGCCGGCCGGTCCTTCGGCCGCGACGTAGTGGCGGGAGCGGGTGTCGGCGAGCTCGGCGCGGTAGCCGCCGCGCGTCCAGGCCTCGGTGCCGAACATCTCGCGCTCGAACCGCATCAGCGCGTCGATGTGTGCCGGACGCATGGCCACGAGCGTCGCGTTCACTGCGTCACCGTCTTCGGTGCGCCCGGGACGACCGCGTCGGGGCGGCGGAGATACAGCGGGTTCAGCGTCTCCGTGGGCGCACCCGCGACGATCCGGTCGCGGGCGAGGCGCACCAGGGCGAGCGGGTCGGGGTAGCGCTCGAGGCGACGGGCCAGCTGCGGCCAGGCGTCCGCGTACAGCTCGCCCCCGGCGCCGGCGACTGCGGTGACGCCGTCGAGGGGGACGTCGCCCGGCCGGGCGACCGCGGGCTCGGTGACCCGGCGCCCGTGCTCGTACCGGGCCCAGTAGACCTCGCGTCGCCGGGCATCGGTGGCGACGAGCAGGGACGGCTCGTCGGCGCAGGAGGCGCCGAGCGCGTCCAGTGACCCGACGCCGTAGACGGGGATGCCGAGCGCATCGGCGAAGGTGGCGGCGGTGACCATGCCGACCCGCAGCCCGGTGTACGGACCCGGCCCGGTGCCGACGACAACAGCGGCGAGGTCGGCCGGCGCGACGCCGAGGTCGTCGAGGCAGCCGGCGATGCTGGGCGCGAGCAGCTCGCCGTGCCCGCGCGGGGCCAGGGCGGTCCGTTCGGCGGCGGGGGCCACGTCGCCGCCGACCGTCACCACGCCCGCCGTCACGGCCGGTGACGAGGTGTCGATCGCGAGTACGAGCACGATGACCCAGCCTAGTTCCCCGACTCAGTCGAGGGCGGTGAGACGGGTGGCCCAGTCACCGCCGCGCGGGACGAGGGTCGCGGTGCGCTCGTCGGAGTCGCCCGCACGCGCCAGCGTGATCTCCAGCCGCGCGTCGGCGAGCTGCTCGACCAGCCCGGCGCCCCACTCGACGACGGTGACCGAGCTCTGCGCGTCGACGTCGAGATCGAGGTCGTCCACCTCGTCCAGCGACGCGAGCCGGTAGGCATCCACGTGCACGAGGGTCGCCCCGTCCGGTGTCCCGGCCGGGTGAACCCGCGCGATGACGAAGGTGGGCGACGCGATCCGCCCCTGCACACCCATCCCGGCGCCGACGCCCTGCACGAACGCGGTCTTGCCGGCACCGAGCGGACCGCTGAGCACGACCAGGTCCCCGGCCCGCAACACCGCACCCAGCCGGCGGCCCAGCGCGCGGGTGTCCTCGACCGTCGGCAGTCGGCGCACGCGCGGGCCGAACCCGCCCGGCACCCGCGGCCCAGCCGGCTGCCCAGGACCCCTCATCGGCCCCAGCGTCACCGGTGGCCCCGCTTCACCCGGCGAGTGGTTCCTCGCGTGCTGGCCCCTTGGATCGCTCCGCAAGCGTCGCTCATACGTACGTCCGGTGCACCCGTGGCCCGACTCGCGTGACGATCTCGTAGTGGATCGTGCCGACCGCGTCGGCCCAGTCCTGCGCCGTCGGTTCACCGTTCCGCCCCGGCCCGAACAGCACCACCGGATCGCCGGCCGACACAGCGAGATCGC
>JAVHVD010000440.1:0-5635 GCA_032160745.1 Pseudonocardiales bacterium
TCTATTCCGGGTCCGCGCCGAAGTCGTGGCGCAGCCTCGTCTACGCGTACGGGTTCCGGAACCCGTTCCGCTTCGATCTCGATCCGCGGTCCGGAATCCCACACCTCGGTGACGTCGGATGGAACACAGTCGAGGAGATCGACACTGTGCGTCCCGGCATGAACGGCGGGTGGCCCTGCTACGAGGGCAATGCGCAGACCACGTTCTCGACGTATGCGGTGTGCGCGGCGCTGTACGCAGCGGGTTCGGCTGAGCCGCCGATCACGAGTTATCCGCACGCCGGCGCGGGCGCAGCGGTCGTGGGCGGCATGCACTACACCGGCGGGGCCTACCCCGAGGTGTACCTGAACTCCTATTTCTACGGCGACTACACGCGACACCAGCTGTGGACGCTGGCGACCGACGCCGCCGGCCGGCTCACCCGCGCCCCGGAGGCCGGCGGATTCGGGATCGAGGTCGGGGGACCCGTGGCGTTTCATCCCGGGCCGAACCGGGACGTGACCTATGCAGATCTCGTCGGCGGCACCGTCGAACGGCTGGTGTACACCGCAGGGAACCGACCGCCGGTCGCTCAGTTCACGTCCGCCACGGACGCCGCCACCCGGACGGTCACCTTCGACGCCGGCTCGTCCTACGATTTGGACGGCGACTCGCTCACCTACAGCTGGGACCTCGGCGACGGTACGAGCGCACCCGATGCGACGGTGACGCACACCTACTCGAGCAGCGACCCGGTGACCGTGACGTTGACGGTGCACGATCAACTGGGGACGCTCGGTACCTCGACGGCCACGGTCTATCCCGCGAACGCCACCCCGCAGCTCAGCTTCGCTCCGCCGGCTCCGCGCACCTACGCGGTCGGCGACCGGGTGGACCTCGACGCGACGGCCGTCGACGCCGAGGACGGGCCCCTTCCGGTCAGCTGGAGCACCGCCCTGCGGCACTGCCCCTTCGCCGGTAGCTGCCACCTCCATCCCGACGCCACGACCACGTCGGCGACCTACAGCGAGCCGTTCACCGACCACGGGTCGGACACCATCATGGTGATCACCGTGCACGCCACCGACTCCCACGGCGCCACGGCGAGTGCCACCTACGAGGCGAAGCCCACGCTGCACACCCTCGCGGTGAACAGCCCGGTGGCGCTCGCCATCAACGGAGAAACCACCACGTCGCAGCAGGTGGTCGCGGGGTCGGCGGTGCAGGTCGATGCGCCCATCACGTCCGCGTACTGGACCTTCCACAGCTGGAGCGACAACGACGCGGCGGCGCACGCGTTCACCATGCCGGACAGCGATCTCACGCTCACCGCCCGGTACGACACACAGATCGGCCTCAAGTACGCCGCCCTGGGCGGAGCCGGGTCCCTGCTGGGCAATCCGGCGTCAGCTGAGTACGACGTCACCGGTGGGCGGGCGCGCAACTTCAGCAGCGGACGGATCTACTGGAGCGCCACCACCGGAGCCCACGAAGTGCACGGCCGGATCCTCGAGAAGTACCGTCTCGGCGGCGCCGTCGCGCACGCCGGGTTCCCGACCACCGACGAGGTGCTCGTCACCGGTGGGCGCGCGTCCTACTTCAGCAAGGGGCGGATCTACTGGACCGCGACCTATGGCGCGCATTGGCTCGACGGCCCGATCCTCACCAAGTACCTCGCGGCCGGCGGCCCGTCCCGCTACGGCCTTCCCACGACGGATGTCCGCAGGACGAGCGGCGGATACTCCGAGCTGTACACGGGCGGGCGCAGCATCTTCTGGTCGTCATCGACCGGAGCGCACCTCGTCTACGGAGCGATCCTCAACAAGTACCGGTCAATGGGCTATCAGGTCTCGTGTCTCGGCTATCCGACCACCGACGAGTACGCCGTCACCGACGGCCGACGGAATCGCTTCGTCCACGGCAGCGTCACCTACCGGTACTCGACCCGGAGAACGACAGCGGCCTGCTGATCGCGGAGCCGGGCGCCAAATGCCCGAATTCAGGTGCCTGACGCCCGGGTGCCTGACTTCGGGTGTTACTGGGCACTATGTGCCATGCAGGAAGGGGACACATATCCCCCGGCAGCGGTCCGCCGTTCCGATCTAGGTTCGAGGTTCGTGCCCGTTGACGGTGACCCCGTGGGCGCACTCGTTTATTACACGGAGGAACGCATGCACAAACGCAAGATCACGGCGGCCGCGCTGGCCGGAGCGACGGTGTTGGCCGCGGCGGTGGCAGCGGCCGGCCCGGCCGGCGCCGCACCGGCACCGGCACCCAAAGCGGTCCCGCACACCAAGCCGGCCTGGACCACACACGCCAAGCATCTGGGATCGGCGAGCTCCTCGGCCGCGGTGAGCGCCCGCGTGTACTTGGCTCCGCGCGGCGGTCTGGCCGCCGCGGCGCAGTTGGCCAATTCGATGGCGACGCCAGGTAGCGCCAACTACCAGAAGTTCCTCACCGCCGCGCAATACCGGTCGCAGTTCGCGCCGACCTCGGCGACCGTCCGCGCTGTCTCGTCCTTCCTGTCCTCTGCCGGTCTCAAGGTCACCGGCACCGCGGCCGGCAACCGCTACGTGACGGTTACCGGCAACGTGAAGGCGGCCGAGAAGGCCTTCGGCGCCCAGATCGAGCGGTACAACCACAACGGCAAGGCCGTTCAGGCGCCCGCGTCCTCGCTCACCGTTCCGGCCGACCTGGCCTCGTCCGTGCTGACCGTGTCCGGGCTCGACACCACGCCGCAGCTGACCAAGCCGGCCACCACATCGAAGACCCCGCCGGCCCCGCCGCCGGCCGGATTCCGCAACGGGCACCCCTGCTCGATCTACTACGGACAGGTGAAGGCGACCTACCAGGCCGACTTCCACACGCCGCTGCCGAAGTTCAAGGGCAAGACGCTGTCCTACGCGCCCTGCGGCTACACCGGGCCGCAGTTCCGGGCCGCCTACGAGGGGTCGACGCCTCTCGACGGCAGTGGAGTGACGGTCGCGATCACCGACGCCTACGCGGCGCCGACAATCGCGGCCGATGCGCAGCGCTATGCCGTCAACCACGGTGACGGCAGCTACGCGCCGGGCCAGCTGATCCAGACCACGCCGGCCAAGTTCACCAAGCAGGCCGACTGCGGCCCGTCGGGCTGGTACGGCGAGGAGAGCCTCGATGTCGAGGCCGTCCACGCCATGGCGCCGCGCGCGCGGATCCACTACTACGCGTCGGCCAGCTGCTACGACGCCGACTTCCTGGACACGCTCGCCCGGGTCGTGGACGACAACGATTCGCAGCTCGTCTCGAATTCGTGGGGTGACCTCGAGGAGGCCGAGACCGCCGACAACGTTGCCGCCTACGAGGCGGTCTTCATCCAGGGTGCCCTGCAGGGGATCAGCTTCATGTTCTCCTCGGGCGACAACGGTGACGAGGTGCAGAACAGCGGCATCAAGCAGGCCGACTACCCGACATCTGACCCGTACGTGACGAGTGTCGGCGGTACGTCGACCGGCATCGGCGCCAACGGCAGCATCAGCTTCCAGACCGGGTGGGGCACCGAGAAGTACTCGCTCTCGGCGAACGGCAACTCGTGGACCGACGTCGGCTACCTGTACGGCGCCGGCGGCGGCAGCTCGGCGCTGTTCAACCGGCCGTCCTACCAGAACGGCGTCACCACCAGCCCGTACCGGCAGGTGCCCGACGTCGGCCTGGACGCCGACCCGAACACAGGCATGCTCGTCGGTTTGACGCAGACGTTCTCCGACGGCGTCTACTACGACGAGTACCGCCTCGGTGGGACAAGCCTTGCCTCGCCGTTGTTCGCGGGCATGACGGCACTGACCCTGCAGCACGCCGGGCACGGCGTCGGCCTGCTCAACCCGCAGATCTACGCCAAACGAGGCGTCGCATTCACCGATGTCCTCGGCAGTCCGCCGGAGGCCGGCGACGTTCGGGTGGACTTTGCCAACGGCGAGAACGCCTCGGGAGGACTGCTGTATTCGGTCCGTACCTTCGATCAGGACAGCAGCCTGCAGACGACTCCGGGCTACGACCTGACGACGGGCGTCGGCAGCCCCAACCCGAAGTGGCTGCAGGCCTACGGCTGAGCCACCGCTCTGAAGCTTGGCCCCCGGGCGGCGAACGCGGCGGCGTGTCCCGCCGCCCGGGGGCCAAGTGCCGTGCTGGGTACCGTTGCGCTCATGAACGTGGCGGCGGTGTGGCTCGGGAAGCTCACCCTGCTGGCGCTGCGCGCGATGGGCCGGCGCGGCAACGCGCTGCCCGGCCTCGTCGTCGAGAAGGTCTTCCCGCGGTACCTCGCCAAGGCGCTGGCCCGGCTACCCGAGGGCGTCGTCGTGGTGTCCGGCACCAACGGCAAGACCACCACCACCAAGATGGTGGCCACTCTGCTCGGTGAGCGGCTGCGGGTGCTCACGAACGACACCGGTTCGAACTTCGTCCGCGGCGCGATCACCGCCACCGTCGAGCACGCGTCGTGGGCGGGACGGCTCCCGTACGACGTGGCCGTCTTCGAGTTGGACGAGGCCTGGGCGGTGCGCTTCGTCGAGCGGGTGACGCCGCGCCGCGCGCTGCTGCTGAACGTCATGCGCGACCAGCTGGACCGGTTCGGCGAGATCGACACCACCGCCCGGCTCCTCGGCAAGGTGGCCGCGGCGACCACGGGGCACGTCGTGCTCAACCGGGACGACGAGCGAATTGCGGCGCTGGCGTCCGTCACCCCGGCCGCGGTGTCCTACTACGGCGTGGCGCCCGCGCTGCGCGAACTCTTCCCCAACGACGAGGAGCTTTACGGCGGACCGGTGCACGTGTCCGGGACCCGGGCCGTAGTCGAGTTGCAGACACTGCCGGCGCCGACCCATCCCTCGGCCACCCTGCGCATCGACGGCGTCGATCACGACGTCGTGCTCCGGGCCGAGGGCCCGCACAACGCGCAGAACGCCTGTGGGGCGGCGGCGCTGGCCCTGACGTTCGGGTTCGACGCCGCCACCGTCGCCACCGGGCTGGTGAAGGTCTCGCCGGCCTTCGGCCGGGGCCAGACCTTCACCGTCGACGGACGGCAGGTCACCCTCCAGCTCGTGAAGAACCCGGCCGGCTTCCGGCAGACGCTGCGCACGCTCGACGCGGGCGCACCGGATGCAGTGGTGGTGGCGATCAACGACGACTACGCCGACGGGCGCGACGTCTCGTGGCTGTGGGACGTCGACTTCAGCGCGCTCGCCCCGCTGCCCAGCCGCCGCTCGACGGCCGGCACCCGGGCGGCGGACATGGCCGTGCGGCTGCGCTACGACGAGGTCGCCGTCGATGAGATCGAGCCGGACCTCGAGAAGGCGGTGCGCTCGGCGGTCGCGGCGGTCCCGCCCGAATCCCGGGTGGTGGTGTTCAGCACGTACACCGCGATGTGGGAGCTGCACAGCGTCCTCGAGCGCATCGGAGCAGCCGCATGACCGGTTGGGCTGGGACGTGACGCGGCCACTAACGCTCGTGCACCTGTACCCGCGCGAGATGAACATCTACGGCGACACCGGCAATGTCATGGTGCTGCGCAAACGGCTGCAGTGGCGCGGGCTGCCGGTCACCGTGGTGCCGGTCAGTGTCGGCGATCCGCTGCCGAGCACCGCCGACATCCTGCTCGGCGGCGGCGGTCAGGATGCCGCGC
>JAVHVD010000441.1:0-10721 GCA_032160745.1 Pseudonocardiales bacterium
AGAAGGGAGCGCGCCGGCGCCCGACTTACGAACGGCCTGTGCGGCGCCACCCTGCTGGGTGGCTCCGCGTGCTGCTCAAGTGGAAGCACCGGATCGACCGCCGGTAGCGTCGCCCTGCCCACGCCCTCGAGGTCCTCCGCGCAGCCGACATCCTCAACACCGCCGACGCCGGCTCAGCCCGAACTCGTCGGGGAGTGGCAGCGAAGGCAGACATGCTCCGAACTGGAAGGCGTCTTGAAGCGAGCAGGCCTGCAACAGCGGGTCATCCATGCCGTAGCCGGCGATGGGTGGGTTCCTGGCGTGACCGAGGAGTCCCAGATCAAGGACCCAGCCCACCCGTGCGCGGGCGCCACGCCGCGTCTGCACTCACACTTCTTCACCGTCGGCGGCTCCTTCGGTTCCCGCGATGCGACGGGCCAGCAGGTCGACGATGGGCACTACCGGCTGCAAGGTACCGACACCCTCATCATCGACAAGGTCACGTTCCATTACAAGATCACCGGTCACGACACCCTGTCCCTCATCCCGCTGGTCCCCCGGTGCCCGCCATCCTGCGACGAAGCCGAGTGGAGCGTCTCGGTCGCGTACGCGGGCTACACCTGGCACCGCATCGGCTTACCGCCACCCTGGATCGACCCCGAACGAAGACCCATCCGCAATACCGCACACCACCGGCAAGACCTGCAATTCACCGCTTAGGCGAGTGCGCAGCGACGACACAACCAGGGTTCGGAGGTGCCCGACCTCAGCCGGTCACCAGGGTCAGGCCGTACCGGCTGAGCGCCTCGTTGACCGGCTGGTGGAACGTCGTCCCCCCGGTGCGGCAGTTCCCCGAACCGCCGGACGTAATGCCCTGCGCCTGCACGCGCGTCGCTCCGTTGGGCGAGACGAACGCACCGCCGGAGTCGCCCGGCTCGGCACACACGGTCGTGCGCGTGAGGCCGGAGACGATGTCGCCGCCGCCGTAGTTCACGGTCTGGTTCTTCGCCTGGACGGTGCCGCAGTGCCATCCGGTCGTGGAGCCCGACCGACAGATGCTGGATCCGACGGCGGCCACGCTGGAGCCGGCGACGGTCACGTCGCTGCCGGCTGAGTACCGGTCGACCAGCGCGGTCTGCACCGCGGACGAGGACGACACGCGAATAGTCGCGAAATCGTCGCCCGGGAAGCTGTAGGCGGCCACCGTGCCGATCGTGCCGCCGGAGCCGCTCCACGTGCCGCCGAGCTCACCGCAGTGTCCGGCCGTCAGGATGTAGCGAGCAGTGGTCGAGCGAGCACTGAACGCGATCGAGCACCGTGCTTGAGAATTTTGAATCGCCTGCCCGCCGATGAGGTTCCACAGCGGGTGCGGCGCCGCAGCGACCGACACGGTCCGGGCGCCTCTGCTCTTCGCCCACGCGATGCCGGCCGGGTTGTCGTGCAGCACCGACACCACGACGGCGTTGGTGGTCGTGTCGACGTACCAGCCGGTCACCGAGCTCGGTGCGCTGCTCTGGGCCCGATCGAGCGTGGCCTTCTGCCGGTCGAGTTGCGCCGCGCTACGCGAGACGACCCGAGCGCTCGCACCTGACGCGCGGATCTCGGGGGTCTGCAGTGCGTCGGTGACCGCGACGACGAGCTTGCCTGATGCGCTGTCGAACCAGGCGCCGGCGAAGCTGCGGCCGAGCTGCGAACGCAGTCCGGTCAGCACCGAGTTCGCCTTCGCCTCCTGGGCCAGGCGCGTCCTCGCCTGGTCGGCGCTCAGGCCGAGGTCGCGCTGCAGCGCGGCGAACATTCCCGACGACGCGGCCGGAGCGGGCGACGCCACCGCCGGCGGCGAGAACGACACCGCCACCGTGGCGGCCAGGACGGCTGTTGCGGCGAGTCTCGCCGGCGTGGGTCGGTTCATCGATGTTCTCCTCGGTAGAGGGTGTCGCGCGGGCGCGCAGGCCGACAACATATGCGCAGATGTCCGAATAGAGAAGAGTCGGCCGGATTGCGGCATGAATCGGACGAATCGCAGGGAAGTGCGCCGCGGCGATGTGCCGCAGGCGGGACCGCCGTCGTGCATCCGAAGAATCGCACTTGCGCCGTGTGATCAGCTGCTGAGACGACTCGACCGCATCGCGACGGTTGCTCCGTCGCGATGCGGTCGAGGGTGCTGCTCAGCTGCGTTCTACGGGCAGTTGCCGATGTCGCTCTCCGAGCTGGCGAGAACGATGTTCACCGCCGCCAGGCCGAGAGCGGAGACCCGCACGTGAATGGCGTTCACGGTGAGCCCCTTGTCCGGAGTGCTGAAGGGCAGTTGCTCGTTCAGCACCAGCTTCACGACGCCCACGTTCACTGTCGAGTTCGGCGCGATCGGCGTCGGCTTGGCGATGATCACCGTGCCCCCCACCTTCAGGAAGGCGATGGTGGTCGACCCGGATGAACCGGCGCAGCTCGTCGTCGACGTCGACTGCACCGCCGACACCTGGATGACCGGGATCGTCGGGATGCCGATGGTCGCCGCAGCCACTGATGCGTTGGCCGTCGACCGGGCCGGGAAGGTGCCGACTGTCGTGACGTTGGCGCACACCGCGGCGACTCCGACCAGGCCCGCGATCGAGGCAACACACGGGGTGCCCGTGGTGGTCGAGCCCGTCGTGCTGATGTGGCCCGTGTCCGGGATCGGGATGATGTTGAGCAGGACAGCACCGAGCAGGCTGGCCGAAATCCCGAGCCCGTAGGCCCGCCCGGTCAGCGTCTGCGCCGTGACGACCACCAGTTCGGCGCCGCAACCGGATACCGCGCCGTTGTTGTTGGCGTCGCCGAGATAGGTGGCGGTCCACCGGTAGGTACCCGGTGCGCCGGTCGCCACGTTGCCGGAACCGGCGACTCCGCCGGCGAGCGTCCCCGTCCTGGTTGCGATGGCTGTTTCACAGGTCGTGTCGCCCGGACCGTAGAGCCGGAACGTGACCGTGCCGGTCGGTGAACCGGTACCGGTGAGCTTTGCCGAGTCGGAGACGAGGCCACCAGCCGGAACCGACGGTGATGGTGTGGTCGCGATGACCGGCGTCGCCTTGACGACGGTGAGCATCGCTCCGGTGACGTAGGTGATCGTGTAGTTCCCGCCGGCGTCGGCGCCGCTGCAGGTGATCGGATACGTCCCGACCGTCGAGTGCGGGCCAGCGACGCCGCATGTCGGGTTGGTGAGCAACGTGTCCGGGCTGACCAGGCCGGTGACGGTGTAGGTGAACGCCGGGTCCGCGCCGCCGGCCGGCTTGGTCTGGTTGACCGGGGTGATGGTCACGGTCGCCTTGGTGACCGTCAGCGTGCCCGCGACGTAGGCGACCGTGTAGTTACCACCGGCGTCGGCGCCGCTGCAGGTGATCGGGTAGGTGCCGGCGTTTGCGTGCGGCCCGGCCACCGAACACGTGGGGTTGGTCGTGAGACTGTCGCCGGTCTTCAGCCCGGTCACCCCGTAGGTGAAGGCCGGGTCGGCCGTTCCGTACACCTTGTTCTGGTTCTGGGCGGTGATGGTGACTGCGGCCGTGGTAACGGTCAGCGTCCCTTGGACGTAAGTGATCGTGTAGTTGCCGCCGGCGTCGGCGCCCGAGCAGGTGATCGGGTAGCCGCCGACGTTCACGTGGGTCGGCGCGACACCGCACGTCGGGTTGGTGACGAGTTCGGCACCGGCCGGCAGGCCGCTGACCGTGTAGGTGAACGCCGGGTCCGGGTCGCCGTAGGTCTTGCTCTGGTTCTGGGCGGTGATGGTGACCGCGGCCTTGTTGATGGTGAGAGTGCCTGGGACATAGCTGATCGTGTAGTTGCTACCTGCGGCCGCTCCGGAGCAGGTGATCGAATAGCTGCCGGCTGCCGTGTGCGCTCCACTCACTCCGCAGGTCGGGTTCGACGTCAGGCCGTCGCCCGGCTGCAGCCCGGACACCGTGTAGGTGAACGGCGGGTCGGGCTGGCCGTAGGTGATCGACTTCGAGTCAGCGGTGATCGTCACGGTCGCCGGGGTGACAGTGAGCGTGCCGGGCAGGTACGTGACGATGTAGTTGGTGCCGGCGTCAGCGCCTGTGCAGGTGATCGAGTAGCTGTCGACGTTCGCGTGTGAAGCCGGGACGGAGCAGGTCGGGTTACTGGTGAGCGGGTCACCGTTCTGCAGCCCGCTGACGGAGTACGTGAACGCCGGGTCGGCCGCGCCGTACACCTTCGTCTTGTTGTCGGCGGTGATCGTGACCGTCGCTTGGCCCACGGTCAACGTCCCGGAGGCATAGCTGATCGTGTAGTTCGGGCCCGCGCTCGCCCCGGTGCAGCTGATCGGGTAGCTGCCAACGTTGACGTGCGGGTTGGCCGCTGTGCAGGTTGGCTGCACGGTCACGGCGTCGCTGCCGACAAGACCGGTGACGTGGTAGGTGAATGCCGGGTCGGCCGCACCGTAGTTCTTGCTGAAGCTGTCGGCGGTGACGGTGATGGGCTTGGGCGTCACCGTGAGTGTCGAAGACGCGTAGGTGATCGCGTACTTGCTCGACGCGGCGGCGCCGGAGCAATTGATCGCGTAGGTCCCCACATTGATGTGCGGGTTCACCGCGGCGCAGGTCGGGTTCGTCGTCAGCGAGTCGCCGGGCTGGAGGCCGGACACCGAGTAGGTGAACGTCGGATCAGCCGCGTCGTACACCTTTGATTGCGGCAGGGCGGTGATCGTCACGGGGTACGGGCTGATGACGACGTTGTGGCATTCCGTCACACTGCCGGGCCCACCGGAGTCGGTGCCGTTCGCACTGACACAGAGCGAGTGGGTGCCAACCGCGAGCGCGCCGGTCGCCACGGTGTAGCTGACCGAGCCGGGACCGGCGATCGGTAGCGCCGGGGTCACGTTCGTGATGGCGGTCTGCGAACCGCCGTCGACCGAGAGCGTCAGCGAGGTGAGGGATGGCGAGATGACGGTCGGCAGGACGCCCGGCAGCAAGCTCGGGTTCGTCACGACCGTGCAGGTGCCGCCAGTTGCGGTCGCGATCTGCTGCAGGCTGCCGAGCCCGCTCGGGTTCGCGGTGCAGCTGGACCCGGAGCCCACGGCGAAGGTGTAGATGACGGTGCCGGACGGCCGGGCGGCCAGCGGGCCGTTGACCGACCCGCCTACGTTGGCCGTGCCGTCCGACATGAAGACGACGATCTTGTGCGGCTGCGTGCTGCCGCTGAGTACGGTGGTCGACTTCGAGATCGCATCAGCGAAGTTCGTGTTTCCGGTGACTGCCTTGCTGGTGAAGAGGCCGACGTGGTTGCGGTCGATCGAGCCGAACACGTCAGCCATGTCGGCCTTGCCGTTGCCGTTGTTATCGGTCGCCGGCGCGGTTCGCGTCTGGTCGCCTGCGGCCGGACCGACGTCGCCGATCACCGCGGCTGTAGCGAAGACCACGGTGCCCGTTTCGGCGATGGCAGTCCCGGTGCCGGCTGCCGCTGTGTTCAGGTTGACGGCAGAGGCGATCTCGCAGTCGAGGACATCGTTGGCCGTGGCGTCGCCGTTGGGGTTGCCGCACGCGCCGCCGTTGTTCTGCGTGCTGCCCGAGTTGTCGATGACGGTCACGAGCGCGGTGTTGGGGGACGTGTTGGCGGTCCCGATGTCCGCCGTCCCGTTGACCGTCACCGACGACCCGGCCGGATAGGTCTGACTTTCGGTCGGCGAGGTGATCCCGACGGAAAGCGAGGTGCCTCCGGGCAGCGAGCCCGCGGTGGTCGCGCCCGCGTCGGGGAGAACCACGACGGCGATTGTTGCGGCGACGAGCGTCGCGGCCGATGCGCCGGCCATCCACCTGCGAGATCCTCGCCGTGCAGTGTGTTTGCCCATTGTCGGGTCCCCCCCGGGAGTTAGTGCTGCAATTTTCACTGAATTGATCATCTTGGAATGACGGTGGTCATTTCTAGGACCTCAGTAATTGCAGCCTCGCGGGCAAGGTAGCACCGGCCGTTAGCATTCGCGCGTTGAATAGGAAACCTGTCAATGCATCGCCGGAATCGGCTCGTGAGCGGCCTCAAGGTCCGATAATCCGGGCCGCACGGCGGCCTCTACGTATCCGCAAACCGACCGGGTCAAGGCATTGTTCGTTCCGTGTGAAATTGATCAGAGGTGGTTACGACGTAACGACCGTAACGCCAATATGAGGTAGGCGTGAACCGGCGCGAGTTATTAGCGAGCCGCGCACCTATATGGCCGTCCGCGGGCCATCGACGCGCGTAAGGTCGGCCTCGCCGTGGCCGGCCGGTTCGCGGCTCGGTCCGCCGTGCGAGAACGGCGCGGCAGGAAGGACGGCGGCCAGTGACGCGGATATCCCACGAGAGTCACGTCGCCGAGGATCTTGTAGGGGTGGCTCGGTCCCTGCACTCGGCCGTGTCCACGCAGGCCACCCTCGACGCGATCTGTCGACTTGCCGTCGGTGCCGTCGACGGTGCCGAGCACGCCGCCGTCACCCTCGTGCGGGGCGACAGCTTCACCACCGTGGCCGCCAGCAGCGACGTCCCCGCGTTGATCGACTGCATGCAGTACGAGACGGGTCAGGGGCCATGCCTCGACGCGATTCGCGAGCACGAGTCGTTCATGACCCACGACCTGAGCAAGGAGCGTCGCTGGCCGCAGTTCACGAGTCGAGTGGTGCGCAGTGCCGGGATCCGCAGCATGCTCGCCGAACGGCTGTTCCTGGACAGCGACACCCTCGGAGCGCTGAACCTGTACGCCGAGCCGACCTCGGCCTTCACCGAGCGGTCCGAGGCGTTCGCGGCGATGTTCGCCGCGCATGCCGCTGTCGCCTATCAGGCAGCGAGAGACCACGACAAGTCGGTGAACCTCGAGATCGCCCTCCATTCGTGCCGCCGGATCGGGATGGCGATGGGCATTGTGATGACCCGGGAGGCCGTGACCGAGCAGCAGGCCTTCGAGGCGCTCAAGCGAGTGAGCCAGAAGCGGAACCGCAAGTTGGCCGACGTGGCCGACGGCGTGATCGTGGCCGGCCTGCTCGAGCGCTGAGCCCCGGACCGGTCACTTGCTAGCTTGGAGTGCGGTCAGATCACCGGCGTTCGTATCGCATCCGTCTCACGGCTGACCGGGGCCCAGCTCAAGAGGAGCGAATCATCGAGCACGAGACGGCGCCCGACGCGCCGACGTCGGACACCCTGCGCAGCGAGATCGCGATCGAGCAGGCCCACATCACCCGCCTCTACACCGAGCGCGACGCGCTGCTCGAACAAGCCAAGCAACACCTCGACCGCACCGCCCGCAGCGGCACCGTGGGGACCCCTGGGGCGCGGACCGAGCGGGACGCGTTCATGCGGCTCTACGGCGAACGGGTACGCACCCTGCAGAACGTCGAGCAACGCCTGTGCTTCGGCCGCCTCGATCTGGCCGACGGGCGGCGCCGTTACATCGGCCGGATCGGAATCTCCGACGAGGCGCGCCAGGAGCTGCTGGTCGATTGGCGCGCGCCGGCCGCCGAGCCGTTCTACCAAGCCACGGCGGCCCGCCCCAGCGGCGTCCTGCGCCGACGGCAGATCGCGACGGAGAACCGGCGGGTGACCGGTGTGCAGGACGAGGTGCTCGACCTCGTCGGCTTCGAGGCCGCTGGCGTCGACGGCGGCCACATCGTCGTCGGCGAGGGCGCCCTGTTTGCCAGCCTCGACGCGGTTCGCAGCACCCGTATGCGGGACATCGTCGCGACGATCCAGGCCGATCAGGACGCGGTGATCCGCGCCCCGCTGCCCGGTGTGCTGGTGGTCCAGGGTGGCCCCGGGACGGGCAAGACCGCGGTGGCCCTGCACCGTACGGCTTTCCTCCTCTACGCGAACCGCGAGCGGATCGCCCGGTCCGGCGTACTGCTGGTCGGCCCTAATCGGGTGTTCCTCCGCTACATCGACCAGGTCCTGCCCGCGCTCGGCGAGGCGGATGCCGTCGTCACGGCGACGCCCGGCGAGTTGTACCCCGGTGTCATCGCCACGGCCACCGAGCCGGACGACGTGGTGGCGCTCAAAGGCGATCTGCGGATGGTCGACGTCCTCACCGAAGCGGTCAAGCGGCGACAGCGCACGATCCAGTCCGGTCGGCCGCTGGACGTCGACGGCACGACGATCCGACTGCAGCCGCGCCACGTCCGCGATGCGCGTGACCACGCGCGGCGAACGCGGGCGCCGCACAACGTCGCCCGCCGCACGTTCGTCACCGACGTGTTGCGCGATCTGTTGAAAGCACTCGCGTCCGCGCGCGGCGTCGAGCTGGAGGAAGAGACCCGCGCTCGCCTGATGGCCGACCTCTACGAATCGGTCGACGTGCGGCGCGAGGTCAACCTGTGCTGGCCACCCATCTCGCCGGAGCGGTTACTGCGGGACCTGTACGCCGATCCCGACCGCCTCGGCGAGGCCGCCCGAGGTCTGAGCCGCGACGAGCGCTCGCTGCTGCGACGTGAGCGTTCCGCTCCATGGACCACTGCCGACGTTCCGCTGCTGGACGAGGCGGCGGAGCTGCTGGGCGACGACGAGTCCGCGCAGCCTGGGGTGCGTGCCCTGGACGAGGCGCAGCGCAAGGCCGAGGTCGACTACGCCCGCGATGTCCAGGAGACCTTCGGCGGCAGCGAGTTCCAGACCGCGGAGGACCTGGCCGGGCGCTACACGGGCGGCGGTTCGTTCGGCAGCGTCGCGGAACGGGCCGAGGGCGACCGCAGCTGGGCGTACGGCCACATCGTCGTCGACGAGGCGCAGGAACTGTCGCCGATGGCGTGGCGGCTGTTGATGCGTCGCTGCCCGGCCCGCTCGTTCACGGTAGTGGGTGACGTCGGGCAGACCGGCTCGGCCGCCGGTGCCCGCAGCTGGGCCGACGTCCTCAGCCCCCACGTGGGCGACCGCTGGACCGAGGCGGAGCTGACCGTCAACTACCGGACCCCGCAGCAGGTCATGGATCTCGCCGCCGCGGTGCTGGCGGCAGGCGGATCGAGCGTCCGGGCGCCGGCCTCGGCGCGCGTCGGCCGCTACGAGCCGGAGTTCTCCCACCTCGCCGACGGTGTCCTCGGCTCGGCTGAGCTGGCTGCGATCGTCGAACGGGAGTGGCGGACGGCCGGTGAGGGCACCGTCGCCGTGATCACGCCGCGGAGCGGACACGACGCCACCGCGGCCGCGGTGGCCCAGGCCCTGCCGGATGGTGCGGTGACGGCCGATTCCGACGCACTCGGCGCGCCGGTCTCCGTCCTCACCGTGGCCGGCGCGAAGGGGCTGGAGTTCGACGCGGTCGTCCTGGTCGAACCGGCCGCGATCGTCGCGGAATCCGCCCGCGGCCTCAACGATCTCTACGTCGCCCTGACCCGTCCGACTCAACGGCTGCATGTCGTGCACACCGCCGAGCTGCCCGCGGGCCTGCAGCCGAGCCAGCGCCGTCGGTAGGCGACCGGTCGAAGCGGGGAAGGTCTCCACCATGGGTGACAGGAGAGCGGAACCGGACGTGCAGGGTGATGCAGAGCGCGTCGACGCGCGTGACACTGGTGGCGTGCCCGACCCGGCCAAACCGGATCAGGGCAGTACGACTGGAACCACGCCGGACGACGAGTACGTCGGCCGGGTCGCCGGGCAGGACGTCGGCTATGAAGAGGAGACCGGCGCCGAGCGGCGGGCCGAGGCCGAGTAGGGGTGTCGTCCTACGCGGTCAATCCCGCTGCCGTCGCGAACGCCTGCCGGTTGATCGACGCGCGACAGTACGTGCTCAACAGTGATTGGGGCGTGTCCCAGCCCGGCGCCGAGGAGCAGAACGCGTATCTCGAGTCGCACTCCTGGGACGAGTACGCGGCCTGGCATCTCGGGCTGACCGAAGGAGCGAAGGACCAGACGAAGGCGCGGTACGCATTCGTCTACGGCGATCTGCGCCGGGTGCACCGCACCGCGCTGATCGCCTGCGTGTACCGCGCCTCGGAATGGCGGCACAAGGCGATCGAGCTCGCCGCGCATGACCTCTTGCAGCGCCTCGACGCCGTTGCGGGATGACGCCTTCGCGTCACCGATCCTTGACGGGCCGGATCTCCACTGCGCTGGACGGGGCCGAGGCCTCAGGGATCCGGCCGGCGAGCTCGATGGCGGCATCCAGATCGGCGGCTTCGAGCAGGTAGTAGCCGCCGAGCACCTCTTTGGTCTCGAGGAACGGGCCGTCGGTCGGCGTCGGGCGTCCGGCGGAATTCACTCGCAGGGTGACGGCCTGAGTCGCCGGCTGCAGCTCGTTGCCGCCGAGGACCGCCGAACCCGCGGCCGCGTTGAAGGCCTCGTGCCCGGCCGAGTTCTCTCGTTGCCATGCCTCCGACGCGTCGGCCCACGTCTTCGCGTCGCCGTAGATGAGCACCAGGTACTTGGCCATTCCCACATCCGATCATGAGGGGACCCGGTTGGCCCCGCCGCGTCTACGACGATCTCTGGGCCGCCACATCGACACAGGGCGGTGCGCGATCTCCTGGCGGTCAGAGTGCGCCGGCCAAATTTCCGGCGGCCCGCCATGCCGAGCCCGCTCCACCAAGGCGGAGAGCTATCGGCGCACTTCGACCTACGGGTCCGGGGGCTCGGTTCGGCACTCGACGGCAGCCACTGCACTGCGGCCTCGTCGCGTCCGGAGGAAACGTGATCAGGAAGAGCGGCGGCCGCGGTTGCCCGACGAGTGGCCGCTGCGCGACCCGGAGCCACCGCGGTTGCGCGGGTTGCCCGGACGGCGCGAGTGCTGCTGCGGACGCGACGCGCTCGGCCGC
>JAVHVD010000442.1:0-10338 GCA_032160745.1 Pseudonocardiales bacterium
CGGGTGGACGAGCGGCTCGCCGCCGGTCAGCCGGACCGAGCGCACACCGAGTCGGACGAACAGGGTGGCCAGCCGGAGGAACTCGTCGTCGCTGAGCCGCTGGGCCTTGGTCAGCCAGTCGAGCCCCTCGGCCGGCATGCAATAGGTGCAACGAAGCGAGCACAGGTCCGTGAGCGAGATGCGTAGGTCAGTGGCGACCCGGCCGAACCGGTCGCGGAGCACGCCGGCCGGGCTCACTTGATCGCTCACCCGTCCGAGGCTACGCGGAGATCAGGTGAGCGGACGCGTCGTTCCCCAGATCGGTCCCGGAGCCCACATGCTGGTCACCCGCACGACGTCGTAGCTCTGCGGCGCCTGGACGATCTCCTGATTACCGATGTAGATCGCGACGTGGTGGATGGACGACTCCCCGCCGTCGCTCCAGAACAGCAGGTCGCCGGGCTTCAGCTTGTTGAGCGGCGGGTGATAGTGGCCGGCCTGTCGGTACTGGTCGGACGCGAGATGGTTCCAGTTCCGGCCCCAGGCGTACATGGCCAGACCGGAGCAGTCGAAGCCGACGAAATTGCAGTCGTCCGGTGCGCCGGCACTCGGCACGCAGTAACCCTGACTCTTGCCGTCCGCTCCGCCACCGCCCCAGGCGTACGGAACGCCCTGCTGGCTCAGTGCCCGGTCTGCTGCGCGCCGGCCCTTGGTCGCCGTCCAACTTCCGCCCGAGGGCGCCGAGCCGCCGGTGCTCCATCCGCCTGAGGAACCGCCGCCCCCGCCGGAACCGTGGTTGCGGGCGGCTGCGCGCGCAGCTGCCGCCGCCGCTGCCGCGGCCTCGCGTTGACGGCGCTCGCGCTCGGCGCGGATGCGCGCGAGCCGAGCCTGTTCTGCCTTGTACGCGAGGTAGGCCGCGCGCTGATTGTTCAGGTCGGCGAGCCGGCTCTGCGCGGCATCGAGCTCGGCCTGGCTCGTCTTGATGGTCTGCTCCAGCGCGGCCGCCTGCGCCTTCTGCGCCGCGTAGGCACGCGCGGCAACTTCGGCTTGCGTCTTCGCGTCGGCGGCCGCGGCCTTGCGTTGGCTCACCGCGTTTCGGGCGCGCGCGTCGGCGTTCGACTTCCCCACCGTCGCCTGCTGAAGCGCGCCGATCGCGTCCGCCTGATGCGCTTGCTGATACTGCTCGAGGGCTGACTGCTCAAGCAGTGCGTTCGGGTCATCGGCCGTCAGCAGCGTGCCGCCCGTTCCGTCGATTCCGCCGCTCATGTACGCGGCCTGCACGTAGTCGACGAACCTGGCGTGCGCGTGGTCTACCTCGGCGGCGGCCTGGCGGACCTCGGTCTTCGCCCGGGCCGCAGCCTGGTTGGCGATCTGCAGCTTCGAGTACGCCAGGGCCGCTTTCTGCTGGGCGAGCTCGACCCGGTTCGCGAGGTGCTGCAGCTCGATGCGCGCTTCGGCAATCTGCCCGCTGAGCTCTCCGACCCGGTTGGCGAGCGAGTCTTTCGCTTGCTGCGCGGCGCTGATCTGCCCGTTGGTGGGATTAGGCGGCGGCTTGGGTGCGGCCGTGGCGATCGCGGGTACGGCGATCAGCAGGCTCAGCGCGGTGACCGTTGTCGCCAGAGCGGCGACCATGCGCCGGGCGGCCGATCGGCCCGTGGTGGCTTCGTGCACAGCGACGGTCTCCTCTGACGTACCCCGCACAGCTACAGCGTCGTCAGCCTGCCATCCGAACCCCATAGGCGCCAGTAGCAACACCAGAAACAATCGCACCAAATGTCACATAGTGCACATCACGGCAGCGAGACGCGCTCCCGATCGTCCAATTCGTCCGAAGGAACGGGACTTTCGGCCCCCTCGGCTCGGCGGCGCCGCCGCCGCTCCCACCGGTTGAGCGCAAGGTGCACGATCCACGCGTAGGCCACGCCCGCGATCAGGTCGAGCACGTAGTGCTCGCCGCAGTAGACGAGCGTGAACCCCATCGCGGCCGGATAGAGCGCGAGCAGATACCGCCATCGCGAACGGATCCTGGTGGCGATCATCAACGCGACAAGGACGGCGAACGCGATGTGTAGCGACGGCATCGCCGCGACCGGGTTGGCACCCTCGTTCTGCGCGCTGGCCAGCGCCTCGTTCACGTTGCCGGCGTGCAGCCAGATCCAGCCGCGCGCCGAGAGCCGGGCAACGGGGTCGGTGAGCCCGTCCCCCGCCGCCATCCAGGGCGGCGCCTCCGGGAACACGCAGTAGGTGATGAGACCGGCGAAGGACAGGACGATGACGCGCGAGATGTAGCGCAGCCACAGCACGCGATCCCGTAGCCACAGCAGCGCCGCGAGAATGGGTGTGGCCAGGAAGTGGGATGTGTAGACCAGCGTGCACAGCGCGTCGTACCAGTAGACATGGGCCGGGTCGTACAGGTGATGTTGCAGCCAGACGGTCGGTTCGGTGCCGCCGAACAGCCACTCCTCGGCGCGGACGATGTCCGCCTCGTGCAGCGAGATGCCCAGCCGGTCGGCCACACCGCGAGTTCGGTCGTAGAGCATGAGCACGGCGGTGAACGGGAGCCAGTCCAGTACCACC
The DNA here is from genome assembly GCA_032160745.1 of Pseudonocardiales bacterium. GTDB lineage: Bacteria > Actinomycetota > Actinomycetes > Mycobacteriales > Jatrophihabitantaceae > Jatrophihabitans. The sequence goes on from JAVHVD010000442.1 coordinate 2,557, forward strand.
TGAGCGGTGTGCCGCCAGGTGTGGCCGATGCTCGTCAGGGCCAGCCCGGTCACGATGATGACGGCAAGACTCGCCCGGCCCGTGGGTACGCCTAGCGTGATGACGATCCAGGCCAGGACGCCGAAGTATGCGGCGAAGGCGAGCAGCCGGGTGCGCTGCCAGGCGGCGGTCACCTCGAGTCGTTCGATGCCGCCGTACAGGGAGGCGAGCGCGACCCCACCCGGAGTCACGGAATCCGCTACGTCGCGCCGTTCGGCTACGCGCGTGCCCGAGGTTTCCGCTCCTTCCATTCGTGACAGTTTACGGCCACGATGCTGGCGGGCCTGTTCATCGCAACGCCGCGGCGCCCGCGCGCCTGGTGGTATCTTGACGTCAAGAGACCTTCTGAGTGACCGAGCACCTTGACAGGAGCGCGCCGTGCCAGCACAGAGCAAGAACAGTTTCCAGTCCCGCGCCTCGCTGGCCGTCGGTGGCGGCAGCCTCGACTACTTCCGCATCGACGCGGTCGAGGGGTCGGAACGGTTGCCGTTCTCGCTCAAGGTGCTGCTGGAGAACCTGCTGCGGACCGAGGACGGCAAGAACGTCACGGCCGAGCAGATCCAGGCCGTCGGCAGCTGGCGGGCCGACGCCGAGCCGGACACCGAAATCCAGTTCACCCCCGCGCGCGTCGTCATGCAGGACTTCACCGGCGTCCCCGCGGTCGTCGACCTCGCCACGATGCGCGAAGCCGTGGTCGATCTCGGCGGCGACGCCACCAAGATCAACCCGCTGGCACCGGCCGAGTTGGTCATCGACCACTCGGTGATCGCCGACCTGTTCGGCACGCCGGACGCGTTCCAGCGCAACGTCGAGCTCGAGTACGAGCGCAACAAGGAGCGCTACCAGTTCCTGCGCTGGGGCCAGACCGCGTTCGACGAGTTCAAGGTCGTGCCGCCGGGCACCGGCATCGTCCACCAGGTCAACATCGAGTACCTCGCCCGGGTGATCTTCAACCGCGACGGCCTGGCCTACCCGGACACCCTCGTCGGCACCGACTCGCACACCACGATGGTCAACGGCCTCGGCGTGCTCGGCTGGGGCGTCGGCGGCATCGAGGCCGAGGCGGCGATGCTCGGCCAGCCGGTCAGCATGCTCATCCCCCGCGTCGTCGGCTTCAAGCTCAACGGCGAGCTGCCCGACGGCTCCACCGCCACCGACCTCGTGCTGACCATCACCGAGATGCTGCGCAAGCACGGCGTGGTCGGCAAGTTCGTCGAGTTCTACGGACCGGGCGTCGGCGCCGTCCCCTTGGCCAACCGCGCCACCATCGGCAACATGAGCCCGGAGTACGGCTCGACCTGCGCGATCTTCCCGATCGACGACGAGACGCTGCGGTATCTACGCTTCACCGGCCGCAAGGACGACCAGATCAACCTCGTCGAGGCCTACGCCAAGGAGAACGGCCTCTGGCACGACGCATCGGTCGAGCCGGAGTTCTCCGAGACGCTCGAGTTGGATCTGTCGACCGTGGAGCCGTCACTCGCCGGCCCCAAGCGCCCGCAGGACCGCGTGCCGCTCAAGTCGGCGAAGTCGATGTTCCGCGAGGCGCTGCAGAATTATGTCGACGGCGACTCCGTTCAGAACGGCGTCGACGAAGCCGGCGCCGAATCGTTCCCGGCGTCCGACCCGGCGGCGGCCGGTCCCGGGAGCGACTCCACGCCGCCACCCGTCCTGTCCGCGGCGACGGGAGCGCACGGTCGGACGTCCAATCCGATTCCGGTCACCTTCGCCGACGGAGGCGAGGGTGTGCTCGACCATGGTGCAGTGGTGATCGCGGCGATCACCTCGTGCACGAATACGTCCAACCCGTCGGTGATGGTCGGCGCCGCGCTGCTGGCCAAGAAGGCGGTCGAGAAGGGGCTGGAGCGCAAGCCCTGGGTGAAGACGTCGCTCGCGCCCGGCTCGAAGGTCGTCACCGACTACTACGACCGGTCCGGGCTCACCCCGTACCTCGAGAAGCTCGGCTTCAACCTCGTCGGCTACGGCTGCACCACCTGCATCGGCAACTCGGGCCCGATCATCGACGAGGTCTCCGCGGCGGTGAACGAGGGCGACCTCGCGGCCACCGCGGTGCTGTCGGGCAACCGCAACTTCGAGGGCCGTATCAACCCCGACGTGAAGATGAACTATCTGGCCTCCCCGCCGCTGGTCGTCGCCTACGCGCTGGCCGGTTCGATGGACGTCGACCTGTTCAACGACCCGCTCGGCACCGACCAGAACGGCGCCGATGTCTTCTTGAAGGACATCTGGCCGACGCCGCAGGAGATCGAGGAGACGATCGACCAGGCGATCGCCAGCGAGATGTACACGACCGACTACGCCGACGTCTTCACCGGCGACGAGCGGTGGCAGGGGCTGCAGACTCCCGAGGGCAGCACGTTCGAATGGGACCCGCAGTCCACGTACGTCCGCAAGCCGCCGTACTTCGACGGCATGCAGCACGAGCCGTCGCCGGTCACCGACATCGCCGACGCGCGGGTGCTTCTCAAGCTGGGCGACTCGGTGACCACCGACCACATCAGTCCGGCCGGCGCGATCAAGGGCGACTCCCCCGCGGGCAAGTACCTGTCCGAGCACGGCGTCGACCGGCGCGACTTCAACTCCTACGGCTCGCGGCGCGGCAACCACGAGGTGATGATCCGCGGGACGTTCGCGAACATCCGGCTGCGCAACCAGCTCGCGCCGGGCACCGAGGGCGGCTTCACCCGCGACTTCACTCAGGGCGGTGAGGTGAGTTCGATCTACGAGGCGTCGGTGAACTACGCCGAGGCCGGGACGCCGCTGGTCATCCTCGCGGGCAAGGAGTACGGCTCGGGCTCGTCGCGCGACTGGGCGGCGAAGGGCACCGCGCTGCTCGGCGTCCGCGCGGTGATCGCCGAGTCCTACGAGCGCATCCACCGCTCGAACCTGATCGGCATGGGGGTGCTGCCGCTGCAGTTCCCAGACGGCGAGACCGCGGAATCGCTCGGGCTGACCGGTGAGGAGACGTTCACGATCACCGGTATCGAGGCGATGAACGAGGGGTCGACGCCGCGCACGGTCAAGGTCAGCTCGGACGCCGGCGCCCGCTCCCGTGAGTTCGAGGCCCGGGTGCGCATCGACACCCCCGGCGAGGCCGAGTACTACCGGCACGGCGGGATCATGCAGTACGTCCTGCGCTCGCTGCTCTGACCATGCACCCATCCCGACCGTGGCCCCGCTGCGGCGCGACGCACCGCGTTTTGCGCCGCTGGGGGGCCACGACTGACGGTTTCCTCGGAGGGCATGTCGGGCTACGCTCGGATGTATTAGTTCATCGCGCGAACAAATAAGGACGAGGAGGTCGCGATGGCATCGACGCCGACGCGGGAAGACCGGTTCAGCTTCGGACTGTGGACGGTGGGCTGGGAAGCCCGCGACCAGTTCGGCGACGGGACCCGTCCGCCACTCGACCCGGTCGAGTCCGTCCACAAGCTCGCCGAGCTCGGCGCGTACGGGGTCACCTTCCACGACAACGACCTCATCCCCTTCGGTGCGACCGACAGCGAGCGCGACAAGCACATCGCCCGGTTCAAGGACGCGTTGGCCGAGACCGGCACGGTCGTGCCGATGATGACGACCAACTTGTTCACCCACCCGGTGTTCAAGGACGGCGGGTTCACCAGCAACGACCGTTCGGTCCGCCGCTTCGCGGTGCGCAAGGTGCTGCGCAACCTGGACCTGGCCGCCGAGCTGGGCGCGCAGACCTACGTCTTCTGGGGTGGCCGCGAGGGCGCCGAGTACGACGGAGCCAAGGACATCCAGGCCGCCCTCGACCGCTATCGCGAGGGCATCGACCTGCTGGCGGCCTACGTCAAGGAGCAGGGCTACGGGATCCGGTTCGCGATCGAGCCCAAGCCCAACGAGCCGCGCGGTGACATCCTGCTGCCGACGCTCGGTCACGCGCTCGCGTTCATCGCCGAGCTGGAGCACGGCGACATCGTGGGAGTGAACCCCGAGGTCGGGCACGAGCAGATGGCCGGCCTGAACTACGCCGCCGGCATCGCGCAGGCGCTGTGGGCGGGCAAGCTGTTCCACATCGACCTCAACGGACAGCGCAGCATCAAGTACGACCAGGACCTGGTGTTCGGCCACGGCGACCTGCTCAACGCGTTCTTCACCGTCGACCTGCTCGAGCACGGCGCGCCCGGCGGCGGCCCGGCATACGACGGACCGCGACACTTCGACTACAAGCCGTCCCGCACCGAGGACATGACCGGGGTCTGGGACTCGGCGGCGGCGAACATGCAGACCTACCTCCTGCTCAAGGAGCGGGCCGGCGCCTACCGCGCCGATCCCGAGGTGCAAGACGCGATGGCCGAGTCCGGCGTCGAGGCGCTGCGTGAGCCGACCCTGAACGCGGGTGAGAGCCTCGCCGACCTGCGGGCGGACCGGTCGGCCTACGAGGACTTCGACGCCGACGCGGCCGGCCGACGCGGCTACCGATTCGTGCGACTGAACCAGCTGGCCCTCGAGCACCTGCTCGGGGCACGCTGAGCGCCGCTCGCACACAACGAGAGGACATCGCGCCGTGCCGCTCGTAGCCGGGGTGGACTCGTCCACCCAATCGGTCAAGGTCGTCGTCCGCGACGCCGATACCGGTGTCCTGGTCCGCCAGGGCGGTGCGCCGCATCCGGACGGCACCGCGGTCGACCCGGCCCACTGGTGGTCGGCGCTGCAGGCCGCCACCGAGCGCGCCGGGGGTCTCGACGACGTGGCCGCGGTGTCCGTCGCGGCCCAGCAGCACGGCATGGTCTGCCTCGACGCCGACGGCGACGTGGTGCGCGACGCGCTGCTGTGGAACGACCTGCGCTCGGCGCCCGACGCAACCGATCTCGTTGCCGAGCTGCCGGGCGGGACCGCGGCCTGGGCCGAGGCCACCGGCTCGGTCCCGGTCGCGTCGCTCACCGTCACCAAGCTGCGCTGGCTGGCCCGCCACGAACCGGAGAACGCCGCTCGGGTGGCCGCGGTCTGCCTGCCGCACGACTGGCTCACCTGGCGACTCGGCGCGAGCGGATCGCTCGATGCGCTGGCCACCGACCGCGGTGACGCCAGCGGCACCGGTTACTGGTCGCCCGCCGAGGAGCGCTACCGGCCCGACCTGCTCGAGCTCGCGTTCGGCCGGGCACCACATCTGCCCGCGGTCCTCGCACCCTCCGCGCGGGCCGGACAAACCCCCGCCGGTTCTGTGCTGGGGTGTGGCACCGGTGACAACGCCGGCGCCGCGCTCGGGTTGCAGACCAGGCCCGGCGACCTGATCGTCTCGATCGGGACCTCCGGCGTGATCTCCGCCGTGAGCGTCACTGCGACGGCGGATCCCAGCGGACTGGTCACCGGCTTCGCCGACGCCACGGGGGCTTTCCTGCCCCTTGCCTGCACGCTGAACGCGGCCCGGGTGCTGGACGTGACCGCGGCCCTGCTCGGCGCGGATCACGACGAGCTGTCGCGGCTCGCGCTGTCGGCGCCGGCCGGCGCCGAGGGCCTGGTGTTCGTGCCGTACCTCGAGGGCGAGCGGACCCCCAACCTGCCCGACGCGACCGGGGCCCTGCACGGGGCAGAACTCGCGAACACGACCCGGGCCAATCTGGCCCGTGCGGCGGTGGAGGGACTGCTCTGCGGCCTGGCCGACGGCGCCGACGCGCTGCGCGCCTGCGGGGTGCCCGTCGAGCGCGCCCTGCTCATCGGCGGCGGCGCGCGCTCGGAGGCGGTCCAGCGGATCGCTCCATCGGTCCTCGGGCTTCCGGTCCTCGTGCCGCCGGCCGGCGAGTACGTCGCCGACGGCGCCGCCCGGCAGGCCGCGTGGGCGCTCAGCGGCACCCCTGAGCCGCCCACCTGGGCCGACCGGCATGCCGGAGAGGCGACGATCCGGCACGAAGCCGACATCCTTCCCGCGGTACGCGAGCGCTACCACGACGCCCGGCGAATGACCCTGAGCAGACGCCGTGCATGATCAGATCACGACTTGGTATCGACACTCGGTGAGTCGCGCCACTGTGGGATATGTTCGCGCGCACAACATTCAGAGGGGCCCTGTCGAACAAATGCAGGCATCAAGCGTGCCTACAGGGACCTCCAGACCGGAAAGGCGTGACCTGCGCATGCGCAAGACCACTGCTTCCATCGCGGTGCTCGGGGCTGCTGTACTCGCCCTGACCGCCTGCAGCTCCAGCAAGAAGAGCACCACCAACTCGTCGTCGGGTGCCGGCGGCTCCAGCAGCAGCTCGTCCGCGGGCAGCTCGACCGCCGCTGCAGGCGGAGCGGTCGACGGCAAGGGCGCGAAGGTCGGCATCATCCTGCCCGACACCACGTCGTCGCCGCGGTGGGTCACCGCCGACCCGAACGCCCTGAAGGCCGATTGCACGAAGTACAACCTCAGCTGCGACATCCAGAACGCGGGCGGGTCCGCGACCAAGATGAAGTCGATCGCTCAGCAGATGGAGGCATCGGGCGTCAAGGCCCTGATGATCGTCGACCTCGACGCGGCGTCGGGTGCAGCGATCCTCCAGGCGGCCAAGAAGGCCGGCGTCATCACCGTCGACTACGACCGGCTCACCCCGGGCGGCGGCGCAGCGCTCTACGTCTCCTTCGACAACGTGAAGGTCGGCGAGGTGCAGGGCAAGGCCCTGACCCAGTGCCCGCAGGTCAAGTCCGCGAAGTCGGTCCAGTACGTCGACATCGACGGTGCCCCGACCGACAACAACGCCACACTCTTCGCGCAGGGCTACGACAGCGTCCTGTCGAAGCAGCCCGGTTGGCAGCGCGTCGGCAAGCAGACCGGCAACTGGGACGGCCCGACCGCAGGTCGCGTCTTCAACTCGATGCTCGGCGGACACCCGAACATCAAGGCCGTCATGGTCGCCAACGACACGATGGCCGGCGCCGTCATCACCGACCTCAAGCGTCAGCACCTGAACGGCAAGGTCGCCGTCTCCGGTCAGGACGCAAGTGCCGGCGGTCTGCAGAACATCCTCACCGGTGACCAGTGCTTCACGATCTACAAGCCGTCGAAGCTCGAGGCCGACCCGGCGATCAAGGCGATCGCGCAGCTGGTGAACGGCCAGGCGCCGGCGACCAACGGTGTGACCATCACCGACCCGGAGACCAAGCAGCCGGTTCCGGCGATCCTCGCGACGCCGATCGCGGTCACCAAGGCGAACGTGGCCGCACCGATCAACGACCAGTACACCCCGAAGAACACGGTGTGCACCGGTGCCTACGTCGCTCTCTGCACGGCGGCCGGCGTCAAGTAACGACGAGACCGAGTGGCCGCCGCCTGCCTCGCTGCGGCGGCGGCCACTCTCGTCGAAGAAACGATCTGAAGGGATGCGCCGGCGTGGCCGACCAGCCGATCTTGGAAATGCGCAACATCAACAAAAGCTTCGGTCCGGTGGAGGTGCTGAAGAACGTCCAGTTCTCCGCCTACCCGGGCGAGGTCACCGCGCTGGTCGGTGACAACGGTGCGGGTAAGTCGACGCTGGTGAAGTGCATCAGCGGGACCTACCTCTTCGAGTCCGGTGACTACCTCTTCGACGGCCGTGCGGTGCACCTGCACAGCCCACGCGACGCGAGCGCGCTCGGCATCGAGGTCGTGTACCAGGACCTCGCGCTGTGCGACAACCTCGACATCGTGCAGAACATGTTCCTCGGCCGCGAAATGCACCGCGGGCCGTTCCTCGACGAGAGCAGCATGGAGGAGGCCGCGGGCAACACCCTCGCCTCTCTCTC
>JAVHVD010000443.1:0-5370 GCA_032160745.1 Pseudonocardiales bacterium
ACCGGGCGTTGACTCGACCGCACGAAGGCTGACGCGACGTCGGTCCGGTTGACTCCTACTGGCATATTGCCCCACCGGGCCACCGGTGCACCCTGATCGTTCGCAAGCGATTCGTTGGCCTACACCCAAGTCGACCCTGCAGTGTGTGCGTTCCGCTGCACCCGACGAATCCATCTATGCCGCTCACGGGCACCACCGGTCTCGCTGCACATCGCGCGATCGGGTGAGCGAAGCGCTGTCTTTGGCCCGATTTTCCGGGATTGCTCGTGAATTTGACAGCCATCACGCCGAACTCATACGTTTCCGATCGTGCCGATAGGCAATACAGAGATATGGTCCGCCACGACGGGGTGCGGACCGATGATCTGTCGTCGCTACCTACCGACCAGCGACTTCCACGCGCCGAAGGATGCTTATGACCGCCAGCCAGCTCGAGCCGCACCGCGGCTCGCTAGCTGACGACGTCGGTCCTGACCGCCAACGCGCGTCCGACACGCCGCGCAAGTTGCATCAGCGCCTGTCCTTGGCCGACCGACTCTTCGTCGGCGGCTCGCGCAGCATCGGCCTGCTCGTCCTGCTGATCATCTCTTCGATCGGACTGTTCCTCGCGATCCAGTCAGGGCCGACGCTGAGCCACTACGGGTTCTCGTTCTTCACCGAGTCCCGGTGGCAACCGAATCGCGACATCATCGGGATCTCGGCCGTGCTGCTCGGGACGATCGAGGTCGCGGCGATCGCGCTGTTCATCGCCTTTCCCCTGGCACTGTTGAGCGCACTGTTCATCACCGATTGGGCCCCCCCAGGGCTGCGGCCGGCGTTGATCAGGATCGTCGACCTGATGGCAGCAGTCCCCAGCATCGTGTTCGGGCTGTGGGGACTGGTGCTGATCGAGCCGCACGCCACTCACGTCGCGCACTGGCTGAGCAAGTACTTGGGCTGGATCCCGATCTTCCACGTCAACACCGACGTCAACTATCCGGTCTGGTCATATCAGCCGGGCTACGCGTCCTACGTGGGATCCGCCTTCATCGCTGCGATCGCCGTGTCGATGATGATCTTCCCGATGGCCACATCCGTCATGCGCGAGGTGTTCAGCCAGGCCCCGGTGGGGGAGAAGGAGGCGGCGATCGCCCTCGGCGCGACCCGCTGGGCCATGGTGCGCACCGTCGTGATCCCGTTCGGCCGCAGCGGCATCATCGGAGGCACGATGCTCGCGCTCGGGCGAGCCCTCGGCGAGACCATCTCGGTCGTCCTAATCATCACCCAAGCATTCCAGCTCAAACTCAATGTGCTCTCGTCCGGCACGTCGACGATCTCGTCGTTGATCGCAACCCAGTACAAGGAAGCAACGCCCTCGCAGCTGTCGGCCCTGCTTACCGCGGGCTTCGTGCTCTTCCTCATGACACTGCTGGTGAACACCGTCGCCGCGATGATCGTCGCTCGCGGCCGGCAGGGCTCGGTGACCGACCTGTGACCGCAGTGGCTGACCGGGCGGACGTCGACTTCGACGTCGAGGAGCCGACTCCCAACACCGTCGTCCGTCGGGAGGTGCGCCGCCACACGCGCAGCCGCACGCGCGAGGACGACGCGAATCTCGTCGGCGCGACGGCCGCCTCGCTGGCCACGACCTGGCTGCTGTACGAGGTGGTGCTGCCGTTCTCGGGCAAGGTCGGGTTCGTCATCGCGTGGTACGTCGTGTTCCTCTTGTTCTACGCCGGCATCACCGGTCTGACCCGGCCGAGGCATGTCGTCATCGATCGCCTGGTCACCACGATGGTGGTCGCCGCCCCAGTCCTCGTCGGTGTTGCCGTGCTCAGCACCGTCGTGTTCACCGTGATCAAGGGCTTCTCCGCGCTCGCGCACGTGAACTTCTACACCTCGGACATGTCCGGGGTGCGTGGGCAAGATGGCTTCTCGCGCGGCGGCGTGCTCCACGCGATGGTCGGCACCCTCATCGAGGTGGGAATGGCGGTGGCGATTGCGTTGCCGCTCGGGGTGGCGACGGCGGTCTACATGGCCGAGGTCGGCGGCCGGTTGTCGCGCATCGTCCGGACCGTCGTCGAGGCGATGACCGCCCTGCCGTCGATCGTCGCCGGGCTGTTCGTCTACACCGTGCTCAACGTCGACCTGCACTTCCCACGCAGCGGCTTCGCGGCCGCCCTCGCGCTCACGGTCATGGGGCTGCCGATCATGGCGCGCGCGTCCGACGTCGTCCTTCGGGTCGTGCCGGGCGGCCTGCGCGAGGCGTCGTATGCGCTCGGTGCTGGCCGGCTGCAGACGGTCTGGCGGGTGGTGTTGCCGACCGCACGACCCGGTCTCGCGACCGCGCTGATCCTCGGTATCGCGCGGATGGTCGGTGAGACCTCGCCCCTGATCCTGACGTCCGGCGCGTCGTCGTTCTTCAACTCCGACCCGCTGAACAATCCGATGAATTCGCTGCCGCTGTTCATCTTCGACTCGGTCGGTTCGGGCGAGCCGCGGCTCGAGCAGCGCGGATTCGCTGCGGCGACCGTTCTGCTCGTCATCGTGGTGGCCCTCTTCCTCACCGCCCGACTGATCGCCCGCGGACGGATGAGGACACGATGACCGGCAAACCTCTGCGCGTCGTCGTCGCGGCCGTCCTCGCGGCTGTCGTGGCGATGCTTGCCGGTCCGGGCGCCGCCTCAGCCGCTGCCAGTCACGCGCTGATCCAGGGCTCCGGTTCGAGCTGGGCGGCCAATGCGATCAACCAGTGGGTGGCCGACGTCGCCAACCAGGGCATGCAGGTGGTGTTCACCGCCAACGGGGCGGCGCAGGGACGCAAGGACTACGCGAATCGTCAGACCGACTTCGGGGTCTCGGACATCCCGTACCTCGGCAAAGATCCGACGACCGGTCAGGCCGACACTTCGCTCGGCCGCTCATTCGCCTACCTGCCGATCGCCGCCGGTGGGACGTCGTTCCCCTACCACCTCGTCGTGAACGGCACGATGGTGCGCAACCTGCGGCTGTCCGGCCAGACGCTCGCCCGGATCTTCACCGACCAGATCACGTCGTGGAGCGATGCGGCGATCACGAAGGACAACAACGGCAACGCGCTGCCGGCCATCCCGATCATTCCCGTCGTGCACTCCGAAGGTGCCGGCGTCTCGACGATGTTCACGCGTTACCTCGCCAAGCAATACCCGTCGATCTGGGCGCCTTGCAACGGCGGCATTGACGCTGAGACCGAGTACTTCCCGCTCAACTGCGGCAGGTCGTCGGGCAACGAGAAGGCGCAAGCCGGCTCGGACGGTGTCATGAACTTCATCAAGAGCAAGGACGCGAACGGGTCGATCGGGATCGAGGAGTACTCGTACCCGCTGTTGTCCAACTACCCGGCGGTGAAGCTCCTCAACCAGGCCGGGTACTTCACCTTGCCGACGCAATACAACGTCGCGGTCGCCCTGACCAAGGCGGTGATCAACAACGATGCGAGTTCACCGAACTACCTCACGCAGAACCTGGACAACGTGTACACGAATCCCGATCCCCGGACGTACCCGCTCTCGTCGTACGTGTACGCGATCATCCCCACGGCCGCGAACGACTCCCGGATGACGACGGCGAAGCGCCAGACGCTCGCCGACTTCCTCTACTACTCGATCTGCCAGGGGCAGGCCGAGATCGGGCCCATCGGATACTCGTCGCTGCCGATCAACCTCGTGCAGGCCGGCTTCGACCAGATCGGCAAGCTCAAGACAGCCGATTCCGGTGTGGACCTGACGCGCCGCAATGTCAGCACGTGCAACAACCCGACCTTCATCGCCGGCCATCCCAATGTGAATCACCTGGCTCAGATCGCGCCCCAGCCGCCGGCCTGTGATCACGTCGGGGCGGGCCTGTGCGCGCCGGGCCAGGGCGCCTACAACGGCGACCCGTCCGGCACCCACGCGACCGGTGGCGGCAACGGCGCCGGGAGCAACCCCGACGGCCGCGGCGGTACCGGCACCGCACATCCCACAAGCTCACTCAGCCCTGGCGCCGCGAGCGCGACTCAGAGCACGCCGGGCAGCACCGGCCCGGCCTCGCCCGGAGCGCGCGTCGGGGGCACCGATCCGGGCCAGACCGGTTCGACCGACGGCGGGTTCGGCGTCGGCAACGTCGCCGAGCCGTTGACCCTGCCGTCCGATGACCAGCCCGGCCCACCCTGGATCCTCACCGCTCTGGCGATCGGGCTCTTCCTGAGCGCTTTGGTGGTGCCCGTACTCGTCAGCCGGCGGCTCACGCGGCCGAGACCGGGAGCGCCGCGATGAGATCGGCGCTCACACGCGTCGTCGGGCTGGCCGCGGTCGCCGCGGTGGCAACCGGCAGCGACATCGTGCCGGACCCGTCCGCGGGGGCTGCAGTCGTCTCGGCGGCGCGCCACAGGGTGATAGCGACCCGAACCTTCCTGGACGCCAACGGACATGCGCAGACGGTTGCCACGAACAAGATCACGATGACCGTCTCCCAAACGGCGAACCTGCGCGGCCGGCAGGAGATCACGGTGAAGTGGTCCGGCGCGCGCCCGACCGGCGGCGCCGTTGCGGACGTGAACTCGTCCGACGGAGCGAGCGAGGAGTATCCGTTCGTCCTGCTCGAGTGCCGGGGCACGGACTCCACGGCGGTGCCGAAGTCCCAGCGGCTCAGCCCGCAGACGTGCTGGACGCAGACCTGGAGCGAGCGGTTCCAGAGCGACAACACGACCGGCTACCCTGCGTGGCGCTCGGACATGCAGGCCCCGGCCGCCGAACGGGCGGCCGCCGTGAACACCCCCAACCCGCGACCGAAGGCGTGCTTCCGCGCGGCGCTGGCCGAGCGGTGGGTGCCGTTCGTCGCCGCCGACGGGACGACTTACCCAGGCGGGTCCGTGGGCTGTGCCGGGATGGCGCCGGAGTCGTCGAACGTCGGTGGGACTGGCATCCCGAGCAACGCGACCTACGCCATCACCGGCGCCGACGGCACCGGTAGCGCCGAGTTCGACGTGTGGACGGCGGACGAGAACGCATCGCTCGGCTGCACCGACACGGTCGCGTGCTCCCTTGTTGCGATTCCGATCGAGGGTGTCAGCTGCGACGCATTCGGCACCAGGTTGCCCGCCCAGAATCGGCCGTCGGACACCGCGGCCGCCAGGGCCGACGCGACGTGCCGGGCGCCGGACGGCTACCGCCCGGGTCAGCTGGCGAGCTCGGGCATCAAGCCTAACCCGGCCGTGACCGGCGCCCTGTGGTGGAGCGCGTCCAACTGGAGGAATCGCATTGCCGTTCCGCTGACATTCGCGACGCCAGCGAGCATCTGCTCGGTAGTGAGTACCGCGAAGCCGCTGGCGATCTACGGCTCGATCCTCATGAACGAGGCGACCGCGCAGTG
>JAVHVD010000444.1:0-4391 GCA_032160745.1 Pseudonocardiales bacterium
TCGGCGACCCGCTCACCGACGTCGGCCTGCTGGTGGTCTACCAGGATCTCGCCCAGCAGGGCGACACGATCATGCCGCGGATGCTGCCCGAGCGCGGGTTCCTCACCGCCGAGCAGATGGTGGCGCGGTACGCCGAACGGTCGCCGCGCGACCTCGCCCACCTGAACTGGTACGTCGGCTTCGGCTACTTCAAGCTCGCGGTGGTCGCCGAAGGAATCCATCACCGTTACCTCGCCGGCAAGACCGTCGGCGAGGGCTTCGACCATTTCGGTGCCGCCGTGCCGATGCTGCTGCAGGCAGCGCTGCGCGCGCTCGCCGGCCGCTGACACCGACACCGCTGACGACCGGATCAGGAGAACGACATGGACTTCGCGTTCAGCGAGCGCTCACAGGCCCTGCAGCAGGACGTCCGCAGCTTCCTCGACGACCACGTATATCCGGCCGAGCGCGTGTTCGAGGAACAGGCCGCCGCCAATCGCGCCGCCGGCACGCCGTTCCGCACGCCCGAGGTGCTGTCGTCGCTCAAGGACGCGGCTCGCAAGCGCAACTTGTGGAACCTCTTCCTGCCCGGTGGTGAGCACGGCGCCGGCCTGTCGGTCGTCGATTACGCGCCGATCGCCGAGCTGTCCGGCCGGTCGGCGGCGATCGCACCGGAGGCGATGAACTGCTCCGCGCCGGACACCGGGAACATGGAGCTGCTCGCCATGTTCGCCGGCGAAGACCAGCGCAAGGAGTGGCTCGAGCCCCTGCTGCGCGGCGAGATCCGGTCGTGCTTCTCGATGACCGAGCCGGACGTCGCGTCCTCCGACGCGACCAACATCGCGCTGCGCATCACGGCCGACGGCGACAGCTACGTCGTGGACGGCCGCAAGTGGTGGTCGACCGGCGCCCTGCGGCCCGAGTGCCGGGTCGCGATCGTCATGGGCGTCAGCGATCCGGAGGCCGCCAAGTACCAGCGGCACTCGATGATCCTGGTCCCATTGGACACACCGGGCGTCACCATCGAGCGCTCCACCACCGTTTACGGCTATGACGACGGGCCGCACGGCGGGCACGGCGTCATCCACTACGACAAGGTGCGGGTGCCCCGGGAGAACCTGCTCGGGCCACAGGGCGGCGGCTTCATGATGGCCCAGGCCCGGCTCGGCCCGGGGCGGATCCACCACTGCATGCGTTCGCTCGGGATGGCGGAGCGGGCGATCGAATTGATGTGCGAGCGGGCGACGTCCCGCTCGACGTTCGGGCAGCCGATCGCGAAGCACGGTGTCGTGCAGGAATGGATCGCCGAATCGCGCCTCGCGGTCGATCAGGCGAGGTTGCTGGTGCTCAATGCGGCGTGGCTGATCGACACGGTGGGCGCGCGCAACGCCCGCACCGAGATCGCGTCGATCAAGGTGGCGGCACCGCGGGCGGCGTCCTACGTGCTCGACCGGGCCGTCCAGGTCTTCGGCGCCGCCGGGGTCTCGTCCGACGTCCCGCTGGCCGCCATGTGGGCGCAGTTGCGCACCCTTCATCTCGCCGACGGGCCGGACGAGGTGCACCTGCGCTCGGTCGCCCGCGAAGAGCTGCGCAAACATGACGACCGCACCTGACGCGCGGGAGCGGGTGCTCGACGCCGCAGTCGAGCTGTTCGCCCAGCAGGGCTACGACGGGACGAGCGTCACCCAGGTGATCACCCGGGCCGGGGTGGCCAAGGGCGGCTTCTACCACCACTTCGCCAGCAAGGAGGCCCTCCTCTACGAGGTGTACGGCGACCTCATCGGCCGCCAGCTGGAAGGCATGGACGAGATCTTGCGGCGGAGCCTGGCGCCGGCCGAGACGTTGCGCGCCCTGATCCACGACCTGGTGAGTACCACCGCGGCGAGCGCCGGGCCGGCGCTGGTCTTCTGGCGCGAGATGAACCGACTGGGGGACGAGCGCACGGCGCAGTACCGGCAGGCCCGGCGGCGCTATCACGACACCGTTCGCCGGTTGGTACGCGACGCTCAGGGGGCGGGGGAGTTCGCCGCCGTGGCGAGCGCGGACACCGTGACGTTCACCATCTTCGGCTTCGTCAACGAGCTGCCGCTCTGGTATCGGCCGACCGGCCGCAAGCGCCCCGCGCAGCTGGCCGACGAGCTCGCCGACCTCGTCCTCGCCGCATTGGAGACCGCCTCATGACGCAACGCTGGGGACTGACGATTCCGCTGACGGGCGTGCCGCTGGCCGAGCACGCCGACATCATCCGGGCGCTGCCCGACCTCGGATACACCGACGTCTGGTCGGCCGAGACGAATGGCACGGACGCGTTCACCCCGCTGGCCCTCGCCGCTGCCTGGGAGCCGACGCTGCGCCTCGGCACGGCGATCGTCCCGGTTTACACCCGCGGCCCGGCGCTGATCGCGATGTCGGCCGCCGCCCTCGAGGCGGCCGCTCCGGGCCGCTTCGTGCTCGGGCTCGGCGCGTCCAGCCCGGTCATCGTCGGCAACTGGAACGGCATCCCGTTCGAGGAGCCGTACCAGCGCAGCCGCGACGTCCTGCGCGCGGTCAGGACCGCGCTGGCCGGCGGTCGGGTCGACGCCCAGTTCGACTCGTTCACGATCAAGCGGTTCAAGCTCGAACAGCCGCCCGCCCAGCCGCCGAAGATCGTGCTGGCTGCCCTTCGTCCGCAGATGCTGCGGCTGGCCGGGCGGGAGTCCGACGGCGCGATCCTCAACTGGCTGGCCAGCACTGACGTCGCACAATGCACAGCCGCGATCGGCAATGCTGACGCCGAGGTCGTCGCCCGGATCTTCGTCTGCCCGACCGAGGATCCCGAGTTCGCGCGCAACATCGGCCGGCTGCTCATCTCGACCTACCTCACCGTGCCGGCCTACGCCGCCTTCCACGACTGGCTGGGCCGTGGCGCGGTGCTCAGGCCGATGCACGAGGCGTGGGCGGCGGGGGACCGGCAGGGTGCGGCCGCGGCCATCCCCGACGAGGTGGTCGACGCGCTGGTCGTGCACGGCAGCCCGCAGGCCTGCCGCGAACACGTCCAGGCCTACGTCCGGGCCGGAGTCCACACGCCGGTCATCGCCCTGCTGCCGACGCCCGCCGGGCCCCCGACGCTCGACCTGCTCCGCGCGCTGGGAGGCCGCTGACATGCAGCTCACCGACCGCGTCGCCGTGGTCACCGGCGGGGCAAGTGGTATCGGCGCCGCGCTGGCCCGGCGCTTCGCGCAGGAGGGCGCCCGCCGGGTCGTGGTGGTCGACCGCGACCTGGGTGCGGCGCAAGCGGTCGCCGACGAGATCGACGGGGTCGCCGAACTGGTGGACGTCGCCGACCCGGCCGCGGTCAACGGCCTCGTCGACCGGACGCTGGCGCGCGAAGGCCAGATCGACCTCTTCTGCTCCAACGCCGGCATCGCCACCGGTGTCGGCCTTGACGACCCGGACGACATGTGGCGACGTGCCTTCGACGTGAACCTGATGGCCCACGTGTACGCCGCCCGCGCGGTGCTGCCATCGATGCTCGCCCGTGGCGAGGGCTGGCTGCTCAACACCGCCTCGGCGGCCGGGCTGCTGACTTCCCCCGGGGACGCGCCGTACACCGTCACCAAGCACGGCGCTGTGGCGCTGGCCGAGTGGCTGTCCGTCACCTACGGCGCCCAGGGGATCGGCGTGAGCGTCCTCTGCCCGATGGGCGTGGCCACCCCGCTGCTGATGGATCCGCTGGCCGCCGGCGAGCCCGGCGCCCGGGCGGTGGCCGCGTCCGGCGAAATCATTCCGCCCGAGCAGGTGGCCGACGTCGTGATCGCCGGCCTGGCTGACGAGAGGTTCCTGATCCTGCCCCATCCGCAGGTCGGTACGTTCTGGGCTCAGAAGGCGTCCGACCCGGATCGCTGGTTGGCCGGCGTGCGTCGCCTGCTCGGCCCGCCCGACGACACACCGTAGAGAGGGAAGCACATGCCAGGAGTTGAGAACCGGGTCGCGCTCGTCACCGGCGCCGCGCAAGGGATCGGCGCCGCCGTGGCCCAGCGCCTGGCGGCAGACGGAGCCAAGGTCGGCGTGCTCGACCTGCAGCAGGACGCCGCCCAGGCGGTGGCCGACGAGATCACCGCGGCCGGCGGCCAGGCGATCGGACTCGGCGCCGACGTCTCCAAGCGGGATCAGGTGCAGGCGGCCGTCGACACCCTCGCCGGCGAGTTCGGCGGGCTGCACATCCTCGTCAACAACGCCGGCGTCCTGCGCGACAACCTGCTGTTCAAGATGAGCGACGACGACTGGACGCTCGTCATGGAGGTGCACCTGCGCGGTGCGTTCCTGTGCAGCCAGATCGCCCAGAAGCACATGGTCGAGGCCAAGTACGGCCGGATCGTCTGCATGTCGTCCACCTCGGCGCTCGGAAACCGTGGACAGGCCAACTACTCGAC
>JAVHVD010000445.1:0-7299 GCA_032160745.1 Pseudonocardiales bacterium
GGGGGTCGAGCGCCACGTCATCGACCTGGTCGACCGCGCTGAGGGGGTGGCCGACGACGGCATCGACCGTCGCCGGCTCGGCGACGCCGGCGAGCTGCTCGACGGGCGGGCCAAGGAGGCCTACCGCCGTCGCCTCGTCGAGATCGAAGACGACCTTGAAGAAGCGCTCGCCACCAACGACGACGAACGGGCGGCGCAGGCCGACGCTGAGCGAGACTTCCTCGTGCGCGAGCTGTCGCGGGCGTTCGGCCTGGGTGGACGTGACCGACGCGCTGCTTCGGCGTCCGAGCGCGCCCGAGCCGGGGTGACCCGGGCAATCCGCCAGGCGATGGTGCGGATCGCCGACCACGACCACCGGCTCGGTGAGCACCTCGAACACGCCATCCGCACCGGGACGTACTGCGCCTACGCACCCGACCCCCGCGCCCCCGCCGACTGGACCGGCTGTACCGATCGCCTAGCCGGTCGGGACGAGGACGGCGGCACCGAATGACACATCGAAGCGGTCGCACCACAGCGAGAGGCTGGTCAGCCGCGACAGGTCGGCGTGGCGCGGAATCCGGTAGACCTGGTTGCCGAGGTTGCCCTTCAGCGTGCCCAGGCTGACGTGGGCGCCGTCGTCGAACACTGACCAGCTGTCGCTGTCGGGTCGTCGGCCGGCGAAGCGAGGGCGACGGCCGGGAGGGTCTCGTCCACCCGCTCGTCGATCCACAGCCCGCGTCGTCGCATGGACGAAACCCACGGCGATCGCGCGCCGATGCGTCTTACATTCCGCGGAACGACGGCGCGGCAACTGACACCGCGTGCGACCATCGGCCCGTGGATGCTCGACCGGAGGATCTGCTCGCCGAGGGCACCGCCGCATTGCATGCCGGCGACGGGGCCGCCGCCAGAGCTGTCTTCACGCGAGCAATGGAGCAGTCGGCCTGTGCGGCCGCGATAGAGGGACTTGCCCGCGCGGCCTTCCTCGAGCTGGACGTACCGCGCGCCATGGACGACTGGCAGCGTGCGTACGCCGCCCACCGCTCCGAGGGCGGGTTGTTGGGAGCGATCCGGGTGGCGCGCTCGCTGGCATGCCTGTACGGCACGGTCATGGGCGACTGGGCCGTCGCGTCGGGGTGGCTCGCCCGCGCGCACACGTTGCTGCGCGACGTCGGCGAGTCCGCCGAAAGCGGTTGGGTGGCCCTGAACAGCGGCATGTTCGAGCCCGACCGGCCGCGCAAGGAACTGCTGATGCGCCGGGCGCTCGAGATGGCCCAGCGCTACGGCGACACCGATCTCGAGTTCGCGAGTCTGGCCTATCTCGGCGCGAGCCTGGTGCACGATGACCGGACCGAGGAGGGGATGGTGCTGCTCGACGAGGCACTGGCCGCGGTGTCCGGCGACGAGGTCGAGGACTTCTTCGTCCTCGAGGAGATCTTCTGCCAACTGTTCTCGGCCTGCGAGTACGCGCATGACGTCACCCGCGCCGACCAGTGGATCCGCATCGGTGACGCGATCGCCCAGCGGCGGAACCTGCCGGCCGTGTCGGCGTTCTGTCGTACGCACTACGGCGGCGTACTCACCGCAGCCGGGCGCTGGCCGGAAGCGGACCTCACGCTCACCGAAGCCGTCAGACTGTGGGGCCTCGGGCAGCGCTCCGGGCTGCGCGCCGGTGCGCTCGTCAGGCTGGCCGACCTACGGGTTGCGCAGGGGCGCATCGAGGATGCCGAGCAGTTGCTCCGCGGGCTGGACGGGCACGGCGAGGCCGCACGCCCGTTGGCTGCCGTCCATATGGCGAAAGGACAGCCCGCCCTGGCCCGGGACGTCCTCGAACACGCCCTCACCGAGCTCGATCCGCTGAGTACGGC
This sequence comes from Pseudonocardiales bacterium, assembly GCA_032160745.1. GTDB lineage: Bacteria > Actinomycetota > Actinomycetes > Mycobacteriales > Jatrophihabitantaceae > Jatrophihabitans. Next base: position 1,851 of record JAVHVD010000445.1, read on the forward strand.
GGCCGTCCCGCTGTGGGCGCTGCTGGTCGAGGTCCACCTCGCGACCGGCCTCACGGACGAAGCCGATATGGCGGCGGATCGCCTCGCGCAGTGTGCCGCCGCGCGACCGAACCACTACGTGACAGCCGTGGCCGCCCTGGCCCGCGGGCGGGTGTGCCTCGCGACGCGCACCGGCGACCCGCGGGTCTGTCTGCGCGAGGCGCTGGCCGGATTCACCAGGGCCCAGCTGCCGATGGAGCTCGCCCGCTCACGCCTGGAGCTGGCGAACTCCCTCGCCGTCGATCGGCCTGAGGCGGCGCTGTCGGAGGCTCGCACGGCGCTGGCCGCGTTCGAGCGGTTGCAGGCAGCACGCGATGTCGACGCGGCTACTGCCACGCTGCGAAGGCTAGGGGTGCGCCCGTCCACTGCGCGTCAGGACGGCGGCGTGCTGACGAAGCGGGAGGCCGAGGTGCTCGGATTGCTCGGCCACGGCTTGTCCAACCCGGAGATCTCCGATCGCCTGTTCATCAGCCGCAAGACCGTCGAGCACCACGTCGGCAACATCCTGGCCAAGCTGGGCCTTCGCGGTCGCGCGGAAGCGGCCGCCTACGCGGCCCGCCAGGGGCCAGCCCGCGAATAGGGGAGTTCCCCGATCCCGTCCAGCTCGGTCGGCGCCATGCTCGCCCCCTACGCACCAACCGAGGAGGACCAGGCGATGGAACCGAACTACGACGCGATCGTCGTGGGTGCCCGCTGCGCCGGCGCGCCCACCGCGATGTTGCTCGCGCGCAAGGGCTACCGGGTGCTGCTGGTGGATCGCGCCGAGTTCCCGAGCGACACCCTGTCGACCCACGTCATCCACGCTCCGGGGGTGGCGGCGCTGCACCGCTGGGGGCTGCTCGATCAGGTCGTGGCCACCGGCTGCCCGCCCGTCGAGACGTACTCCTTCGACTTCGGACCGTTCGTCATCAGCGGCACTCCCCGACCGACCGACGGGTTCTCCACCGCCTACGCCCCGCGGCGCACTGTCCTGGACAAGATCCTGGTCGACGCGGCCGCGGCGGCCGGTGCCGAGGTGCGCGAGCACGTCAACGTCGACGAGATCGTCATCGAGGACGGTGCGGTGGTCGGCGTGCGGGCGCACGCCGACGGCGGCCCTTCGGTGTTCGAGCGGGCCCGCGTCGTGATCGGGGCCGACGGGCGGAACTCGCATGTCGCCAAGGCCGTCGGGGCGGCGCAGTACAACGAGAAGCCGCGGCTCCAGTGGAGCTACTACACCTATTTCAGCGGGTTGCCCGTCAACGGCTTCGAGATCTTCGTCCGACCCGATCGGGGGTGGGCCGCGGTGCAGACCAATGACGCGCTGACGATGCTCGTCGTCGGCTGGCCGTACGCCGAATCCAGCGCGTACAAGACCGACATCGAGGCCAACTACCTCAAGACGCTCGAGCTCGCCCCCGAGTTCGCGGCGCGAGTGCGCTCCGCGAAACGAGAAGCGCCGTTCGCCGGCGGCGCGGTACCGAACTACTTCCGGCAGCGCTCCGGCCCGGGCTGGGCGCTGGTCGGCGACGCCGGCTACAACAAGGACCCGATAACCGCTCAGGGCATCAGCGACGCCTTCCACGACGCCGAGTTGTGCTCGACTGCCCTGGACGAGGCGTTCACCGGCGCCCGGTCCTACACGGACGCCATGTCCGACTATCAGCGGGCGCGGGACACCGACGCGCTGCCGATCTACGAGTTCACGACGCAGCTCGCGACACTCGAGCCGCCGCCGCCGGAGATGCAGCAGCTGCTCGGCGCGGTGTACGGCAACACCGACGCAATGGACGCGTTCGTCAGCGTGACCGCTGGGACGGTGTCACCCGTCGACTTCTTCAGTCCCGAGCACATCGGACGGATCATGGCTGTCGGAACACGCTGACGGTGTCAGGTTCCGTCGGCCGAGCGGCTCGGCTGCAGCTCGGCGACGAGGACCTGGATGCGGTCGCGGATCTCGTCACGCACTTCCCTGACGACCTCGATGTCCTGGCCGGCCGGGTCGGTGAGTTCCCAGTCCTCGTACCGCTTGCCCGGAAAATACGGGCAGGTGTCGCCGCAGCCCATGGTGACGACGACATCGGCGCGGGAGACCGAGTCGGTGGTGAGGATCTTCGGCGTCTCGGCGGCGATGTCGATGCCGACCTCGCGCATCGCTTCGACCGCTACCGGATTGATCTGGTCGGCCGGTTCGGACCCGGCGGACCAGACATCGATGGTGTCGCCGGCGAGGCGGTTGAGCCAGCCGGCGGCCATCTGGGAGCGACCGGCGTTGTGGACGCAGACGAACAGGACGGTCTGCTTCGGGATGGGCATGGCGAGACCTCTTACTCGGTGTGGACGGCGACGTCGGCGGCGACTGCGGCGGCGTTCGGGTAGAGCGCGCGAATGAGTACGTAGCCCAGCGCTCCGCCGATGAGTTGCATCAGGACGAACAGCAGGACGGACGATGGGGCGATTCCGGCGAAGGTGTCGGAGAACATCCGCGCCACGGTGACAGCCGGGTTGGCGAAGCTGGTGGAGCTGGTGAACCAGTAGGCGGCGAGGATGTAGCCGCCGACTGCGTAGGCGACCCGGTCGCTGCGGCCGCTGCGGGCGGTGCCGAAGATGACGACAAGCAGGCCGAGGGTGGCGACGACCTCGCCGAGCCACCGCCCGCTGCCGGTGCGGTCATGGGTCGAGAGGTTGATCGCGTCGAGGTCGAACATCAGGTTGGCGACGACGGTGCCGACGATGCCGCCTGCGAGCTGGGCCGCGATGAGGGCGACGGCAGCCCCGGGGGTGATCGCGCCCAGGGCCCGCTCGACGAGGGTGACGACCGGGTTGAACGCGGCCGAGACGGGTTGCAACGCGAGGATCAGGGCGACCAGCGCGCCGCCGGTGATCAGGCTGTTCTCGAGCAGTTGCAGCCCGACGTCGTGCGGGGACAGGCGGACGGCGGCGATGCCGGAGCCCACGACCGCGGCCACGAGAAACGCCGTGCCGACGAACTCGGCCAGAGCGCGGCGGGCCAGCGATGACGTCATGTCGATGCGCTGCCGATCAGCGTCCCGAGGTTGGCCAGCGCGTCGGGACGGACCCGGTAATAGACCCAGACGCCACGCTTGTCGCGGTCGAGGAGGCCGACCGCATGGAGGACCTTGAGGTGGTGGCTGATGGTGGGCTGCGAGAGGTTGAACGCGTCGGTCAGATCGCAGACGCAGGCCTCGCCGCCTTCGTGTGAGGCGACCAGGGACATGAGGCGCAACCGCACCGGGTCGGCGAGCGCCTTCAGCAGAGGGGCAACCTGTACGGCCTGGCGCTGCGACATCGGCTCGCGGGACAGCGGCGAGCAGCAGGCGACCGCTTGGTTGGGCGACTCGAGGACCGTGGACTTCGGCATGTGTCTATGTTGACAGGCGTCGATATCTTGCCGCGCCGCGCTAAGTGAACGTCACATGACCGTCCTCCGAACGATGCAGTGCGATGGAGCGGTTGGCATCAGGATTGCGCGACGAGGAACGCTGCCGCGGCACCGAGCACGGCGAGCGCGATGAACGCTGCGGGATACCCGCCGAGCAGCGCAGCCAGGCCGGCGCCGACGAACGGGGCCAGTGCGCCGGCGATCATCGTCGGCGCGGTGAACAGTCCATTGAGCCGCGCGTAGCGGGCGACTCCCCACCGGTCGGAGACCGCGGTTGCACTCAGCAGGGTGGACAGCCCGCGCGCGTTGCCCGCGACCAGTGAGATGAGCAGCAGCATTGCGTAGGGCCCGGTGACGAGCGCGAACAGCGCGGTCGTCGCGGCGACGACGGCGAACACGGCGACGGTGCGAGCAGCCAGCCCGATCCGGCGGGCGAGCCGTGCGTAGCCGAGGCGGCCGAGCACCTGACCGACGCCGCCGATGCCGAGGGCCCATGCGCCGGCGGTTGTCGAGTAGTCACGCGACTGCATCAGCGCAACGAGGTTGACCACGACGGCGAACGAACACAGCGACATGGCGGTGTAGGCGAACGTCAGCCGCAAGAACGCCCTGCGGCGAACCGGCTCGCCCGCCGGCTCATCGAGTTCGGCACGAGGCTCTTCGAGTCGCGGTTGCGGGTGCCGGATGTGGACATTCGGCCACGTCGGCCGGAGCGCAACCGCGTGCGGAACGACCGTCAGCACCGCGAGGACCACGCCGAGGACGAGATAGGTCGCGCGCCAGGACAGGTGCTCGTCGAGCAGGGCAGTGAGCGGGGCGAACACCGTGGAGGCGAGCCCGGCTACGAGCGTGATCGCGGTGAGGGCGCGCACGCGGTCGCGGCCGAACCAGACGGTCACGGCGGCGAAGGCCGGCGCGTAGAGCACGCCGGACATCGAGAGGCCGGCGAGCAACCATCCGGTGATGAACTGCCACAGCGAGTGCGCGGAGGCGATGACGGCGATGGACCCGACGGCGACCAGCGATCCGCTCGTCATCACCCACCGCGGGCCGTGGACCGAGATGACCCGGCCGACCGCGATGCCGGCCAGACCGGAGATCACCAGGGCGGTCGAGAAGATGGCCGTCAGCTCGGTTGCCGACCAACCGGTGTCGGCGGTGATGCTCGGCGCCAACACCGGGAAGGCGTAGTAGAGCACGCCCCACGAGACGATCTCGGTCAGGCACAGCGCGCGCAGCGCCCAGCGCAACTCCGGCGGGCGAACCGCGGGCGGGCTCGCGGTTCTCGCCGGAGCGGCTGGGCGCTCGGTCATCCGGTCAGACGACGTTGAGCGACAGCGCGACCGGCTGCGGTCCCACCGCTACCGGACCGCAGCAGCCGGCACCGGCGTCGGTGCCGCAGGCACCCGCGTCCTCGGCCTCGTCGAACAGGCCGGCTCCCCCGCATACGCCGGTATCGGGCAGAACCAGTTCGGTCGCGGCGGCCGCCTCGTGATCGCCGGCCAGTTCGGCGGCGATGGAACGGACCTGCTCGTAGCCGGTCATGGCCAGGAACGTGGGCGCCCGTCCGTAGGACTTCATCCCGACCAGGTACAGGTCCTTCTCCGGCTGCGCGAGCACCGCGGCGCCGTGCGGCATCACCGAGCCGCACGAGTGCAGGTTGGGGTCGATGTCGGGTGCCAGCTTGGCCGGGGCCTGCAGCACGGTGTCCAGCTCCAGGCGGACCTCGGACAGGAAGGACAGGTCGGGCCGGAAGCCGGTCAGCACGATGACCCGGTCAGCGGCCGGCAGCCCGCGGCCGTCCTCGGCCACGAGCACCGCCTGGCCGTCGGTCAGATCGACCCGATCGGTGCGGAAGCCGGTGGCCAGCTCGACCAAGCCGTTGTCGACCGCGGCCTTCGCGCCGAGCCCGAGCGCACCGCGCTGCGGCAGCTGATCCGCCGTGCCGCCACCGAAGGAGACGCCGGCCGCCCCACGTCGCAATGCCCAGGTCAGCTTGGTACCCGGGTTCGCCTCGGCCACGGCAGC
>JAVHVD010000446.1:0-7212 GCA_032160745.1 Pseudonocardiales bacterium
AGATCATCGGCTTCCAGGAGCTGTTCTACGGTCCCTACTTCGGGATCGTCCCGGACCAGAAGTACTACTCCTACGTCGAGACGATTCCCGGCCCGACCACGGAGCGGTTCCAGGCGCTGGCCAAGGAGCTCAACATGGTCGTCGTCCTGCCGATCTACGAGGTCGAGAACGAGGGCGAGTACTACAACACCGCCGCGGTCATCGACGCCGACGGCACGCTGCTCGGCAAGTACCGCAAGCACCACATCCCGAACCTTCCGCAGTTCTGGGAGAAGTTCTACTTCCGCCCGGGCAATGTCGGCTATCCCGTCTTCGAGACGGCGATCGGCCGGGTCGGCGTCTACATCTGCTACGACCGGCATTTCCCCGAGGGGTGGCGGGAGCTCGGCCTGAACAACGCGCAGATCGTGTTCAACCCGTCGGCCACCAAGCCCGGGTTGTCGAACCGGCTGTGGGAGATCGAGCAGCCGGCCGCCGCCGCCGCGAACCAGTACTTCATCGCCGCCAACAACCGGATCGGCCGCGAGTACGAGGAGTTCGGCGACGACGCGGTGCAGTTCTACGGGTCGAGCTACTTCGTCGATCCGCGCGGCAACTACGTCGGCGACGTGGCCTCGCAGGACCAGGAGGAGGTCGTCACCCGCGACCTCGACTTCGACGAGATCACCCGCACCCGCAACGACTGGCAGTTCTACCGCGACCGCCGCCCGGACTCCTACACGCGCACGGTAATGCCGTGATGAGCGCTCGCGCGAAGAACAATGTAGTAGCCGGCGAAGCCGGATCGGCGACGAGCGGACCCGAGCGCAGCGAGCGGTCGGTGAGGAGTCGATGAGCCTGACGCTCATAACTGGCGGGACGGTCGTCTCGGCCACCGGGTCGTCGCTGCAGGACGTGCTGGTCGACGGCGAGACGATTGCCGCGCTGCTGGCGCCGGGCTCGAACGCGCTCGGCCCGATCAACGCCGACGCCGTCATCGACGCCACCGGCAAGTACGTGATCCCGGGCGGCATCGACGCGCACACGCACATGGAGATGCCGTTCGGCGGCACCCAGGCCTCGGACACCTTCGAGACCGGCACGCGGGCGGCGGCATGGGGCGGCACCACGACGATCGTCGACTTCGTCGTGCAGGCGCACGGGCAGCGGGTGCAGGACCAGGTCGCGCTCTGGCACGAGAAGGCCGGCGGCAACTGCGCGGTCGACTACGCGTTCCACCAGATCATCGGCGAGGTCAACGACGAGTCGCTCAAGGCGATGGACGAGCTCATCGGCGAGGGCATCACCAGCTTCAAGTTGTTCATGGCCTACCCCGGCGTCTTCCTGTCCAGCGACGGGCAGATCCTGCAGGCCATGCAGGCGGCGGCCGGCAACGGCGGGCTGATCATGATGCACGCCGAGAACGGCTCGGCGATCGACGTCCTCGTCCAGCAGGCGCTCGAGCGGGGCGACACCGCGCCGTACTACCACGGCATCACCCGGCCGTGGCAGACCGAGCAGGAGGCCACGCACCGCGCGGTCATGCTGGCCGACATCGCAGGCGCGCCGCTGTACGTGGTCCACGTGTCGGCCAAGCAGGCGCTGGCCCGCATCGCCGAGGCCCGCAACGCGGGTCAGAACGTCTTCGGCGAGACCTGTCCGCAGTACCTCTACCTGTCCCTGGAGGAGAACCTCGGCGCGCCCGGATTCGAAGGGGCGAAGTGGGTCTGTTCGACGCCGCTGCGCTCACGCGCGCAGGGGCACCAGGACGAGCTGTGGAACTACATCCGCACCGGTGACGTCACCACCGTGTCCACCGACCACTGCCCGTTCTGCATGAAGGACCAGAAGGACATGGGGATCGGCAACTTCGCCAAGATCCCCAACGGCATCGGCTCGGTCGAGCACCGCATGGACCTGCTCTTCCAAGGCGTCGCCGACAAGCGCATCTCACTCGAGAGGTGGGTGGACGTCTGCTGCACGACCCCGGCGCGGATGTTCGGGCTCTACGGCAGGAAGGGCGTGCTCGCGCCCGGCGCCGACGCGGACATCGTCGTCTACGACCCGAACGGGCACACGTCCATCGGCGTGGACAAGACACACCACATGAACATGGACTACTCGGCCTGGGAGGGCTGGGAGATCGACGGCCACGTCGACGTCGTCCTGTCCCGCGGCACGGTGATCAAGGACGACACCGGCTACATCGGCGCCAAGGGTCACGGCCAGTTCGTCAGGCGCACCCTCTCGCAGAACCTCATCTAGGGACGGACGTTCGTGGACTTCGGAGTCGTCCTACAGAACGACCCACCCGCCGCGCGGGTCGTCGAGCTGGCCCGCCAGGCCGAGCTGCTGGGCTTCACGCACGTGTGGACGTTCGACTCGCACCTGCTCTGGCAGGAGCCGTACGTCGTGTACAGCCAGATCCTCGCGAACACCCGGAAGGTGAAGGTCGGGCCGATGGTCACCAACCCGGCCACCCGCGACTGGACGGTGACCGCCTCGCTGTTCGCCACGCTCAACGAGATGTTCGGCAACCGCACGATCTGCGGCATCGGGCGCGGCGACTCGGCGGTGCGGGTCATCAACGGCAAGCCGGTGACGCTGGCCGAGCTGCGCGAGGCGATCGGCGTGATCCGCGCACTGGGCAACGGCGAACAGGCGTCGTACAAGGGCAACCTGCTGCAGTTTCCCTGGTCGGTGGGTTCCGCGCTGCCGATCTGGGTCGCGGCCTACGGACCGAAGGCGTTGGCGCTGACCGGCGAGATCGCCGACGGCTTCATCCTGCAGCTCGCCGACCCGGACATCACCGCCTGGTCGATAGCGGCGGTGCGCAAGGCAGCCGCCGACGCGGGGCGTGACCCGTCCTCCGTCACGATCTGCGTCGCCGCACCGGCCTACGTCACGGACGGCACCGACGCCGGGCTGGCCCACGGGCGCGACCAGTGCCGGTGGTTCGGCGGCATGGTCGGCAACCACGTGGCCGACATCGTGGCCCGCTACGGCACCAACGGAACCGCGGTACCGCCTGCGCTGTCGGACTACATCGCCGGGCGCAAGGAGTACGACTACAACTCGCACGGCAAGGCCGGCAACACGCACACCGACTTCGTCCCGGACGAGGTCATCGACCGCTTCTGCTTGATCGGACCGGTCGAACACCAGGTGGCACGCCTGCAGGAGCTCCAAGGACTCGGCGTGGACCAGTTCGCCCTGTACCTGCAGCACGACGCGAAGTCCGAGACGCTCGCTGCGTACGGCGACAAGGTGCTGCCCGCGGTGAACGTGCGCAAGGCCGCCAAAGCGTGACCGCGCTGCAAGGCACGGGAACGGCGCCCCGCGTCGGACGCGCGGCCGGACGGGTCGTGCTGATCCTGCTCGGCCTCGTCGCGGTCGGCGCGCTGTGGGAGGGCTACAAGTCGTGGGCGCCCACGGACGGGGTCAAGCTGTTCGGGGCGCGGGTCCTTCCCCGCACGACCGACGCGGCCATGCCGCACCTGTCGAAGATCTGGGACGCGTTCGGGTCCAAGGAGACCGGCGGCGCGATCACGTTGGGGCCGTCCAAGACCGTCCTCGATTCGGTGATCGACGCGGCGCTGAACACGCTGCGGTGGTCCGCCGCCGGCTTCGCGATCGGCGTCGTCGTCGGCATGCTGCTCGCGCTGCTCATGGACCGTTTGGTGCTCGCCGAGCGAGCGCTCATGCCCTACGTCGTGCTCAGCCAGACCGTGCCACTCATCGCGCTCGCGCCGCTGGTCACCAAGTGGGGGCAGGGCTCGAAGATCGGCTCCTTCGCCTGGGAGCCGTGGATGTCGGTCGCCGTCATCGCCGCGTACCTGGCGTTCTTCCCGGTCGCCGTCGGCATGGTGCGTGGCCTCAAGTCCCCGACCGCGGTGCACTCCGACTACTTCCGCTGCTCGGCCGCCGGATGGTGGAAGACGCTCATCCGGCTCAAGCTGCCGGCGGCGGTGCCGTTCCTCGTCCCCGCGCTGCGACTGGCGGCGGCCGGCGCGGTCATCGGCACGATCGTCGCCGAGATCTCGACCGGCCTCGACGGCGGGATCGGCCGCTTGATCATCACCTACTCGCAGCAGGCGACCGGCGACCCGTCCCGGGTGTATGCCGCGGTCATCGGCGCCGCCGTGCTGGGTCTGGTGGCGGCGGCCGCCGTCACCGTGTTCGACATCGCCATGTGGCGCTATCACCGAGGAGCTACGTCGCGATGAACCACCCCACGAAATCGCTCCGCAAAGTGCGCTCCACGATTTCGCGGGGGCCCCGATGACCGAGCCCCAAGCGCCGGCCGCCCCGCCCGCCGCCGAACCGGCAACCGCCGCGGTCGAACTGCGTGGCGTCAGCAAGACGTTCACCCTGCGCAGGGACAGGGTCGTTGCCCTGCAGGACATCGACCTGACCATCGGCCGCGGCGAGTTCGTGTCGCTCATCGGCCCGTCCGGCTGCGGCAAGTCCACCCTGCTGCGGATCATCGCCGACCTCCTGCAGCCGACGAGCGGCGAGGTGCAGGTCAACGGCAAGGCCGCCCGCCGGGCCCGGCTCGACCAGGACTACGGCATCGCGTTCCAGCAAGCGGGCCTGCTCGACTGGCGCACGGTACTGGCCAACATCGAACTGCCGCTGGAGCTGCACGGCGTCGACCGCGCCAAGCGACGCGCACGCGCCTCGGAACTCATCGAGCTCGTCGGGTTGGCGGACTTCGCCAAGCACCGCCCGCCGCAGCTGTCGGGCGGCATGCAGCAGCGCGTCGCGATCGCCCGCGCGCTGGCCGAGAGCCCCACGCTGTTGCTGATGGACGAGCCGTTCGGCGCGCTGGACGAGATGACCCGCGAGCGCATGCAGAACGAGCTCGTCCGCATCGCCGCCGAGACCGGCGCGGCCGTCGTCTTCGTGACCCACTCCATCCCCGAGGCGGTGTTCCTGTCCGAGCGCGTCGTGGTCATGTCGCCGCGCCCGGGCCGGATCGCCGAGGTGGTCGGGGTGAACCTCGGCGCGCGTACTGATGACACCCGCGAGGCGCCGCACTTCTACGCCGCGATCACCCAGGTGCGCGAGGCGCTGCGCGGCCGGCCGGTGCCCGAGACCGTCGAGGTCGGCGTCACCGTCGACCAGGCGGCGCGCGAGCGTGCGCAGGGCGCGTTGTGACGGGGCCTCGGTGAATCCGGGCGCGCGCCGGGCCGCGGCGCTGCTGCTCCCGCCGCTGCTGTTCGGCGTGCTGTTCCTGCTCGGCTGGCAGGTCTTCGTCCGGGCGGCGGACGTCCGCAGCTTCGTCCTGCCCGCCCCGAGCGACATCTGGTCATCGACCGTCGACGCGCACTCCCGGATCTTCGACGCGGCGCAGAACAGCGGGATGAATGCGCTCGTCGGCCTGTTGGCCGGCGTGGTCGTGGGTGTTCTGCTGGCCGCCCTGGCCACCCGCCTGCCGTTGCTGGGCGGAGCCATCACCCCGCTCGTGGCCGGTCTGGCGGCGATGCCGATCGTCGCGCTCGCGCCGCTGCTGAACAACATGTACTCGCCACTGTCGCCGCTCCCCCGCCGCGAGGTGGTGGCGATCAGCGCATTCGTCCCCGTCTTCATCAATGTGCTCCGCGGACTCTCGCAACTCACGCCGGTGCACCGGGAACTGATGCAGAGCTACGCCGCGTCGGGTACGGCCGTGCTTCGAGTGATCCGGATCCCGGGTGCGATGCCGTACTTCTTCACAGGATTGCGGGTGGCCTCATCGCTCGCGGTCATCGCCGCAGTGGTCAGCGAGTACTTCGGCGGCCTGCAGGACGGACTCGGCTCCCGGATCACCTCGTCCGTCGGCGCCAGTGACTACCCGGCGGCCTGGGCGTCGGTGTTCGGCGCGGTGATCCTCGGATTGATCTTCTACGTCGCGGCGCTCCTGCTCGAGCGCCTCGTGCTCGGTCGGCGAGCGGCTCCGGTGACCTGACCTGCTCCCATCCCACAGACGTCGGCAGCGCTGCCGCGACCAGACCCGATACGAAATCCCTGGAGGAACCCGATGATCAGGCTCAACCGAAGAATGTTGGCCGCAGGCGCGGTGGCCGTGATCGCGGCCGCCGGGCTGACGGCGTGCAGCAGCAGCGGCAAGAAGGGCAACAGCGGCTCGAATGCCGCCGGGGGCAGTACGCCGGCCGGCAAGCCGGTGAACGTGACCTTGCAACTGCAGTGGGTGACCCAGGCGCAGTTCGCCGGCTACATCGCCGCGTTCGGCAAGGGGTTCTACAAGGCCCAGGGCCTGAACGTGAAGATCCAACCGGCCGGCACCGACACCGTCCCGCAGACGACGGTCGATGACGGTGGCTCGGCCGACTTCGCCATCGCGTGGGTGCCGAAGGCGCTGCAGTCGCGCGAGAAGGGCGCGAACATCACCGATGTCGGCCAGGTGTTCCAGAAGTCGGGAACGCTGCAGATCTCGATGAAGAAGAAGAACATCACTTCGGTCGCGGACCTCAAGGGCAAGAACGTCGGTGACTGGGGCTTCGGCAACGAGTACGAGCTGTTCGCCGGCATGACGAAGACCGGGCTCAATCCCGGCAAGGACGTCAAGATCGTCCAGCAGCAGTTCGACATGAACGCCTTCCTGGCCGGTGACATCGACGCGGCTCAGGCGATGACCTACAACGAATACGCGCAGGTGCTCGAGGCGAAGAACCCGGACACCGGCAAGCTGTACCAGCCGTCGGATCTCAACACGCTCAACTGGAACGACGTGGGCACGGCGATGCTGCAGGACGCGATCTGGGCCAACACCACCAAGCTCAAGGACGCGAAGTTCCAGGACACCACCGTCAAGTTCCTGACGGCGAGCTACCAGGGCTGGATCTACTGCGCTTCGCACCCGGAGGAATGCCGCGACATGGTCGTCCAGGCGGGCTCCAAGCTCGGCGCGAGCCACCAGCTGTGGCAGACCAACGAGGCGAGCAAGCTGATCTGGCCGTCGCCGCAGGGCATCGGCATGGTCGACAAGGCCGCCTGGGACCGGACCGTCACCGTGGCCTCGCAGACGAAGAACGCCGACGGCGTCACCGTGCTGAAGGCACCGCCTGCGGGCCTGGCGTACACGAACGACTACACCGTGAAGGCACTCGACACCCTGAAGAAGATGGGGCTCGACACGACCGGCGCGACATTCAAGCCGATCACCGTCACGCTCAAGGCAGGCGGTAGCTGATCCGTCACTCCACTCGGCTCCCGGCATCGAGTGGTCAC
>JAVHVD010000447.1:0-9140 GCA_032160745.1 Pseudonocardiales bacterium
CGCATGTCGACGATGTGGTCGATGTGCTCGATGTCGACCGGGCACTGCTCGACGCAGGCGCCACACGTGGTGCAGGACCACAGGACGTCCGGATCGATGACGCCGCCGCTGTCCAGGTCGCCGACGAGCGGGCGCAGCGCCTGCTCGATGCTCGTGCCCTCGATGCGCGGGTAGCCGGCCTCCGGAATGTGCGCGCCGTGCATGCCACCCTCGGCGGCGGATGTCTTGAAGTTCGGGACCGACCCGTCGGGGACCGCCTTGGTGCCGAAGATGTACGGCGCCTTGGCGAACAGGTGGTCGCGCAGGTCCATGATCACGAGCTTGGGCGACAGCGGCTTGCCGGTGTTCCAGGCCGGGCACTGCGACTGGCAGCGGCCGCACTCGGTGCAGGTGGAGAAGTCGAGGTAGCCCTTCCAGGTGAAGTCCTCGATCTTGCCCTTGCCGAAGACCGTGTCCTCGGACAGGTTCTCGACGTCGGCGAAGTCGATCGGCTTGCCGTCGTCGTCCGTGACGGGTTGCAGGGCGCCCAGAGCGGTCGGCTCGCGCTTGGTCAGCACGTTCAGCGGCGCCGTCGCGATGTGCAGGTGCTTGGAGTAGGTGACGATGATCGTGAACCCGAAGATCACTGCCATCTGGGCGAGCAGGAAGAACGTCTCGACGCCCTGGTTGTACGCGCCGTCCCCGAGTGCCTTGGCGACGAGGTAGGAGGCGAACGCCCACTTGGACTCACCGAAGGGGAAGTGGCCGGTGTTGTACTGCGCGCCGCGGTACAGCAACAACGTGAGGACGACGAGCGTGATCATGCCGAGGATCACCCACGCCGGGCCGGTGTGCGAACCGTAGAAGCGGCTGGCGCGCTGCTTGCGCTGCGGCGCGTTGCGCACCCGGTTGATCGCGAAGTACGCGAGGCCGAGCAGCACGGCGACGGCGAAGAAGTCCTCGAGGAAGCCGAGCCAGCGCGCGTGGCCGAAGATCGGGATCGCGAAGTCCTGGCTCAGGACGAGGGCGCCGAACGCCTCGACGATGGTGAGGCCGAGGATGACGAAGCCCCAGAAGGTGAAGAAGTGCGCGAGGCCGGGTGCGTTCCATTTCAGCAACCGCTTCTGGCCGAAGACCTCGATGAGCTGGTCCTTGAACCGCAGCTGGAGGTCGTCGGTGCGACCGTTGTCCTTCTTGCCCGAACGGATGAGCTTGACCAGCCACGCGATCCGCCGACCGGCGATGGCCACGGTGACGACGAGCATCGCCAGGGCGAGGGTGATCCGCAGCCAGCCGGGATCGGTCCACTCCCAGTCGATGATCACTCCGTGCGCGACGGTGTGCGACAACGTGCTCTCCTCGCAGTCGAGCGAAGCCGGTGAACTGAATGAGACTATTCGTTATTACCGATCGGTAACCCAATCTCACCGCCGGATGTGGCGGGTCCCACGCGTGCTAGAAATTCGGCATGGCGAAAAAGCCGGAGGGCTCCCGGGTTCCGTCCGCAGTCGGTGCCATTCCGGTGGTCGGTGACCTCGTGAAGTCGGCGGACAACCAGGCGCGCTGGATGCAGGAGCTGCTCGAGCAGAACGCTCGGCTCATCGGCCAGTTCCCCGCGACCATGAAGACGTTCAACGACTCGATCGAGCGGTTCAACCAGACGATCGGTCACCTGGACCGCGCCGTCACCAGCATCGAGACCGCCACCAAGAACCTCACCGGGCCGATGGAGAAGGTGCTCGGCTCGATCGACCCCAAAGCACTCCGCGAGATTCCCGAGGTGCTGGACGCGCTGCGCAAGGAGGCGGTACCGGCCCTGCGCGCCGCCACCGACACCCAACGCCAGGTCGCCATGCTCCAGTCCACGATCGAGCGGGTCATCACGGTGCTGAGCGAGCTGCCCGGCGCGGGCATGCTGCGCCGCCTGACGTCCGGCCGCGACGGCGTTGACGCCGGCGGCGAGCGCGCCAAGCCGGGTACCGCCACCGACTGATCGCTCGCCGGACGGAGGGCGGCGCGCAGGGGACGAATCGGGCGCGCGGGTCACGCTGAGGTGTCGATTGTGGCTCTCCCCCACTGAATCGGTCGCCATTGTCGGCCCGCTGTGATTGCGTTGCAGGCAGTGGCATCGCCCTGCCACTCGCCGGAACGACCGGAGGAGGACGCGCTGACCGCGTTGGCCGCATCGGGATCGACCCGCACGGTGGAGCGTGCGCTCGATCTGCTGGCCGAGGTCTGCGTCCATCCGCCCATCTCGCTGACCGAGTGCGCCCGCCGCGTCGGGCTGCCGGCCTCCACCGCGCTGCGCCTGCTTCGCACGCTCGAGTCGAGCGGCTTCGTGGCCCGCGACTCGGGCGGGGCGTTCCGTCCCGGTGTACGGGTTCTCCAGCTCGGCGCCACCGCCCTGGGCCGTCAGTCACTCGTCGATCTGGCCCAGCCGAGCCTCGCGCGCATCGTCGAGCAGACCGGCGAGTCGACGTACCTGGTGGTTCGGGGCGCGGCGGACACCGCGCTGTACCTCGCGATGGCGGAGGGCACGCACGCCGTGCGCCACACCAGCTGGGTCGGGCGGGCCATCGAGCTCGCCGACCTGGCCGTCGGCGCCGCGCTCTCCGGCGAGGTCCCGCCGTCGGGATATGTCGCTCAGCGCGACCGGATCGAGCCGGACGTCACCGCCATCGCGGCGCCGGTGCGACGCCCCGGCGGCATCGTCGCCGCCATCAACCTGCTCGGTCCCACCTACCGCATCGACGACGAGACCAGCCACGTCTACGGACGGATCGTCTCGCACGAGGCGGCTGTCATCGGCGGCCTGCTGGGCGCCGGCACCGACGTTCACATCGCGGGGCCCGAGTTGAGTGCTCGCGCGACGACACGGGAGGCACAGTGATCCGGTTCGAGTCGGTTACCAAGCGCTACCCCGACGGCACCGTCGCCGTCGACGCGCTGGACCTCGAGGCGCCCTCCAGGCAGATCACCGTCCTGGTCGGACCGTCCGGCTGCGGCAAGACCACGTCGCTGCGGATGATCAATCGGATGATCGACCCGACCTCGGGACGGATCTGGCTCGATGACCAGGACACCGCGAAGGTTCGGCCGGCGCAGCTACGGCGCGGCATCGGCTACGTCATCCAGCACGCCGGTCTCTTTCCCCACCGCACCGTCGTCGACAACGTCGCCACGGTCCCCTTTCTGGTCGGGCACGACAAGAAGCAGGCCCGCGCCCGCGCGATGGAAGTGCTCGAGCGGGTGGGTCTCGACCCCGCCTTCGCCAAGCGTTACCCGTCGCAGCTGTCCGGCGGGCAACAGCAGCGGGTCGGGGTAGCCCGCGCGCTGGCCGCCGACCCGCCGGTGATGTTGATGGACGAGCCGTTCAGTGCCGTCGACCCCGTCGTGCGCGAGCAGCTGCAGAACGAGTTCCTACGGCTGCAGGCCGAGCTCGGCAAGACGATCGTCTTCGTCACCCACGACATCGACGAGGCGATCAAGCTCGGCGACCACGTCGCCGTCATGCGGGTCGGCGGCAAGCTCGCCCAGTTCGCCCCGCCGGCCGAGCTGCTGTCCCGGCCGGCCGACGCGTTCGTCGCAGGTTTCGTCGGGCGCGACCGCGGCTACCGTGCGCTCGGATTCACCGAGGCCGGGGCGCTGCCGTTGACCGACGAGACGCCGGTGCACCTCGGCGAGCCCGTTCGGGTGGCCCGCGATCACGCGGCCGACGACTGGGTCCTGGTCGTCGACGGCGACGAGCGTCCGCAGGGCTGGCTCGCCGTGGGCCGGTTGCCGGACACCGCCCTGACCGGTGACGTCACGCCCGATCTGCTCAACCTCGGCGGCACGCTCGCGAGTGAGTCCGGGACGCTGCGCGAGGCATTGGACGCGGCCCTGTCCTCGCCGAGCGGGCGCGGCGTGATCGTGCGCGAGAACGGCAGCGTCGCGGGCACCGTCAGCGCCTCGCAGGTGCTGACCCGCATCGAGGAGCGGGCCGCGAGCGTCCGCAACGATGCCCTCGATGCGGCCGCCGACGAGATGCAACGCCGGCCGGCCGCCGTCCAGCAGGGCGCCGACGGATGACGGGGGCCGTGCTCGCGGCCGGCGGCGACTCGTCACCCTGGCACTTCTGGCAGTACTTCCTCGACCACCGCAGCGCCGACCTCGACTTCCTCTGGAAGCACGTCTACCTGTCGGTGCTGCCGGTCGTGCTGGGACTGATCATCTCGCTCCCGCTGGGTTACCTCGCGCGCCGTTACCGCTGGACGTACCCGCCGATCATCTCGATCACGGGACTGCTCTACACGATCCCCTCGATTGCGCTGTTCGTGATCGTCCCGCCGGTCTTCGGGCTCAAGTCGCTCGACCCCAAGCAGGTGCCGATCGCGTTGACGATCTACTCCGTCGCGCTGCTGACCCGGGTGGTGGCCGACGGGCTCGGCTCGGTGTCCGAGGAGACGCTGCTCGCCGCCACCGCCATGGGATTCGGCCGGCTGCGGCGGCTGTTCGGCGTCGAGCTGCCGATCGCGGCGCCGGTCATCGCGGCCGGCCTGCGGGTGGCGACGGTGTCGAACGTCAGCCTGGTGGCCGTCGCCGGGACGATCGGCATGGACAACCTCGGCCGGCTCTTCGACATCGGCAAGCAGCTGTCCACGCCCGACCCCTACTACCCGCCCATCGTGCTCGGCATCGTCCTGTGCGTGCTGCTGGCGCTCACCCTCGACGCGATCATCGTGCTCGGTAGCCGGCTGATCACTCCATGGCGCCGGGCGGTCAGCCGGTTACCACCCAACGAAATCGCTCCGCAAAAAGCGCACCACGATTCCGCCGGGGGCCCCGGTGATAAGCGAAGTGATCAAGTGGCTGAACGACCCGGCCCACTGGCGCGACCGACCCTTCGACTCGTTCGTCGGCATTCCCTCTCAGGTGGCCAATCACCTTAGGTACTCCGGCATCGCGCTCGCGATCGCGCTCGCGATCGCCCTGCCGCTCGGCCTCGCGGTCGGCCACACCGGGCGCGCCACCTGGTTGGTCTCGGCCGTCAACGCGGTCCGGTCCATTCCCGGTGTCGGGTTGCTCGTGCTGCTCGCCGTGCTGATCTCGCCTCACTATTACGGACGCACGGACCTCGGCTACCTGATCCCCACCGAGATCGTGCTCGTGCTGATCGCGATGCCCTCGATCCTCGCGAACACCTACGCCGGCGTGGATGCGGTCGACCCGGCGGTGCGAGATGCCGCGAAGGGGATGGGAATGACCGGCGTCCAGGTGTTGTGGAAGGTCGAGCTGCCCAACAGCCTGCCGCTGATCTTCTCCGGCTTCCGCAGCGCCACCCTGCAGGTCATCGCCACGGCCACGATCGCCGCGTACTTCCCACTCGGTGGACTCGGCCGCTACATCTACGACGGCTACGCACAGCGGGACTTCCCGCAGATGGTCAGTGGCGGTGTGCTCGTCGCCCTGCTCGCCGTGGCCGTCGACCTCCTGCTCTCGGTCGTCCAGCGCCTCGCCGTGTCTCGCGGCGTCTCCGGGCGGTTCTCCAGCAAGACGGGGGCGGCCGCCGACGCCGCCACCGGCTCGATCCGCACCAAGGGGGAGGTAGCGACTGGATGACGCGAACATCTGATCTCGGAACTCAACTGGTATCTCGCAATGAACGTCTCGCAATCAACTAGGAGAACCATGAACCGCAAAGTCATCACGCTGGCCGCGGCGGTCGCCGCGACGAGCCTGCTGCTCAGCGCCTGCGGAAGCGACAGCTCGAATAGCAAGGGCTCCGGCGGCTCGAGCGGCGCCGGCGGCTCCGCCAGCGTCGCGTCGAAGCTGATCCTCGGCGGCCCAGCGGAGTTCAAAACCCGCCCGGACGGCGTGCCCGGCCTGAAGACGCACTACGGCATCACCTTCCAGGCCTTCAAGGTGCTCGATACCGGCGGCCCGGTCACCGTCACGTCACTCAAGAATGGCCAGGTCGACGCGGCGGACCTCTTCACCACCGACCCGGCCATCAAGGCGAACAACTTCGTCGTGCTCACCGACCCCAAGAGCAACTTCGGTGCCCAGAACGTCCTGCCGCTGATCAACAAGACCAAAGCGACGGCCGGCGTCAAGGAGGTGCTGAACTTCATCTCCTCGAAGCTCACCACAGATGACCTGATCAGCCTTCGCACCAAGGTCGAGGTCAACAAGCAGGACGCGGACACTGTCGCCAAGGAGTACCTGCAGAGCCTCAACCCACCGACCACGACGCCGGCGCAGGGCGTCACGATCACGGTCGGGTCGGCGAACTTCCCGGAGAACGAGATCCTCGCCGATATCTACGCAGACGCGTTGCAGGCGGCCGGGGCCAAGGTCACGAAGAAGCTGAACATCGGCAGCCGCGAGAAGTACCTCCCGGGTCTGCAGGACGGCTCGATCGACCTCATCCCCGAGTACAGCGGCGTGCTGCTGCAGTACTTCGACAAGACCGCGCACGCGACCACGTCAGCGGCTGTCTACGCCGACCTGCAGAAGGCGGTGCCGGCGAAGCTCACCGTCCTCGACCAGTCGCAGGCCCAGGACGCCGACGCGATCGTTGTCACCAAGAAGACGGCCGACCAGTACGGCCTGACGTCCATCGCCGACCTGGCAAAGAAGTCGTCCTGATCGATTGACCGACCGCGGCCCGGGCCCCACCGTGGTCCCGGGCCGCGGCCGCTCCACAGG
This sequence comes from Pseudonocardiales bacterium, assembly GCA_032160745.1. Classification (GTDB taxonomy): domain Bacteria; phylum Actinomycetota; class Actinomycetes; order Mycobacteriales; family Jatrophihabitantaceae; genus Jatrophihabitans. The sequence continues at coordinate 6,670 of JAVHVD010000447.1, forward strand.
CGGGTGAGCTGCCGGTAATCCGGCGGTTCTCGGCGATCCCCTGTGGGACCATGAGGGCAATGACGACCGCCACCACCACGGCCCCCGCGCAGCGCTCAGCGCTGCCGGCCGGTCGGCTGCGCGGATGGGTGGACGTTCGAACACTCGCGCCGTCGCTGTTCGCGGTGGTGAACGCGACTGCGTTCTTCCTCGTCCGGCCCGACGTCAACGATCTGTGGGCCGCCCGGGCCCGCGCCTCGGCGGTCTCGCACGGAGTCGGCCTGACCTACTGGTTCAGCTGGTTCGGCGGCGGCTCGACGCCGGGCAACTACTCGGTCCTGACGCCGTACCTCTCGGCCACGATCGGCACCGAACTCGTCGGGGCGCTGTCGGCCGTAGCGGTCACCGTCCTCATCACCGTGGCGGTGCGCGGTACGCGGCACCCATTCTCCGCGGCAGCGGTCGGCGCCATCGCCGCCGCGCTCAACCTGTGGAGCGGGCGCGTCCCCTTCCTGCTCGGTGCGGCGTTCGGCATCGGGGTGCTCATCGCCGTGCGCCGCCGCAGCCGGTCGGCGGCGGTGGGGCTGACGCTGGTGAGCATCCTCGCGTCACCGGTCTCCGGAGCGTTCGTCGCGCTCGGGTTGTCGGGCACGTTCCTGACAACGCGCACGAAGGCGTATCGGGGGGTCATCGCGTACGCGGTCGTCACTGGCGGGATCGCGCTCGCCGTCGTGGGGGTGATCTTCGGGGCGCCGGGGCCGGAACCGTTCTCCAACGGCCTGCTGATCGACGTCCTGGTAGCGCTCGGCTGCCTGGCCGTCGCCGGCGCGCCGGACCATCTGCGCACGACGATGTGGGTGTCCCTCCTGGCCACGGTCGTGCTGTGGGCCGTCCCGAACGGCCTCGGCTCGAACTTCGGGCGCTTCATCTGGTTCTGCCTGCCGGTCGCGGTGGTGGCGCTGAGCCGACGCCGGGCCCATATCGCGGTGCTCTGCGTCGTCCCTCTGCTCCTGCAGGGTGGCAGCGCGACGCTCACCGACCTACGGCACGCCACCCGGCCGGTGTCGTCCGTGTCGTACTACACGCCCCTCGCGGAACGCCTCGATCGGATCCCGGAGCTGCGCAACTACCGCGTCGAAGTGGTCAACCACGGGGCGCACGCCGGCTATGACGCGCTGCTCGGTCATGCGATGCTCGCCCGCGGTTGGGAGACGCAGGAGGACAACGCGCTCAACAAGGCGCTCTTCAAGGACCCGCTCGACCCGGTCACCTACAAGATCTGGTTGGACAACAACGCCGTGGGTTTCGTGGCACTGCCGTCCGCGTCCATGGGCGGCTACGCCGAGTACACCCTCGTTCAGAAGGGGACCGCCCCGTACTTGCACCGCATCTGGAGCAACGACGACTGGCAGCTGTTCCGGGTCAGCGACCCGACGCCGATCGTCGGCCTGCCCGCGTCTGTGCTTGCTCACGACCAGAAGTCGATGACGATCGCCGTGCCGTGCGCGTGCACGATCGTCGTCCGGTTGCGGTGGTCGAAGTTCCTGACGGCGACGCTGCAGCATCCGGACCAGTCGGGTGCCGGCACCATCGACGCAGCACCGCGGGTCAGTGCGCGCGTCGAGGACGACGGTTCCGGCTGGTCCACGCTGACAACCGCGCAGCCAGGGACCTACGTACTCCGCGGCAGCCTGCGGGGCGGGCTGCTCCGCTGACACGCTGCGCTGCCCGGCCGCAGGCGTCCCGCCCGACACGTCGGCGCCCGCGGTGGGCCCGGTCATCGTGCCGTTGCCCGGCATCCTCGGTACCGTTTGCCGGTGGCCGATGACAACGAGTCGAGTGAGCCCGCGCTGCCAGGCTCCACTGCACCTCATCCGAGCGATGAGGCGGCTCCGGTAGCGGACGCGGACCAGTCGGCTGAGGAGCCGGGACGACCCGGATCGTCGCCAGACGACGAGGCCGATGAGAACGTGTCCGACCGGGTGCTCGAGCCGGTCCGGCCCTGGGCGACGTCGGGGGCCGCGCAGGGCAGCCCGGCAGGGAACGGCAGCGCGCAGCGGCGCACGTCGACCGGCCGCTTCGCACCGTCGGACCCGGCCACTGTCCTTGGGCCGCTGCGGGCCGAACTGGAGGGTTCGGACGCGCCGGACGCCGCGGTCGGCGGCACCGGGCTGGAACTCGATCCGACGCCGCCGCCGATGCGCTACGACCTCGACCCGGCCGACTTCTCGACGGGATGGTCGGAGCCGACCGAGAACGGACCTGGCGTCGGTGCCACGCCGGATCCGGCGGCCGCGCCGAGCGACCTCGCAGGGGGTGGCGACCTCGCCGAGCGTGGCGACTTCGCCGAGCGCCCGGGTGATTCGGCCGACCCCGCCGCCGACCACGACGACCTCGCTCAGCTGGCCGACCTGGCCGATGTCGCCGAGCTGACCGACTCGACGACTGAGCAGCCCGAGCCCATCTACTGGGCCGAGCCGCCCGAGCTGACC
>JAVHVD010000448.1:0-11664 GCA_032160745.1 Pseudonocardiales bacterium
TGCGCCCGTTGCGACCGATCACCCGGCCGAGGTCCTCAGGGTGCACCCGGATCTCGAGCCGCTGGCCGCGCCGATTGTCGATCATGTCCACCCGCACGTCCTCCGGGTGGTCGACGATCCCGCGCACTAGGTGCTCGAGAGCCTCCTCAAGCACCAGGGGTCTCCGTTGCCGCCTCGTCCGCGGCGGGCGCCTCGGCGGCCGGTGCGTCTGCGGCGGGTGCCTCGGCAGCAGCGTCGGCGGCCGGCGCCGCCTCGGCGGCGGGTGCCTCAGCAGCCGGAACCTCAGCAGCGGGCGCCTCAGCAGCCGGAGCCTTCGCCGGCGCGGCCTTCGTCGCCTTCTTCCTCGGCGTGGTGGCCGCGGAGTCGGCGGCCGGCTCGCCCGAGACCTCGGCGAGTGCGGCGTTGAAGACGGCCTGCTTGTCCGGCTTCTCGGCCGGCAGCTTCATCGGGTCGGGCGCCGGGAGGCCCTTGAACTTCTGCCAGTCGCCGGTGACCTTGAGGATGGCGGTGACCGCCTCGGTGGGCTGGGCGCCGACGCCGAGCCAGTAGGCGGCACGGTCGCCGTCGACCTTGATGACCGAGGGGTCGCTCTTGGGGTGGTACTCGCCGATCGTCTCGATCGATCGGCCGTCCCGCTTGGTGCGGGCGTCCGCGACGACGATGCGGTAGTGCGGCTCACGCATCTTGCCCAGACGCATCAGCTTGATCTTGGTTGCCACGAGTGTGGGTGCTCCAGACTTGGGTCAGTGTGGACGGACCGGTTCCGGGTGGGGCACACCGGGTCCGGGCGTCCGGATGGACTGGCAGGCACGTGGTGAGAGGGGCCGCGCGCCAGCCGGTACTCAGCCCGCCATTCTGCCAGATGGACCACCGCGTCACGGACGCGCGTCGCTCCGGCATGCTCGCGCCTACACTTTCGACGCGGCGGACGGGGCGAAAGCTGAGGAGGCGAGCGCGCATGACCGTGCGCGGTGTGCAGCCTCCGTCCGGGTCTCGCCCGACGCTGGAGACGGTGGCCGCCCGCGCGGGGGTGTCGCGCGCCACGGCCAGTCGGGTGCTTCGCGGGTCGAGCAAGGTCAGTGGAAGCGCGCGTGACGCGGTGCTCCTCGCCGCCGACGAGATGGCCTACACGGTCAACCGGGCCGCGCGCGCCCTGGTGACCCGGCGCAGCGACTCGATCGCATTCCTGGTGGCCGAGAACGAGGACCGGATGTTCCGCGATCCCTACTTCGTGGGCGTCCTGCGCGGGGCGCAGACGGAAGCGGCCGCTGCCGGGATGCAACTGGTGTTCGTCATCGCGTCGACCGAAGCCGAGGTCGAGCACTTCACCCACTTCGTCGGCGGTGGCCACGTCGACGGCGTGCTGCTGGTCTCGATGCACGGCGACGACCAGCTCGCCCGGCGCCTGGAGGCGCTCGGCGTGCCGACCGTCCTCAATGGCCGCCCGCTGACCCCCGAGGCCGGCCTGTTCAGCGTGGACTCGGACAACGTCGAGGGCGCGTGCCGGGCCACCGAGCTGCTGCTGGAGCGCGGCGCCCGATCGGTCGCGACGATCACCGGCCCGCTGGACATGAGCGCCGGCCAGGACCGGCTGACCGGCTACCGCCACGCGCTGGCCGCGGCCGGGCTGCCGTTCCGGCGCGGCGCCGCCGTCGAGGGCGACTTCACCGTCGACGGCGGCGGCACGGCGATGAGCCGACTGCTCGAGACCGAGCCGCACATCGACGGCGTCTTCGTCGCCTCTGACCTCATGGCTCTGGGCGCGATCCGCACGCTGGCCGAGCAGGACCGACGGGTGCCGGACGACGTCGCGGTGGTGGGATTCGACGACGTGCGCGAGGCCCAACTGACAGCGCCGCCGCTGAGCACCGTGCGGCAGCCGCTCGACGAGCTGGGCCGGACGATGACCCGCGTCCTGCTCGGCCGCATCGGCGGGGTCGACGTCCCGCAGCGGACCGTCCTGCCCACGGAACTGATCCGTCGGCAGACTGCCTGACCCCGACGGCGCTTGACTTTCCGCGGTGCTCGGACAGAATCAGCCACGCGCTGGGAGCGCTCTCACCACGTCAAGGAGCAGGCACCGAATGACCTCGATCCACACTGCTCGGACGGCCGCCGAGCAAGCCGGACCGCCGTTGCTCCGCTTCCCGGAGGGCTTCGTCTGGGGCACGGCCACGGCCGCCTACCAGATAGAGGGGGCGGTCGCCGAGGACGGACGCGGGCCGTCGATCTGGGACACCTTCACCCACGATCCCGGACGGGTGGTGGACGGCACCGACGGCGACGTGGCCTGCGACCACTACCACCGGATGCGCGAGGACGTCGCCTCGATGGCGCAGCTGGGGCTGGGGTCGTACCGGTTCTCCATCGCCTGGCCCCGGATCGTGCCGACCGGCTCGGGTGCGGTGAACCCGGCCGGCGTCGACTTCTACAGCCGCCTCGTCGACGCACTGCTCGAGCGAGGTATCGAGCCGCTGGCGACGCTGTACCACTGGGACCTGCCGCAGCCGCTGCAGGACGCCGGTGGCTGGACGAACCGGGACACCGCGGCGCGCTTCGCCGAGTACGCCGGCGTCGTCGGCGCCGCGCTCGGCGACCGCGTTCCGACGATCACGACGCTGAACGAGCCCTGGTGCTCGGCCTTCCTCGGATACGCCTCTGGCGTCCATGCGCCCGGCATCACCGACATTGCAGCCGCGCTCGCCGCCGTCCACCACCTGAACCTCGCGCACGGCCTCGGCAGCGCGGCGCTGCGCACGGCGATGCCGACAGGTGGAAAGGTCTCGCTGACGCTGAACCTCGCCGTGGTCCGGGCGGCCACCGACAGCGAGGCCGATCGGGACGCGGCCCGGCACGTCGACGGCCTCTCGAACCGGATCTTCCTGGATCCCGTGCTCCGCGGCCGGTACCCCGAGGACGTCCTCGACGATCTTCGGCACCTCACCGACTGGTCGTTCATCCGGGACGGGGACACCGCGGCGATCAACGCGCCGATCGACCTGCTCGGTGTGAACTACTACTCCCCCACCCGAGTCGCGGCCGCGACACCGGAGCTGCGCGCCCAGACGTCCAAGCGGTGGGTGAACGACCCGATGAGCACCGACGGCCCGTCGCCGTTCCCTGGCACCGACCTCGCCTTCTCGGTTCCGCAGCCGGGGCCGTACACCGCCATGCACTGGCGCATCGAGCCGGACAGCCTGACCGAACTGCTGATGCGGATGCACCGCGACCATCCCGATATCCCACTGATGATCACGGAGAACGGTGCCGCGTTCGACGACGTGGTCGATGCCGATGACGCGATCCACGACGCGGACCGGATCGACTACCTCCGCGGCCACCTCACCGCTGTCCACAAGGCGATCGCGCAGGGCGTCGACGTGCGCGGCTACTACCTGTGGTCGTTCATGGACAACTTCGAGTGGGCCTGGGGACTGTCGAAGCGGTTCGGGATCGTGCATGTGGACTACCCGACCGGGCAACGGCGGCTCAAGGACTCCGCGCACTGGTACCGCGGCGTCATCGCGGCAAACGGGCTGGACTGAGCCGGCCGCGCGCCGAGTCACTGCGACGGGGTCAGTCCGACAGATCCCATCTGCGGCGCACCACCGTCACCGGCACCGGTTCGCCGACCTGCTGGCGGGTCAGCGCGAAGGCGCGGAGCCGCAGCAGCCACACCGTCATCCGCACCGTGCCGAACGCCTGCACGCCGACGGCGACGAGCACCGCCCAGCGCAGCGTGCCCGCCGTCGTCGGGCCCTGCAGGTCCAGGGCCCAGCCGATACCCACGGCGATGAGCACCGCCGCGAGGAACCCGCCGACGTTGACGACACCGGACGCGGTGCCAAGCGTCCGCGCGTGGTTGTAGTCACGAGCCAGAGCGAAGGCCGCCATCGAGGCCGGGCCACCCAGCGCCATGACGACGAACAGGGTGACGACAAAGCCGGGCGGCGGATGGTCGCCGTAGACCAGCACGAGCACGAGCCAGCCGGCAATGGTCAGTACGCAGACGCTCAGCGCGATCGGGACGCGCACGATCGGACGGTGCCCGATCAGCCAGCCGAATACCGGACTGGCCATCGCCGCGCCGATCACGCCGCACATCAGGACCGTGCCGGCGCCGGCGGTGGAGAGGCCGGCCGCCTTCACCAGGTACGGGCTGCCCCAGAGGACGCCGAAGGCGGTGGTCGACGACATGCAGGCGAAGTGGACCCAGAAACCGAGTCGGGTGCCGGGAAGCCCCCATGCCGAACGCACCCGGTCCCAGACGCCGCCGACGCCGGAGCGCAGCTCGCCGATGCTACGCACCGGGGCCGGCCGGGCGGTGCTGTCGGGTAGCAGCGCCGCAACCGCAACCGCGGCGAGGAGCGACACCACGGCAGCGACGCCGAAGCCGGTCGTCCATCCCGCATGCCGAAGAACGAGTGCGAGCGGCAGGGTGGCGAGGACGTTGCCGGCCATCCCGACCATCCCGGTCAGCGCCACGATCAACGGGTACCGGCGGGGACCGAAGTGCATGGCCGCGAAGCGCAGCACGCTCACGAACGTCAACGCGTCCCCTGCGCCGAGCAGGAAGCGGGCGAGCAGCGCGACCGGGTAGGAGGGGACGGTCGCGAACAGCAGCTGCGCCGAGCCCATCACCAGCGAGGCGACGACGAGCAGCCGGCGCGGGCCGTACCGGTCGACGAGAACGCCGGTCGGGATCTGCAGCGCGGCGTAGACCCCCAGCTGGAGGAAGATGAACACGCTCAGCTGGGACGCGGTGATCCCGAACCGCTGCTGGGCCAACAGGCCGGCGACGCCCAGCGAGGTCCGGTGCAGGACGGCCAGCAGGTAGACGGTGACGGCGAGCGCCCACCCGAACAGCGCGCCGCGCCGGCCTCGGGCCCGTCCGCTGAGGGCTGCGGACGAGGCGGTCATGACCTCCCGATCGTACGGCCGTTCAGCCGACCACAGCGCCACGCAGCAGCATCCGCTGCGGTTTGAGCACCGCAGCAAGATCGACCCGCGGATCGGTGTCGTAGACGACCAGATCGGCCGGCGCGCCCTCGACGAGACCGGGCAGGCCGAGCCATTCCCGGGCCCGCCACGACGCCTGGGCGATGACCTCGGCCTGCGGGATCCCGGCCCCGACGAGGGCACGGATCTCGTCGCGGATCAGCCCGTGCGGCAGGGAGCCGCCGGCGTCGGTGCCGGTGTAGATGGGGACGCCGGCCTCGTAGGCGGTGCGGATGCGCTCGCGTGAAGTGGCGAACAGGGCCCGCATGTGGGCGGCGTAGGTCGGGAACTTCGCGGCGCCAGCGTGCGCGATCTGCGGGAAGTTGTCGATGTTGATGAGCGTGGGGACGACGGCGCTGCCCGCGTCCTTGGCCGCGACGATGAGGTCGTCGGTCAGCCCGGTCCCGTGCTCGATCGAGTCGATGCCGGCCGCGATCAAGCCGGGTAGCGCGTCCTCGCCGAAGACGTGCGCCGCAACGCGCGCGCCGAGCTCGTGGGCCCGGCCGATCGCCGTCTTGAGCACGTCGTCGGGCCAGGTCGGGGTGAGATCGCCGACGTCGCGATCGATCCAGTCGGCGGCGAGCTTGACCCAGCCGTCGCCGGCCGCGACCTGACGCTCGACCTCGGCGACCAGCTGATCGGGCTCGACCTCGATGCCCAGGTCGCGGACGTAGCGCTTGGGCCGGGCGATGTGCCGCCCGGCGCGGATCAACCGCGGCAGGTCGGCGCGGGCCTGGATGCTGCGGTTGTCGACGGGTGAGCCGGCGTCGCGCAGCAGCAGCGCGCCGGCCGCGCGGTCGAGCAGTGCCTGTTGAGCCTGCTGGTCGGGGTCGGGGACCACCCCGCTGGGCGCGAGACCGACGTGGCAGTGCGCGTCCACGAATCCCGGGGTGATCCATCCGCCGGACGCAACGGTGTCGGCCTCGCCGCTCGGCCGGCTGAAGCTCAGCCGGCCGTCGACCACCCAGGCATCGCGCTCGGACTCGTCGGGCAGGAAGACGCCGCGCACGTGCAGGACCATGCCTCGACGTTATCCACTGGCCGCCCGGAAGTAGCCGAACACGTCGACGACCACGTTGGTGTTGCCGTTGCTGTTGTAGATCCCGACCCGGTTGCGGTCGGCGACAGTCGCCGAGGCCGCAGGCAAGGTCGCGATCACCGCATTGGAGACCGTCCGACCCGGGCTGAAGTTGAGGTTCGACGTCAGCGGCGATGGCTTGGTGCGCCCCGGAAACAGCGTCAGGTAGCCCGAGTTCGTCGCCGTCGCCTCGACCACGTTGGTGAACAAGGCCGTCGCCGACGCCGGCACGACGCCGACGTTCGAGCCATAGAGCACGGACGTGGTTGCGGATCCGAGCGGCCGAGGTGAGCGCGCACCCACCAGCCCGCCGTTACCGGTGCGCGTGTCGACGACCCGCCCCGGCGACGGGAGTGCGACGTAGTCGGAGCCGGACGCGCTGATGTAGCCCTGGACATCGACGATGAGGTCGACGGCTCCGCCGCTCGCCTGGATGCAGAACCGGCCGAGCGCGCTCAGCTTCACTATTGCGAGGTTCGCCCGGGTGTATTTGCCGTAGTTCAGGGTCGAGGACGCCGACGAGCAGGCGGGGGCCGCTCCGACGTGACCGCCGGAGGCCATGCCGGTAGCGGTGAGGTTGACGACGGCAGCGGTTGCGCCTGGCGGGACGCCCGGGTTCACGGTGACCGTGCCGCCGGAGACCAGCTTGCTGTGATGGTTGCCGACGATGGTCCGCGTATCGAGCACCCGGTGCGCGGCGCTCAGGGACGTCAACCTGCCGGCCTCGGAGCCGGTGCCGAAGTACCCCAGTTCGTCGACGACGACGTTCGCCGTGCCGGCCGCGTTCCGAATCGTGATGGCGCCGTTGCGCACAGTGACGATCGCGAAGACCGCCGCCGTTGAATCGAGCTTGGTCAGGTTCACGTTCGAGGTGTTCGGGTACGCGGTGCCGCCCGGGTACGCGGACAGGTAAGTGGTGCCGGTGACGCCCGTTCCGGTCAGGTTGATGGCGACAGCGGTGGCGTCGGCCGGCAGCCCGGGCACCGACAACTGCAGGGTGGCGCCGGCGCCCAACGGCGCCTTGTGGCCTCCCGTCGTGGTTCGGGTATCGAGGATCCGCTTGGGCGTGATCGCCTCATACCCCGCGCCCGTGGGCGCGACCACATCAGCCGGCGTGCCCAGCGTGAGCAGCCCGTGACCGAGGGCGTTGGTGGGTGGGTTCTTCGGCGAACCGCTGCTGGCCCGCTGCTGAAGGAAGTTCTGGATCTGCGCAGCGTCGAGGTTCGAGTTGGCGGCCGCGACCAGCGCCGCCGCACCTGCGACGTGTGGGGAGGCGGCCGACGTGCCGTAGAACCCCAGGAAGTTGTCGGGCGTCGGTACCCCGTAGACGGGTGAGCTGACTCCGTCCCAGCCAGTGATGTCGGGCTTCACCCGGCTATCGATCGTCGGCCCGCGAGAGCTGAACGGTTCGAGCGTGCCCGCCGTCGCGCCGTCGACACCGACGTCGGCCGCCCCGACCGCGAACGCGTAGGGCGAATCGGCCGGCGCCGAGATGCTGCCAGAGGCCGCACGGGCTGCGTTTACGGAGGACAAGTAGGACGGGAAGACGTCGCCGAGGTAGGAGAGGTCGTAGTGCACCTTGGGAAAACCGGTGTCCACGAAGACGTAAACGTCCCACTCCTGGTCGTATTGGGCGTTGTTGTCAACGTCGAGCTCCAACCATGGCGCCGTTCCGGCCGGCTGATCGATGTACTGCTCACCGAGGTCGTAACCGGTGGTGCAGTCGGTGTCGGTGCACTGCCAGCCGAAGGCGGCGAACTCGATGGGGGCGGACGAGATGGGCCATTGGTCCCACTGCAGGAGGAGACTCGCATGGCCACCGGCCGGACCAGCATCGTCGGTACCGGCGACGAATACGCCGTCCCACTCGTTGTCGACGGCGCTGCCGTTGAGGTCAACCTCGGTGTCTGCGTTTGCATCGGCGAGTGTGCCGCTCCAGTGATCGGTAGCTGAGTTGCCGGCCGACTGAACCCAGAGAATCCCGGCCTGCCGCGCCGTGCGCACAGTCACGGCCGCCGAGGTACTGGAGCCATTCCCGTCACCCCGCGCGTCACCCGGAAAGCCGAGCGAGCAGTTCACGATGGTGTCGCCGGCCACCTGCAACTCCGACTCCGCCTGCTTGAGTCCGACGGCGTCATCGACGCAATACAAGTGAAGGTTTGCGCCGGGCGCCATTTGATGCACGATCTCCGTGACCGCGGTTCCGTGCGATATGGCGTCGACATCGGCGCAGTGGTCGCCGGTGACGGTGAGCCCCGCCGGCAAATCGCCGGCCGCTACGGCCGCGGCCAGCCCTTCGAAGCCGGCGTCGACGATCGCGACGTTGACCCCGGCGCCGGTCGTACCGGCGTTGTGCCAGGTGCCGGCTGTGGTGGCGGGTCCGGCGTTGGAGGCCGCGACGCCCTCCGACGTGGCAGTGGACTGGGTGAAGCCCCGCACCGGCTTGTCGACTGCATCGACGCCGGAGCTGGACGCCAGCCGGGCGAGTGCACTACGCGGAACCTCGGCGGTGACCTTTCCGGGCACCGCGGCGACGATCTTGCCTTTGGCTGCGGCGACGGCATCGGTCACCGCGTTGGTGTCGCCCGACACCGTGACCTCGACGGTGGCCGATGTCCCGCTGTCCGCGGTGACCTTGGGACTGAGCGCACTGGTTCGCGCCGACGCGTGGAGCCGGTTGGCGGCGAGGTTTCGGACGTCGCGCCCGACGGCAGCGCGAGGAGCAGAACCGTGCCATTCGGGTCCGGTGCCGTGGCCCGGCTGCCGGGCGTGGCTGGTCGCCGGACTTGCTCCGGCCGATCCGGCGGTGGCGATGGCGGAGGCGGTGCCGGCGATCATCAGCACGGCAGCGGTCAGCGCAACGGGGAAGCGAGGACGCATAAGGGACTCCGAGGTAGAACTGCCCGAACTACCGCGGAACCGTCAGCGGCACGGGCACGCTAGCACCAAGATCAGTCCGAGGACTGCCACCCCGCCGCAAGCTCGGCGCGCGCGTCGGCCAACAGCTGCGGCAGCACCCGGGTGTGTCCGACGATCGGCATGAAGTTCGTGTCCCCGCCCCACCGCGGGACGACGTGCTGATGCAGGTGCGCGGCGATCCCGGCACCGGCGACGTTGCCCTGGTTGATGCCGAGGTTGAACCCGTGCGGTCCCATCGTCGCCCGAATGACCCGCATCGCCCGCTGCGTGAACTGCGCCAGTTCCAGCGTCTCGGCCTCGGTCAGTTCCGGGTAGTCGGCCACGTGCCGATACGGCACCGTCATGACGTGCCCGGAGTTGTACGGGTAGAGGTTCAGCACCGCGTAAACGTGCTCGCCGCGGGCGACGATGAGGGCCTCTTCGTCCGACCGGCTCGGCGAGGCGCAGAAGGGACACCCGTCCCCCGCGTTGTCGTTCGGCGGCTTGTTCTCGCCCTTGATGTAGGCCAGCCGGTGCGGCGTCCACAGCCGGCCGAACCCGTCGGCGTCCCCGGCGAAGTCCGCCGACGACTCGGCCGCGGGATCGGTCGGCTCGCTCACCCGAACTGGTCCGCGGTGGGCGAAGTGTTGATCCGGCTGCTCACCGTGTCGGCGATCTCGTCGATCGCCTGGGTGATCGGGATGCCGTTGCGCTGCGAGCCGTCGCGGTAGCGGAAGGACACCGCGCCGGCCTCGACGTCGGTCGAGCCGGCGATCAGCATGAACGGCACCTTCGACTTCTGCGCGGTCCGGATCTTCTTCTGCATCCGGTCGTCCGAGGAGTCCACCTCGACGCGGATCCGGCGTTGCCGCAGCTGATCGGCGATCTCGCCGAGGTAGGTGTTCTGGTCCTCACTGATCGGGATGCCGATGACCTGGACGGGTGACAGCCAGGTCGGGAACGCGCCGGCGTAGTGCTCGGTGAGCACGCCGATGAAGCGCTCGACCGAGCCGAACTTCGCCGAGTGGATCATCACCGGCTGCTGGCGCGAGCCGTCGTCGGCCTGGTACTCGAGCTCGAAGCGGGCCGGCTGGTTGAAGTCGAGCTGCACGGTGGACATCTGCCAGGTGCGCCCGATCGCGTCACGCGCCTGCACCGAGATCTTGGGGCCGTAATAGGCCGCACCGCCCGGATCGGGAACGAGGTCGAGGCCGGACGCGCGCGCGACCTCCTCGAGAGTGGCGGTCGCCTGCGCCCAGTCCTCGTCCGAACCGATGAACTTGTCCGAGGTCTCATCGCGGGTCGACAGCTCGAGGTAGAAGTCGTCCAACCCGAAGTCACGAAGCAGACCGAGCAGGAACTCCAGCAGCTTCTTGATCTCCCCCGGTGCCTGCTCGGGGGTGCAGTAGCTGTGCGAGTCGTCCATGGTCAGTCCGCGGACGCGGGTCAACCCGTGCACGACTCCGGACTTCTCGAAGCGGTAGACGTTGCCGAGCTCGAACAGCCGCAGCGGCAACTCGCGGTAGGAGCGACCCCGCGACTTGTAGATCAGGTTGTGCATCGGGCAGTTCATCGCCTTGAGGCGGTACTCGGCGTTCTCGAGCTCCATCGGCGGGAACATGGTGTCCGCGTAGTACGGCAGGTGGCCGGAGGTGTAGAACAGCCCGTCCTTGCTGATGTGCGGAGTGCTGACGAAGTCGAAGCCCTCGTCGATGTGGCGCTGGCGAACGTAGTCCTCAAGCTCGCGCCGCAGGATGCCGCCCTTTGGATGGAAGACGGCCAGGCCCGAGCCGAGCTCGTCGGGGAAGCTGAACAGGTCCAGCTCGATCCCGAGCTTGCGGTGATCGCGCTTGGCGGCCTCCTCGAGCCGGTTGAGGTACGCCTTGAGGTCGTCGCGGCTGGCCCACGCGGTGCCGTAGATCCGCTGCAGCTGCTCGTTCTTCTCGCTGCCCCGCCAGTACGCGGCGGCGCTGCGCATCAGCTTGACCGCGGGGATGCGGCGGGTGGTGGGCAGGTGCGGGCCGCGGCAGAGATCGGTCCACACTCGATCGCCGGTCTTGCCGTCGAGGTTGTCGTACATCGTCAGCCCGCCCGCGCCGACCTCGGTCGCCTCTTCGCCGGTGGCGGTCGATTTGAGGCCGATCAGCTCGAGCTTGAACTTCTCGTTCTTGAGTTCCTCGCGTGCGGCGTCGTCGTCGATCGGGCGGCGGGCGAAGCGCTGGTTCGCCTTGATGATCTCGCCCATCCGCTTCTCGATGGCGGCGAGATCCTCGGGGGTGAACGGGCGCGATGGCAGGAAGTCGTAGTAGAAGCCGTCCTCGATCGGCGGCCCGATGCCCAGCAGGGTGCCGGGGAAGAGATCCTGGACGGCCTGGGCCATCACGTGCGCGGCCGAGTGCCGCATGACCGCCAGCCCATCCGGCGACTGGGCCGCGACCGGGCTGACCTCGACGTCGGTCTCGGGCACCCAGTCGAGATCGCGCAGGTTCCCCTGCGGGTCGCGGACGACCACCGCACCGACCGGGCCGTTCAGGTCGGCACCGGCCTCGCGCAGCGCCTCGAGGGCCGTCGTCCCGGCCGCCACCCGAACGGGCTGGGCGGGATCGGACGGACGGGCGCTGGCGGACAACGGAACTCCTCGGTGGGTCGCTGGGCTGTCGGAGTGGCTCGCCCTGGATGCTAGTGGCGTG
>JAVHVD010000449.1:0-12097 GCA_032160745.1 Pseudonocardiales bacterium
TGCGACACCACCCGGCGGCGGCGTGCACGGGATGTGCGGCGCCAACGCCGCCGCGTCCGCACTGCGCCACCTCGCCCGCTAGCATCCCGAGCTTTCCCGTCCCCCGCTCCCCCTCCCCGCTCCCCGTCCCTATCTCGGTTGACTGGCGCCTTACGCCTTCACTGGTGCGTTATAAGGCGCCACTCGGCCGATAAGGCGCCAGTCAACCGAGATCGCGGCCGGTCACCGCCACCGTCACGCCGAGCCCGACGATTGCCGCGCCGCCGGTCCCACCGACGGCGGCCAGCCGCCGCGGCGAACGGGCCAGCCACTCCCGCGCGGTGCCGGCCACGACCGCCCACACGCTGTCGCAGACGAGCGCGATCGCCGGGAACAGTGCACCGAGCACGAGCAGTTGCAGCGGGACGTGCCCGGCGCTGCGATCGGCGAACTGCGGCAGCGCGACGGTGAAGAACACGATCGTCTTGGGGTTGGCGACGCCGACGAGGACACCGTCCAGATAGAGCCGGCGGGTGCTGCCGCCGCCCGCGCCGGCCCGGGCCGCAACCGCCGAACTCAACGCGTGTCGATGGCGGATGGCCTGCACACCGAGATAGATGAGGTATGCCGCGCCGACGACCTTGATCGCCGTGTAGACCTCGGTCGAGCGCTGGACGAGCGTGCCGACCCCGATGGCGACCGCGATGACCTGCAGGTAGGCACCGGTGGCGTTGCCCAGCACGCTCAGCATCGCTCCGCGGCGGCCGATCGTCAGCGCGCGGCCGATGGTGAACAGCACGCTCGGCCCCGGGATCACGATGAGCACGAGCGACGCGAGGAGGAACGTCAGCAGGTGATCGGTCGGCGGCATGCCCCGACGGTAACCCGGCCGACCACTCGGATTAGCGGTGCTGACCGGCTCTGACCGCGACCGCGCATCGGCAGCGCGTCAGCGCCCGAATGGACGGAGCTGGTAGTCGCCGTGGGTGCGCGCGACCACCGTGCCGTCCTCGCCGACGACCTCGGCCTCGAGGACGAACGGCACCTTCGCGTCCGGGGTTGCAGCGGCCTTGATCCGCGTCACCTCCTCGTCGGTCAGCGTCGCCGACGCCGACAGCGGCCCCTTGCCCGGCGCGAGGAAGTCGATGCTCAGGCTCTTCACCAACGGGTAGTGCGTCGAGACGTCGAAGGTGGCGAAGTGGATGGCGCCGCCCAGCACCTCGGCGAGCGTGAACGTGACGCCGGCGTAGATGACGCCGAAGTGGTTGCCGTTGCCGTCGAACGGCACCTGCGCGCGGACGAAGCCGGGGCGCATCTCGACGAACTCGACGCCCATCTGATGCGCGCGCGGGATGAGCTGCTCGAGCGCGGCGTTCATCATGACGACGGGATCATCCGCGGTGGAGGTCATGCGGCGGACCATATCGCCCGCGTAGCGTCGCTCCCCGTGGAAGCGCTGACCCCGCAGGCGATCGTGGTGATCGGCGAGGCCCTGGTCGACCTGGTCGAGACCGGTGACGACGAGCCGCGCCTCGCCCGCCCGGGCGGCAGCCCGTACAACGTCGCCGTCGGGCTCGCCCGGCTGGGGCGTGCGGTCTCCTTCGCCGGACGGCTGTCGCGTGATCCGCTCGGCACCGTCCTGCGCAACCACGCCCTGCGCTCGGGCGTCGATCTCTCGTTGACGATCGACGCTCCGCAACCGACCACCGTCGCGGTCGTCGAACTGGACGACGCCGGCGGCGCGCAATACCGCTTCGGAGTCGACGGCACCGCCGACTTCTGCTGGACGGACGGCGAGCTGGCTCGCATCCCGGAGACGTCCGCGGCCGTCCACTTCGGCTCGCTCGCGTCCTGGCTCGCTCCGGGCGACACCGCGATCGCGCGCCGGATCGCTGCGCTGCGAGCGCGGGGGACGGCGGTTACCTACGACCCCAACGTGCGACCGCACCTGCAGCCCGACCGGGCGGCGGCGCGCACGCAGATCGAACGCGCTGTCCCGCTCGCCCATCTGGTGAAGACGAGCGAGGAGGATCTCGCCTGGCTACGACCGGGTGAGGCGGTCGAGGAGGCGGCCCGTGCATGGCTCGCGCTCGGGCCGGCGGCGGTTGTCGTCACCCGCGGCGCCGACGGGTGCAGCGCCTTCACCGCCACCGAGACCGTCAGCCGCCCGCCCGAACCGGTCGAGGTCGTCGACACCGTCGGTGCCGGCGACGCGTTCATGAGCGGCCTGCTCGATGCGCTCGAGCGGCGCGGCCGGTTGACACCGGCGGGCATCGCCGGCGCGTCGTTCGGCGAGCTGCTGGACGACGCAGCGCTCGTCGCCGCAATCACCTGTTCCCGGGCCGGCGCGAACCCGCCGCGCCGGGCCGAAGTCGACCGCTGGCCCGCACGGGGCTGACCCCGAGTCGCCCTCGCTGCGAGGCTGGCTAGCGCGGGCATCCTCTGATTCGGGTGGTTCGGCTTCACCGCGGGCTCCGCGCTCGCGTCCGTCATCCCGACCGCATCCTCCCGGTTGCGAGCGGATGGGGCAGGTAGCGTCGCGGACGTGTGGAGGTCGGTGTCGGTGACCGGAGCAGCGGTGGTACTCCTGGCCGCCTGCTCGGCCGGGGGCTCGTCGCACCGTCCGTCGAACAGCGGCCCATCCAGCAGTCCGTCGATCGAGACGATCACCCTGCCGCCCGACACCGGGACGCCCGACAAGACGAGCGCGGGCGGCGGACCGCGCACCGCGACCGTCCTCGGCTCGGGTGACGTGCTCATCCACCCGCCACTGTGGGAACAGGCGCACGCTGACGCACGGGCCGAGGGGCGCTCCGGCTACGACTTCGGCCCGATGTACGCCGGCATCGCGCCGGACGTCCGCGCCGCCGACCTGGCCACGTGCGAGATGGAGACGCCGCTTGCGCCACCTAAGGGGCCGTTTGCCGGGTGGCCGGACTTCAGCGCGCCGCCGCAGGTACTGACCGCGCTGAAGGCGGTGGGGTATGACAGCTGCACGACGGCGTCGAACCACACGCTCGACCAGGGGTACCCCGGCCTCAAGCGCACGCTGGACGAGTTGGACGCAGCCGGCCTCAAGCACACCGGCAGCGCCCGCACTGCTGACGAGGCGGCCACGCCGCTGCTCGTACGGTTGCCGAACGGGGTCACGATCGGCCAGCTGGCCTACTCGTTCAACTTCAACGGTCACGAGCCCTCGGCGGGCAAGGCGTGGCAGGCCAACCTCATCGACGTGTCGCGGATCCTCGCTGCCGCTCACCGGATGAAGCAGGCGGGCGCCGATGTGATCGTCCTGTCGATGCATTGGGGCACCGAGTACGACCACCTGGCGACCCAACAGCAGCGACTACAGGCCGAGCGGTTGCTCGCCTCGCCCGACATCGACCTGATCCTCGGCGACCACGCCCACGTCGTGCAGCCGGCCGAGAAGATCCACGGCAAATGGGTCTTCTACTGCATGGGCAACCAGATCTCCCGGCACGAGGATCCGATCGCCGACGGCCGGGAAGGGGTGATGCCCAAGGTGACCTTCACCGAGGTCTCGCCCCATCACTTCCGGGCGACTACGGCCACGGCGATCCCGACCTGGATGGAGAACTCGCCGCGGCTTCGCCTGATCGACGTGCCCCGTGCGCTGCGTTCGGGCGACCTGACCGCCGCGGAGCGGACCGCAGACGAGTTCGCGCGGTCGCAGATCGGAAAGTACCTCAACGCGTATGGCGCGGTGCAGGACGGGCTCGAGGTCGCCTAGTCAGCGGTCGGCGGCGCCGGTGCGTCGACGGTGCTCGGCATCGAGGATGGTGCCGGACAGAATCCCGGCGGTGACGAGCGGGATCCACACCCAGATCAGGTACACGCCGATCGAACCGATCAGGTAGAGGACGGCGGTGTAGAGGACGAACGGGACGACGATCGCGGCGAGCACCCGAGCCCGCACCTCGGAGTGCTCGCGCAGCAGGGCGAGGTCGGCGGCCGTCGACTGGTTGCCGCGCCCAGCCCGGGACGACGCAATGGCCGGCTCGCCCGCCGGCTCGACCGGCGGCTCCGCGACCCGCCGCTCCGCGACCGGCGGCTCCGCGACCAGCGGCAGCTGGACCGTCACCTGCTCGACCGGCGGCAGCTGGACCGTGACCTGCTCGACCGGCAGCGGCTGGACCGGCTCGGTCATCTGATCGGCGATCAGCCCGAGCGGCCCGTCATCGACCGCGACCTCGTCGAGGTCGACAAGCGGTTCCTCGGCCGAGCGCGGCCGCGGCTTGGGCCCGGTTCGGGCGTCGTCGTCCACGTCGCTCGCCGGCGCAGCGGCCGGTCCGGACAGGGCGTCCTCGATCCGGGCGTGCCGGCCCGACCGGGTCGCAGGGTCGCCGAGCGCAGCGGCTTCCGCCGCCTCGTCCTCGTCGTCACGCGACGCCGAATGCCGACCCATCGGCTCATTCTTTCAAATCTCGGAGGTCACCATCGGCACCGCGCCGGACCCGTAGACTGCGCAGGTCGGGCGGCCCAGGTGAGGGAGAAGCGGTGCGCACGCTCACGGGTACCTGGTTCCGCAGCACCGCGGCAATCGCGTCAGCGGTAGTCCTGCTCAGCGCCTGCTCGACCGTCATCGACGGCCATCCGACGGTCGGCAATGCGCCGAACGCCAATATCGAGGTCACAGGCGAGAGCGGCGGCGCGTTCGACACCACCGTCAAGAACTCGATCAGCGACATCATGGACTTCTGGAAGGTCCAGTACCCCAAGATCTCCGGCGGCAAGAGCCTCGAGCCGCTGAAGGGCGGCCTGTTCTCCGTCGACGGCTTGAAGGTCGCCCAGACGAAGCAGGTCGAGGGCCCGGCCGCGTCCGAGGGCTGCATCCAGAAGAATCCGACGTTCATCGTCGACAACGGCGCGTTCTGCCTGCTCGACGACTCCATCGCGTGGGACCGCGCCCCGTCGCACCTGTTCGCGCAGCTGGCGCAGAAGTACGGCCCGCTCATGGTTGCGCTGATCTTCGCCCATGAGGTCGGGCACGCAATCAGCTATCGCCTCGGCATCTTCGACAAGGACCTGCCGACCATCGACACCGAGTCGCAGGCCGACTGCGCTGCGGGTGCATGGGCCGCGTCTGCGCTCAAGGGCGAACCAGCGCACTTCCGCGACGTCACGCCGAGCAAGCTCGACAAGGCACTCGAGGGCTTCCTCGACGGACGCGACGGCACCCCGGACACGCCGCAGGATATCTCCCACGGCAACGGCTTCGACCGGCTGTCCGCGGTGGCTGACGGCATCGACAAAGGCGTCACCTACTGCTTCTCCGACGGGTACTTCGACTCGCGGGTCTACACCGAGCGCCCGTTCGCGAACGAGGCCGAGTACGGCGCCGGGGACAACCAGCCGATCGCCGACATCGTCGCCTCCGACTCGGCCCTCGTCGCTGATCTGAATCGCTTCTGGACGGCGGCGGCGAAGACGATCGGCAAGACGTTCACGCCGGTGAAGATCGCCGAAGCGACCCATCCCAAGTGCGCCTCCACCGGGTCGACGCAGTTCGGCTACTGCCCCGACGACAACACCGTCTACTACAGCCGATCGTTCGCCGAATCCGCGTACAACAGCCTGCCCGACGTCGACGGTGATCCGAAGACCGGCAACGTCACCCTTCTCGAGAACCAACCCGGCGACTTCGCGCTGGGGGTGCTGTTCTCGATCGGGTGGGGCATGGCGGTGCGGCACCAGCTGTTCAAGCGGACGCTGGACGACAAGAACGCGCTTATCTCCGCCGTCTGCTACACCGGTTCGTACGCCAAAGACGTCAACGTGCCCTCCGGAACAGCGGGCAAGCAGATCACTCTGTCGCCGGCCGACCTGGACGAGGCGACGTCCTCGATGCTCGACCAGGTGGGGCGGGCGGAGGCGTTCGGAGGTCGCGGATCGACCGGCCTCGACCGGATCCAGGCCTTCGTCAAGGGCTATCGCGGCGGCTTGTCCACCTGCTGAACGAGGCCCGTTCCGGAGTCGACCGCCCGCTGGACTGCGCGCAACAGCTCCGCACAGCTGCGCTCGACCTGCTCCAGAACCTCGGTGAAGCCACCGCCGGGGCCGTAGTACGGGTCGGCGACGTCCGGCTCCTCGCCGGGGCGCAGCAGCGGATCGAACCGGCGCAATGGCACCGTCTTCGCGCGGGCCGCATCGACGTCGGGGGCGTCGACCGCGAGCCACCACAGGACGTTGTGGTGGCCGCTGTCGAGCGTGACGATCAGGTCGCGGGTGGCGAAGTCGCTGCTCTGGAACTGCTTGGCCACGTGCACCGGGACGTCGTAGCCGGCCTGCTGCATCGTCGCGCGAGAGCGCTCGTCCATGTCGTCGCCGCTGTGCCACGAACCGGTGCCGGCGCTGTCGGCGATCACGAGGTCGGCCAGGCCGGCCTCGCCCGCCAGGCGGTTCAGCACAACCTCGGCGGTCGGCGAGCGGCAGATGTTGCCCGAGCAGACGAAACACACGCGGACGGGCGGCTGCAGCACGCCGTCCAGTGTGCCCGCACCGACATACGTCCGTGCGGCATTGAGTACGTTCGTGACATGCCGGACATCGACCCCGCGTTCCTTGCGATGCCCGCGCGCGGCCTCGCGAGCGCGGCCCTCCAGCGCGCGCAGGAACTCGGCGCCGAGCACGCCGACTTCCGGCTCGAACGCATCCGGGTGGGTCGGCTGCGGCTGCGCGACGGCCACCTCGACTCCTCCTCGGACGGCGAGGACGTCGGTCTCGCCGTGCGCGTCGTGCACGACGGCACCTGGGGTTTCGCCAGCGGGATCGCCCGCACGTCCGAGGCGGCCAAGGCCCTCGCCGAGCAGGCCGTCGCCACCGCCAAGGTGAGTCGCGTGCTCAGCAGCGAGCCGGTCGTCCTGGCACCGGAGCAGGTGTACGGCGACGTCAGCTGGGTCTCGTCCTACGAGATCAATCCGTTCGACGTCTCCGAAGGCGAGCGAGTGGCCCGCCTCCAGGAGCTGTCCGAGCGCCTGCTCGCCTCCGACGGCGTCGACCACGTCGACGCGTCGCTGATGCAGGTGGTGGAGAACAAGTTCTACGCCGACACCGCCGGGACGATGACCACCCAGCAGCGGGTGCGCATCAGTCCGGAGTTCACCGCGGTGAACGTCGACCGCGGCGCGGGCTCGTTCGCCTCCATGCGCACGCTGGCGCCGCCGGTCGGTCGCGGGTGGGAGTACGCGATCGGGACGGGGTGGGACTTCGACGCCGAGATCGCCGAGCTGCCCGGGCTGCTGATGGAGCACGTCAAGGCGCCGAGCGTCGAGCCCGGCACCTACGACCTCGTCATCGAACCGTCCAACCTGTGGCTGACGATCCACGAATCGATCGGGCATGCGACCGAGCTCGACCGCGCGCTGGGCTACGAAGCGGCCTACGCCGGGACGAGCTTCGCGACTCTCGATCGGCTCAACTCGCTGCAGTACGGCAGCGGCGTCATGAACGTCACCGGCGACCGGGTCGTCGAGCATGGACTGGCCACCATCGGCTACGACGACGAAGGGGTCGGGACGCAGCAGTTCGACCTCATCCGGGACGGCGTCCTCGTCGGCTACCAGCTCAACCGGCAGATGGCGCAGGCCAACGGCTTCGATCGGTCCAACGGGTGCGCCTTCGCCGACTCGGCCGGGCACATCCCGTTGCAACGGATGGCCAACGTCTCGTTGCAACCGGCCGCGGACGGCCCGTCGACCGACGAGCTGATCGCCGGGGTCGAGCGCGGCATCCTGATCAAGGGCGACCGCTCGTGGTCGATCGACATGCAACGCTTCAACTTCCAGTTCACCGGGCAGCAGTTCCACCGCATCGAGAACGGCCGCGTCGTCGGCCAGCTGCGCGACGTCGCGTACCAGGCCACGACGACGGAATTCTGGGGGTCGATGGAGGCCGTCGGCGGTCCGGAGACCTACGTCCTCGGCGGGGCGTTCAACTGCGGGAAGGGGCAACCCGGCCAGGTGGCGTCGGTGTCGCACGGCTGCCCGACCGCGTTGTTCCGCGGCGTCAACGTCCTCAACACGAAGGCCGAGGGAGGTCGGTGACCATGAACGCGATGGGGGCGAGTAACGCTCGCGCGACCGCGCCGTTGACTGGCGCCTTATCGGTCGACTGGCCCCTTGTACGGCGCCAGTCAGCTCACAAGGCGCCAGTCAACCGAAGGGACGGTGGAAGGTGACCGATCCTCGGGAGTTGGTTGCGGCGGCGCTCGACGCGTCGGCTGCGGACGGCTGCATTGTCGTGGCCAGCGAGCACACCGAGACGAACTTGCGGTGGGCGGCCAACTCGCTGACGACCAACGGCCAGATGCGCTCCCGCTCGCTCACCGTCATCTCCACCTTCGACCGAGCAGCCGGCGCGAGCGCCGGCGTCGTCACGCGCGCGATCAGCACCGTCGACGAGGTGGCCGACCTGGTCCGCGCATCGGAGGCGGCCGGCCGCGACGCCGACCCGGCCGACGACGCGAGCCCACTGGTCGAGCCGTACGACCACGACGACGACTGGGACGCTCCGGCCGCGGAGACCTCGGTGGCCGTCTTCGACGCATTCGCCCCGGCCCTCGGCGCTGCGTTCGAGCGGTGGCGGGCCGATGACCGGCTCCTCTTCGGCTTCGCCGAGCACCAGATGACGTCCTACTTCCTCGGCACGTCCACCGGACTCCGGCGCCGCTTCGACCAGCCGGACGGACGGTTGGAACTGAACGGCAAGTCGTGCGATCTCGCCCGCTCGGCGTGGTCGGGCCGGCATACCCGCGACTTCGCCGACGTCGATCTCGATGCGCTGCTGGGCGCACTCGAGCAGCGCCTCGACTGGGCCGCCACCCACATCGACCTGCCCGCCGGCCGCTACGAGACGATCTTGCCGCCGACCGCGATGGCCGACCTGATGATCTACGCCTACTGGACGGCGTCCGGCCGGGATGCCGACGAGGGACGCAATGTGTACGCATCGGGTACCGGCGGAACCCGGATCGGTGAACAGCTGTCGTCAGTGCCGCTCAACCTGCGGTCCGACCCGAGCGAGCCCGGGCTGCAGTGCCCACCGTTCGACCTGGCCACCGCGTCCTACGGCGGTCTGCAGTCCGTCTTCGACAACGGCCAGCCGGTCGACGCAACGAAGTGGATCGCCGACGGCACCCTCGCCGACCTCATCCGCACCCGCTCCTGGGCCCGCGAGACGTCCACCGCGCCCCGTCCGTACGTCGACAACCTGATCCTCGACGGGGCGCAGAGCGGCAGCGGCGCGTCGCTCGAGGAGATGATCGCGTCCACCGAGCGCGGCCTGCTGCTCACCTGCCTCTGGTACATCCGCGAGGTCGATCCGCAGACTCTCCTGCTCACCGGCCTCACCCGCGACGGCGTCTACCTGATCGAGGGCGGCGAGGTGCGCGGCGCGGTGAACAACTTCCGTTTCAACGAATCGCCGATCGATCTGCTCGGCCGCCTCACCGAGATCGGGCGCACCGAGCAGACGATGTCGCGCGAATGGAGCGACGACTTGCGGCGCACCGCGATGCCGGCCGTCCGAGTGCCCGATTTCAACATGTCCACGGTGAGCAGGGCGTCCTAGCGTTCGGCCGGTCGGTATTTGTTCGGCACCCGACCAGATGTCGCGGATCGAGCTGCGGCAGCGGTCGCGCCGCCGGACGATCCCGGCATCGCCCGCAGGGTGTTCGCGGCCGACCGTCGCCACGTGCACAAGATCACCAGAGTGGCGCGATCGCCGGAGTGCCCTCGACCCTTCCTGGCCCCGGAAAGTCGGGGCTGGCGGCACTTCGGACAGCGCGAAGTGTGAGCATTCACGCAGCCCGCCGATTAGGCATGTAAGCGCTCCCGGGAGTTACCGTACGAGCAAGCCATCTCTGGCACGCGCGGGCGCTGGATCACAGCCGCCCACCGCGTCGACCTTTTGTTCGACCGGCGAGGAGATTTCATGACGGCAAGCACCATTCCGGGTCTCGACACCGCGCCCACCAAACACGCGGGGCTGCTCGCGTGGGTACGCGAGACCGCAGATCTCACGCAGCCCGAGCGCGTGGAGTGGGTGGACGGCTCGCCCGAGGAGTGGACGCGGATCACCGACCTCCTCGTCGAGAACGGCACGTTCGTCCGGCTGAACGACGCGAAGAAGCCGAACTCCTTCTGGTGCGCATCCGATCCCACGGACGTGGCGCGCGTCGAGGACCGCACCTTCATCTGCAGCCGCGACGCGAAGGATGCCGGGGCCACCAACAACTGGATGGACCCCGACGACATGAAGGCGATCATGACCGAGCGGTTCCGGGGCTCGATGCGCGGTCGCACGATGTACGTCCTGCCGTACTGCATGGGCCCGTTGAACGCGGACGAGCCGATGCTCGGCGCGGAGATCACCGATTCCGCCTACGTCGTCGCGTCGATGCACATCATGACCCGGCTCGGCCGCAAGGCGCTGGACCTGTTCACGAAGGACGGCGTCGAGCAGCCGTTCGTCCCCGGCCTGCACTCGATCGGCGCCCCGCTGGAGAACGACGAGCAGGACGTCGCGTGGCCGTGCAATGACACCAAGTACATCGTCCACTTCCCCGAGGAGCGGCTGATCTGGTCGTACGGCTCGGGCTACGGCGGCAACGCCCTGCTGGGCAAGAAGTGCTACTCGCTGCGCATCGCCTCGGTGAAGGCGCGCGACGAGGGCTGGCTGGCCGAGCACATGCTGATCGCCAAGGTGACCAGCCCGGAGGGTGTCGCCCGCTACATCGCCGCTGCGTTCCCGTCGGCCTGCGGCAAGACCAACCTGGCCATGCTCGAGCCGACCCTGCCCGGCTGGAAGGTCGAGACGATCGGCGACGACATCGCCTGGATCCGCATCGGTGACGACGGCCGCTTCTACGCCGTCAATCCGGAGAACGGGTTCTTCGGCGTCGCGCCCGGCACCGATTACCACACGAACCCGAACGCGATGCGCACCATCGCCAAGGGCCGTTCGATCTTCACCAACGTCGCACTGACCGACGACGGCGACATCTGGTGGGAAGGCATGGGCGAGCCGCCGGCGCATCTCACGTCGTGGAAGAAGCAGGACTGGACGCCTGACTCGACCGAGCCGTCCTCGCACCCGAACTCGCGCTACTGCACCCCGATCAGCCAGTGCGACACGCGCGCACCGGAGTGGGACGACCCGAAGGGCGTGCCACTCGACGCGATCTTCTTCGGTGGCCGCCGCCGCGACACGGTGCCGCTCGTGACCGAGGCCCGCGACTGGCAGCACGGCGTCTTCATGGGGGCCACCCTGTCGTCGGAGACCACCGCGGCGGCGACCGGTCAGGTCGGCGTCGTGCGCCGCGACCCGATGGCGATGCTGCCGTTCATCGGCTACAACGCCGGCGACTACTTCGCCCACTGGATCGCCACCGGTAAGAACGCCGACGCCGAGAAGCTGCCGAAGATCTTCTACGTCAACTGGTTCCGCCGCGACGCCGACGGCAAGTTCGTGTGGCCGGGCTTCGGCGAGAACATCCGCGTCATCAAATGGGCACTCGAGCGGATCGACGGCAAGGCCGCGGCGGTCGACACCCCCGTTGGCCGCGTGCCCACCCCCGAGGCGCTGGACGTCGAGGGCTTGGACATGACCGATGAGGACCTGCGTGGTGCGCTGACGGTCGACGTCGACGAGTGGAAGCAGGAGATCCCGCTCATCGAGGAATGGTTCGACAAGGTGGGGTCCGCGCTACCCTCGTCGATGCGTGACGAGCTGGATGCGCTGAGGCTGCGCCTCGACGCCTGACCCGCCGGCGTCGCGCGATACAGCGTCGCAACTCGGAGGTTTTTGCGTGCGGACACGGTGGCTGAGGCAGCTGCTGGCCAACAGTCCGCTCATCGAGGTCCGTGACCGCGTCAGGCGCCGTTCGCTGGACAATCTCGGACGGGCGGTCGGGCCGCTGCCGTCGCCGACCGGTCAGGACACGCTGCGCCGGGTCGAGGCCGCCATCGGTCGACGGCCGGTGCGCCACCTGGCGGTGATCGTCTCGGTGAACCCCGGCGGCGTCGGCGCCGTCTTTGCGCGCCGGTACCCCGGCGCGCAGGTACACGTCCTGCACCATGCCCGCGGCCGGGCGGCCCCA
>JAVHVD010000450.1:0-2873 GCA_032160745.1 Pseudonocardiales bacterium
CACCGGACTGATCAAGGCCAACGTCCCGTCGCGGCTGGCGTTCAAGACGTCATCGCTGGCCGACTCGCGGGTCATCCTCGACCAGCCCGGCGCCGAGAAGTTGCTCGGCAAGGGCGACGCGCTGTTCTTGCCGATGGGCGCGTCCAAGCCGGCCCGCATGCAGGGTGCGTTCGTCACCGACGTCGAGATCAACACCATCGTCGGCCACTGCAAAAAGCAGCTCGAGCCGAGCTACCGCGACGACGTCACCGCGCCGCAGGCGGCGAAGAAGGAGATCGACGAAGAGGTCGGCGACGATCTTGACCTGCTGCTGGCCGCGGTCGAGCTCGTCGTCTCGACCCAGTTCGGCTCAACGTCGATGCTGCAGCGCAAGCTGAGGGTCGGGTTCGCGAAGGCCGGTCGGCTGATGGACCTGATGGAATCGCGCGGGATAGTGGGGCCGTCGGAGGGTTCGAAGGCGCGCGAGGTGCTTGTGGTGCCGGACGAGCTGGCCGGGCTGCTCTACACCCTGCGCAACGGCGGTAGCGCCGATGACCTGATTGCGCCGGCCGACGACGAGTCGGACGCGCCGATGCCGACGGGGTCAGAGCCGGCCTGAGGGGTCGCGGTCACTTGCCGGAGCGGGTGACCACACGAGGCGTCCGGGCTTCAGGGACGGCGGTGTCGCGGCGTGTAGAACAGCCGCATCAGGGACAGCGACCAGCCGTTGGGCTTGCGGTGCCGCCCGGTGTACCCCTCGTCGTCGGTGACGAGGCCAGCCGCGGATGGGCTCCACGGCGTGTATGCCGGTTCAATGCGATCGAGCGTGGCCATGCGATCACCTCCGTATCGTCGACGTTAGTCGCTGGGACGGTTGGGACCGGTGAGACACGCGGGTCAGGAGAGATTGAGCAGCATCCGGGTATTGCCGAGCGTGTTCGGCTTGACGTACTCGAGGTTCAGGAACTCCGCGACGCCCGGGTCGTACGAGCGGCGCAGCGCATCGTAGGTGTCGTGATCGACCGGAGCGCCGTCGATCTCGACGAAGCCGCTCTGCGCGAAGAAGTCGGTCTGGAACGTCAGCGCGAACAGCCGGGCGAGGCCGAGGTCGCGCGCGGTCCCGATCAGGCTTTGCAGGATCTGCTGGCCGATGCCCTGGTTGAGATGGTCGGGGTGGACGGCGACGGTGCGCACCTCACCGAGGTCGGCCCAGAGCACGTGCAGCGCCCCGCACCCGACGACGGTGCCACCGAGGTCGGCGACCTGGAAGTCCTGGACGTCCTCGTACAGAGTGACGAGCTCCTTGGCCAGCAGCTTGCGTCCGGATCCGGCGTAGATGTCGACGATCGACTTGATCGCCGGGACGTCGGCGGTACGGGCGCGGCGGACGACGACGGACACGCCAAGACCGTATCGGCACCGCTCGCTCGGTCAGCACGTCAGCTCAGGGAGCTTTCGCGTGTCGAGCCGTGCGGCGGCGGTCGCTGACTCCTTGACGGCACCCACGAAGCGATACCCCACGACCACGCCGGTAGCGGAATAGCCGAACGGTTGCATCTCGGCCAGCGCCGCGACCGCCCCGGTACGAACATCCAGCACGAAGTTCCTCTGGCGGACATCCGCTTCGTCGGCGAAGAAGACGAATCCACCGCCGACCGCCTGCAGCGACGGCAACACGCCGCGCGGCAAACGGACGGTGGTTATTGCGTTTCGCTCCGGGCCCCACGACATGACTTTGTGGTCCTTCGTCACCCAGGCGTAGGCGGTGCCGTCCGTGACCAACCTGTTGACGTCGGCGGTGGCGGCCGCCGGAAGGTCGGTCGGCACGGTGCGGGGTACGGCGACGCTCTGGGACTGCGGATAATTGAACGCCACACCGGTCGGCAACAACGTAGGAGCACCGCTTCCGGCCTGGCCGACTCCCTGGCCGGCGACGCTCGTCTCACCCGTCGCGAGGTCGTAGTCCTTGATCGTGCTGGTGGCCGACGCGAAGGTCTTCTTCACGTTCCAATAGACGTGACCGTTCCACAGCAGCGAACCGTTGATCGTCTTGTGCTCCACGGCACCTGCGATCTCCGCATCACTAACGCCGTCAAGCTGTTTGATCGCCCCGTTCGACAAGTCGATGAGCAGAACCTTCCGCGCCGTGGGGATGACGCCGTTGGCGTTCCTCGGCAGGCGATCCAAGTCGAGAGCTGCATGGCCACCGTCCATTGATGCGTCGACGACTTGGTTCTGGTCCGGCTGGGGAACCGAGTAGACCGACCGCGCGGGAGCGTCGCCTCTGACCAGAGCCACGTCCCGCCTGCTCCCGTAGTCGCGCGCCACCAGCATCGCCGATCCGTCGGGAGACACCGCGAGCGGCATGGTGCTGACGGCTCCAAACCTCGAGGTTCCGGAGATCAACGCCGTCCGCCATGCGTTGGGCAAGGTCGCTGTGCAGGTAGACCGCTGCACCGGGGCCGGACTTGCGGAGGCGTGCGGCGTCGAGGGGCGTTCGGTTGCCGGCGCGACGTGGTGATCGCTGCGCATCTTCCCGAGCCCGATCACGGTCGCCGCGACAGCGAGGACGGCGACCACGGAGGCTGCGATCAGCCAGGTGGTCCGCCGGCCGCGGTGGAGGTGGTGCGCCTGATCACGGTCCAGGACGTCGAGGCTCGCCAGGTGCGCGAAGTCCACGGGGACGGTGTCGATGTCGGTGGCGCGTTCGCGCAGCGTGTTGCGCAGCGCCGTTTCGAGGTCGGTCATGACGCGCCTCCTTCCCGGTCGAGCGAGGTATCGGTTCGCAGTGTGGCAAGGGCGCGGGACGCCAGACTGCGCACCGTGCCGCGTCGGCAGCCGAGCGCGGCGGCGATGTCGGAGTCACTGGCGTCGGCGTAGAAGCGCAGGACGAG
>JAVHVD010000451.1:0-38080 GCA_032160745.1 Pseudonocardiales bacterium
GTGGACTGGTTCTTCCGGGTCCGGGCAGCCGACCGGTCGAGCGGCGGCTCTAAGCGCCGGTCAGCTCGACCAGCCGGGCCACCAGGTCCGGGTCGGCCTCCAGGAAGATGAGCTTGTTGAGCTCCTCGAACATCTGGCGCAGCCGCTTGAGGTCGACCGGGTGCTCGCGCTGCTGCGTGCCGACGAGCAGGTTCATCGCGATGCGGGTGAGCAGGCGAGCGCGCGGACGGTCGATCCCCAGCGCGGCAACCGCATCGACGACGTGCCGTTCGCGGCGTTTATCCACCCGCGCCGTGACCTCGGCGACCTCCGGGTTGCTGCGGCCCCACGCGCGGATGGCCGCCTCCGAGCCGTGCGGCAGCCCGACGCCCAGCTCGGTCAACGTCGTGATGCGGAGTGTCGGATCGGGTTGGGCCTTGGAGATGGCGATCAGCCGGTCGCTGTGCTCGGACTCCCAGTACGCGAGCAGTTGGCTGACGAAGCCGGGCATGCCGCCGAAGTGGTGGTAGAAGGACCCCTTCGTCACGTCCAGGCGCTCGCAGAGCACGGCGATCGTCATCGCCTCGCTGCCGTAGTCCGACAGCACCGCAAGTGCCTCACGGAAATAGTCCTCCGCGGTCAATCGATCCACAGGACCTCCCCCGACCCGTTCAGCCCATCGTGTCATCTGTCCGCCGTCTGTCATTTCCTAGCCTGCGAACGCCAGAGCGCAACATCACCGTCCGGCGGCGTATCCCTGGGCGCCGCGCGCGTTGGCGCCGGCGCGGAGGAAGCCGTCGGCCGAACGGGTCACCGCCGACAACCGACCGAGCGACCAGCCGTCCACCTCGGTCACGTCGTGGCCGCGGCGGCGCAGCTCGCCGATCGTTTCCTGGCCCAAGCGCGCCTCCGCCTCCACCCCCCGCGTCGTCGACTCGCGCGGGTAGAACGACGACGGGAAGTGCGTGCTGTGCCAGTTCGCGGCGTCGATCGCCTGCTGCAGGTTCATCCCGAAGACGGCGTGGAAGAGGAAGAACTGCACCTGCCACTGGTCCTGCTGATCGCCCCCCGGTGTGCCGAAGGCGATGTACGGCGCGCCGTCGCGCAGCGCCAAGGACGGGGACAGGGTCGTGCGCGGTCGCTTCCCCGGGGCGATGGAGTTGGGCAGGCCGCGTTCGAGCCAGAACATCTGCGCCCGCGTGCCCAGGCCGAATCCGAGGTCGGGGATCACCGGCGAACTCTGCAACCAGCCGCCGCTCGGGGTGGCCGAGACCATGTTGCCGAACCGGTCGACCACGTCGACGTGACAGGTATCGCCCCGGGTGGCGCCGCGCGCGTCCACCTCCGGCTCGACGCCGCGGGTCGGCTCCCCGACGCCGGCCGCCCGCACGCCGGTCACCGGGACGGCTAGCAGCGGCGTCCGGCCGTCCGGTGAACCCGGCCGCAGCTCGCCGCTGGCATCGACGCTGACGAGGCGACGACGCTGGTCGTTGTAGGTCGCCGAGAGCAGCGCGGCGACCGGCACGTCCGCCACATCGCCGTAGAACGCCTCGCGGTCGGCGAAGGCGAGCTTGGCGCACTCGATCACGGTGTGGACGAGGGCTGGGTCGGCCGGCCCGGTGTCAGCGAGGTCGAAGCCGGACAGCAGTGCCAGCTGCTGCAGCAGCACCGGCCCCTGCCCCCAGGCGGGCGTCTTGGCGACCCGGTAGGCGCCGAAGTCGAACATCGTCGGCGACTCGAGTGGCGTCCGCCAGGCCGCCAGGTCGGCTGCGGTCAGCACACCGGCGTGCGGCGTCCCGGAGGTGTCCATCGACGGGACGCGAACGAACGCCTCGACGGCCTCGGCGACGAAGCCTCGGTAGAAGGCGGCCCGGCCGACCTCGATGCCGGGTTCGCGACCGAGGCCCGCCGCTGCGGCCGCGATGCGCTCGTAGGTGCGGGCGAGGACCGGGTTCGTGAGCCGGGAACCAGGCGCCGGCACCGACCCGTCCGGCAGGTAGACGGCCGCCGAGGTCGGCCAGTGGTCGGTGAACAGCTGCTCGACAGCACCGATCGTCCGGCTGATGGCCGGTAGCACGGGGTATCCACGACGGGCGTAGTCGACGGCCGGCGCGAGCACGTCGGGCAGCGACATCGTGCCGAAACGTTCGAGCAGGGTCAGCCACGCGTCGAATGCGCCAGGCACGCAGGCCGCGAGGTGACCGGTGCCCGGCACGAGGTCGAGCCCGAGGTCGGCGAAGTGCTCGGCGGTCGCTCCCGCCGGCGCGGGACCTTGACCAGCGACGACCACGACGTCGTCCGACGGCGCGGCGCGGATCAGCATGGGCACCTCGCCGCCCGGCCCGTTCAGGTGGGGCTCGACGACCTGCAGCGTGAATCCGGCTGCGACTGCGGCGTCGAATGCGTTGCCGCCCCGCTCGAGCATCGACATGCCCACCGCCGAGGCCAGCCAGTGGGTGGTGGCCACCATCCCGAAGTCACCGGTCAGCTCCGGCCGTGTCTGCGTCACGGGATTATCAATACCCCTGCCCGCGATACTGACCCGATGCGCCTGGCCGATTTGCCGATCCCGTCCAGTGCCGCGGCCGTCGCGGCGGCCGAGGTCGTCGCCGAGTACTCGGCCCCGGCCCTGGTCAACCACTGCATCCGCTCGTACCTGTTCGCGGCGGCTCGAGCGGAGTTCGATGGCCTCGGGATCGACCACGAGCTGCTCTACGTATCGGCGATGCTGCACGATCTGGGCCTGGAGCCGGCCTTCGACAGCCACGCGCTGCCGTTCGAGCAGGCCGGTGGGCACGTGGCGTGGGTGTTCGGGGCCGGCGCCGGTTGGCCGGCCCAGCGCCGGAGCCGAGCCGCGGGGATCATCGTCGCGCACATGGCGGGCACCGACGTAGCGATCGATCCGGAGGGGCACTTGCTCGATCTCGCCACCGGCCTCGACATCTCCGGCCGCAACCCGCAGCAGTGGCCGGCCGAGCTGCTGAGCGAGATCGTCACCGCCTACCCGCGTCTCGACCTCGGCGACCGGTTCATCGCGTGCTTCCGCGACCAGGCCGACCGCAAGCCGGAGAGCTCGGCGGGCAGCGCGGTCCGCGGCGGGCTGGCCGACCGGCTCGCGGCCAACCCGCTCGACCGCCTCTGACCCGTCCCCGCCGCCTCCTCCCGGTGCGCGTCAGGGGCGGTAGCGGTAGCCCATCCCCGGTTCGGTGATCAGGTATCGCGGCCGGCTCGGCTCCGGCTCCAGCTTGCGGCGCAGCTGGGCGACGTAGATGCGCAGGTAGCTGGGGTCGGTGTGCTCGGACGAGCCGCGCACTGCCGTCAGCAGCGCGTCGCCGCTGACGAGCTGGCCCGGCCGGCGCAACAGCACGTCGAGGATCTTCCACTCGGTCGGGGTCAAGTGGACGGGCTGGCCGTCGGCGTCCACGGCTGTGGTCATCGCAAGGTCCACCGACACCGAACCGACCTGAGCGGTGACCGGGTCGTCGCTCGAGCTCGCCCGCCGGCTCGTCGCGCGGAGCCGGGCCAGCAGCTCGTCCATGCTGAACGGCTTCGTTACGTAGTCGTCGGCACCGACGTCGAGCGCCTCGACCTTGTCGGCACTGCCACTGCGCGCGGACAGCACGATGATCGGCGTCGCCGCGTAGGCGCGCACCGCCTGGATGACGTCGACGCCGGACATGTCCGGCAGCCCCAGGTCGAGGACGATCACGTCGTGCCGCTGGTCGGCCAGCGCGGTGAGCGCGCGGGTTCCCGTCTCGGCCTCCGTCACGGCGTAACCGCGCGCGACGAGGTTCATGGCGAGTGCGCGCAGCAATGGCCGCTCGTCCTCGACCAGCAGGACCCGGGTCATGAACCGGTTGCTTCGCGCAGTGCGATGACGATGGTGGCGCCACCACCCGGCGTCGGCTCGGCACTCACCTCGCCCCCCATCGCCTCGGTGAAGCCACGGGCAATGGCCAGCCCGAGCCCCACACCGGCGCCCGCCGCCGGAACGTCGTCGGTGCGCTGGAACGGGCGGAAGACCACATCGGCGGCCGCGGCCGGGATGCCCGGGCCGCGATCGATGACCCGCAACTCGACGCGACCACGGTGGTTGCTGCCGGCCACCCGCACCCGCGTTCCGTCGGGCGCGTAACGCAGCGCATTCTGGACGACGTTGGCCACCACCCGCTCGAGCAGGCCGGCGTCGGCGAGCACCTCGGGCAGCTCGGCGGGCACATCGACCTCGACGTTGCCGCACGGGTCGACGTCGTCGAGCGCGCGGGCCACGACGTCGTCCAGCCCGACCACCGTCGGCACCACCGGCAGCGCACCGACCTGCAGTCGGGAGAGGTCGAGCAGGTTGGTCACCAGATCGGTCAGCCGGTCGAGCGCGTCCTCGGCCGTGCGGAGCAGCTCGCCCCGGTCGCCGTCGGACCACGGCACCTCGGGAGCGCGCAGGCTGGAGACGGCCGCCTTGGCCGCCGCGATCGGGGTGCGCAGGTCGTGGCTCACCGCATTGAGCAGCGCCGTCCGCTGCCGGTCGGACTCGGCCAGCGGCTCGGCCGCACGGGCCGCGGCGGCGAGCTGCTGCTGCCGGTAGGCCACCGCGACGTGGGCGGCGAACGCGGCCAGGACGCGCTGGTCGCCGGCCGAGAGCGGGCGCCCGCGCAGCGCGAGCGCGAGTGTCTCGTCAACGGTGACAGACGCGTCGGCGTCCTCCGGTGCCGACGGCACGGGCTCGCCGGCGCCTGACAACACCGACCAGGTCCGCGCATCCGGATCCAGACGGAGCAATGCAGTCGCGTCCATGCCGAACGACTCGCGGACCCGGTCGAGCAGCGCCGGCAACGCCTGCTCACCGCGCAGCAGGCTGCCCGCGAACGTCGTCAGCGTCTCGGCCTCGGCTGCGGCCCGGGCGGCGAGCACCGACCGACGGGCGGCCAGGTCCACGACCTGGGACACCAGAATTGCGATGAGCAGGAAGATCACCACGGCGACCAGGTTGGACGGTTCGTCGATGGTGAACGTGTGCCGCGGCGCGGTGAAGTAGTAGTTGAGCAGCAGGCTGCCGGCGATCGCGCTGAGCAGCGCCGGATAGAAGCCGCCCACCAGGCTGGTCAGCACGACGATGAGCAGGTACAGCGGCAGGTCGGCGGCGAAGGACAGGTCGGGCCGCAGCGCGGTCCCGACGACGGTCATCAGTGGCAACAACACCGCGGCGAGCCCGAGCCCGGCCAGCCGGCGCCGCGTCGTCAGCCCACCGGTGAGCCGCGGCAGGGCCGCGCGCCGGTTGCCCGAGTAGTCGTGCGTCACGAGGTGGACGTCGATGTGACCCGACAGCCGGGTCACCGTCGCGCCGGTGCCGGGGCCGGTCAACGCAGCGACCAGCCAGTGACGGCGCGATGCGCCGAGCACGATCTGCGTCGCGTCCACCCGTCGCGCGAAGTCGAGCAGCGCCGGCGCGACGGCATCCCCGACGACCGAGTGGTAGGAACCGCCCAGCGACTCGACGAGCACCCGCTGCCCGGCCAGCGCCGTCACGCCCGGACCGGACAGTCCATCGTTGCGCGCGACGTGAACGGCCATCAGTTCGCCACCCGCGGTGCGCCCGGAGATGCGCGCCGCCCGTCGGATCAGGGTGTCGCCCTCGGGTCCTCCGGTGAGCGCGACGACCACGCGCTCCTTCGTCTCCCAGGTGCCGGTGATGCCGTGCTCGGCGCGGTAGCGCTGCAGCCCCTCCTCCACCGAATCGGCCAACCAGAGCAGCGCGAGCTCACGTAGCGCAGTCAGGTTGCCGGGGCGGAAGTAGTTGCCCAGCGCGGCGTCGACCCGCTCGGGCGGGTAGACGTTGCCGTGCGCCATCCGTCGGCGCAGCGCTTCCGGTGCCATGTCGACGAGTTCGATCTGCTCGGCGCCGCGGACCACCGCGTCGGGAACCGTTTCGCGCTGCGGCACGCCGGTGATCTCTTCGACGACGTCGTTGATCGACTCGAGGTGCTGGATGTTGAGCGTGCTGATGACGTCGATGCCCGCGTCCAGCAGCG
The DNA here is from genome assembly GCA_032160745.1 of Pseudonocardiales bacterium. Lineage (GTDB taxonomy): Bacteria > Actinomycetota > Actinomycetes > Mycobacteriales > Jatrophihabitantaceae > Jatrophihabitans. The sequence continues at coordinate 6,006 of JAVHVD010000451.1, forward strand.
CCTCGATGTCCTGCCAGCGCCGAGCGTGCGGGCCGGCGCCGGGGACGTCTGTGTGCGCGAGCTCGTCGACCAGCGCGACGGCCGGGCTGCGGGCGAGGACGGCGGCGAGGTCCATCTCCTCCAGGCGCGCTCCGCGATACTCCACCGCCTTGCGTGGGACGAGCGGTAGGCCGGCCAGGCACTGCGCGGTGTGCGCCCGACCGTGGGTCTCGGCGAATGCGACCACGACGTCGGTGCCGCGGGCCAGCCGCCGGCGGCCCTCGTCCAGCATCGCCACGGTCTTGCCGACCCCTGGCGCGGCACCGAGATAGATGCGCAGCGTGCCCCGTGACATCCGCGCCTCCTCCACCCCCCAGTGTCCACCGCCGCGCCGCCGACGCCACCGCGGGACGTCGGCCGGGGGACCCGACGGTACCGACTCACCTCCCGGCATACGGGGATGCTCGCGCCGTGTTCACGAAGGCTCGACGCGTACGCCACAGCAGCGTGAGCGATCCGTGAATACGGCCGCGGCACCGCGCAGAGGTTCCTACCGTTTGGGTCGTGAGTGCCAGTGTCGACGTCGACCTGCCCGAGACCCGCGGCTACCGCGCCAAGCGGGTTTTGCTGGGTAAGCCCCTCGTCAACGCGTCCATGCACGACGAGAAGCTGTCGAAGAAGGCGGCCCTCGGGGTGCTGTCGAGCGACTGCATCTCGTCGTCGGCATATGGCTCCGAAGAGATGCTGCTCGTTCTGCTGCCCATCTTCGGGCTCGCGGGCTTCCACCTGCTGATGCCGCTGACGGCGGTCGTGCTCGGGCTGCTCGTGCTGACCACGCTGTCCTACCGCGAAGTCGTCATGATCTACACCCGCGCCGGCGGTTCGTACGTCGTGGCGCGGGAGAACTTCGGGCCGAAGGTCGCCCAGATCGCATCGGTCGCGCTGCTCATCGACTATGTCGTCACGGTGGCCGTGCAAGCGGCGGCCGGGGTGGCGGCGATCGTGTCGATCTTCCCGTCGGCCCACCTCGGCAAGTGGGAGCTGACCGGGCTCACCGTGGCGATCGTCCTGCTGCTGGCCTACGGGAACCTGCGCGGCGTCCGCGAAGCCGGCAAGACCTTCGCCTTCCCGACCTACTTCTTCGTGGTGGCCGGCGGACTGGTCGTCGTCGTCGGGGTGCTGCGCGAGATCTTCGGTGAACTACCGGTGATCTCCTACACCGCGCACGAACGTGCGTCCGAGCTGATCGATGTCCACGACGCGCACCACGCCATCTTCGGGGCTGCGGCGATTTTCGTCCTGCTCAAGGCCTTCGCGAACGGCGGCGCGTCCCTCACCGGCCTCGAGGCGATCTCGAACGGCGTCAGCGCCTTCAAGCCGGACGAGGGGCGCAACGCCCGCAAGACCCTGAGCCTGATGAGCGTCATCCTCGGCAGCCTCGTGCTGGGCATCTCCTATCTGGCCTGGCAAACCCATGCGACACCGTTTTCCAGCGGTACGCCAACCGTCATAAGCCAGGTCGCCCGGGCGGCGTTCGGGGACGCCTGGTTCGGGCATCTCGGCTTCGTGCTCGTTCAGATCGCGACCGCCCTCATCCTGATCACCGGCGCGAACACGCCATTCACCGGTTTTCCGTTCCTGGCGAGCTTCATCGCCGAGGACTCGTTCCTGCCGCGGCAGCTGACCCGGCGCGGGCACCGGCTGGGCTTCAGCAGCGGCATCATCGTGCTCACGGCACTGGCGATCGCGCTCCTGGTCGGCGTGGGCGCGAGCGTCGACAAGTTGATCCCGTTCTACGCGATCGGCGTCTTCACCGGCTTCACGATGGCCGGGTTGGGGATGGCCAGGTACCACCGCACCCATCGCGAGCGTGGTTGGCGGCGGCGGCTCGCGGTCAACGCGACCAGTGGCGTCGTATCGGCCGCCGTGGTGCTGATCTTCGCCGTGGTCAAGTTCGACGCCGGCGCCTGGCTGGTGGTGCTGCTGTTCCCGATCGGTTGGGCGCTGCTGATGCGGCTGAATTCCCGGTACCGCTCCGAGGCCCGATCGCTGGACCTGGCGGCGTGGATACGGCCCGATCAGGCCGAGGCGGCCCACTACGGCCGGCACACCGTGCTCGTGCTCGTCGACCGCCTCGACCTCGCCGTCCTGCGCGCGCTGCGCTACGCGGGCAGCATCCGGCCCACTGACCTTCGCGTGGTGCACGTTGTCCTGGACCCGCTGGTCGCGGGCCACCTGCAGCAGGAATGGATCGATCGCGGGTTGTGCGACCGGTACCCGCTCGAACTCGTCGACTGCCCCGATCGGCGTCTCGTTCGCAGCGTGTCCGAGGTGGCGTTGGAGACGATGATCCAGGACCGGGCCGAGGTGACCGTGCTCCTTCCCCGGCGCACATTCCGGCGTATCTCCCAGCGCTTGCTGCACGACCGCACCGCCGACCGGATCGCGGCGTCGGTCGGGCGCATTCCGCACGTGGCCGCCACCATCGTCCCGTTCGACACGACGCTGCCGCACGAGGCGGTTGAGCGGATCGAGCAGCGGCAGCGGGAGGCGTTGGGCGAGCCGGCCCTCGTCTCCCCCCGCGTCGAACTCGCTTCGGTGCCCGCCCTGCCCTGCCGCGCCGACGGAACTTCGGCGATCGGCTCGGTCTCGTGGCGGCAGAAGGTCACGGTCGAAGGCCGGGTGCGGGCCGTTCAGCTCGGCGCCGCCGCCGGCCGCTCACTGGAGGTGCAGATCTTCGACGAGACGGGCGGCTTGCGGCTGATGTTCATGGGACGCACGCGCATCCCAGGGCTTGCCCCGGGCGCCGTGGTGCGGGCGACCGGACGCGTCGGCAACTACCGCGGCCATCTGGCCATCGCCAACCCCGTCTACGAACTGCTGACCGAGCCCTCAGCCGCCGCCCCTCGGCTTTGATCAACAGCGCGTTGTGGTCGCCGGGCCGGCCACTACCCTCTTGTGATCAACCGGCGGACCAGCCGGACCAGCGCGCGACGTCGACCGCGACCACGGGACCGGGCGGCCGCTGCTCCCGGTACACCGGGTAGCGCGCGGTCAGCCGGTCCAGCGCGCGTTCGGCCTCGGCCGCCTCGGCGATCCGTGCCGTGCCGTCAGCGCGGGCCCACCACAACCGCGTCCAGTCGTCGGCGTAGTGGTCGACGAGCACGGCCACCGCCGGGTTGGCTGCGATGTTGGCCAGCCGGCGCAGGGCGGTGGTGCTCTTCGGCTTCCGGTCCACCGCGCTGTAGATGACGTCGCCGTCGGCCGCGAACACGATCGGGACGAGGTGCGGCTGCCCAGCCGCGGACACCGTGGCGAGCCGCGCCACCGGGGCAGCGACGAACCGCGTGCGTGCCTCCTCGGCCGACAGCCTCACGGCTCCACGCTAGGCCGCGACCGCCATCCGTGGCCCACCCACGCGGGGTCCTAGGGTGTCACCCATGCGTTTCGGAACCTTTGTCCCGCAAGGATGGCGGCTCGACCTGGCCGGGATCGAGCCCGCCGACCACTGGCGCACCATGCTCGAGATCGCCCGTCGGGTCGAGGCCGGTCCGTGGGAGTCGATCTGGGTGTACGACCACTTCCACACCGTCCCGGTGCCGACGGACGAGGCGACGCACGAGGCCTGGTCGCTGATGGCCGCGTTCGCGGCCGCGACCGAACGGGTGCGGCTCGGGCAGATGTGTACCTGCATGGGTTACCGCAATCCCGCCTACCTGGCGAAGGTCGCCGCGACGTGCGACGTCATCTCCGGCGGACGCGTCGAGATGGGTATCGGCGGCGGCTGGTACGAGCACGAGTGGAACGCCTACGGCTACGGCTTTCCCACGGCCGGCGCGCGGCTGGCGATGCTGGACGAGGGCGTGCAGATCATGCGCCAGCTGTGGACGGAGGGCACCGCGACGCTCGACGGCAAGCATTACCAGGTCAACGGGGCGATCGGCCGCCCGCTACCGCTGCAAGCCGGCGGCATCCCGTTGTGGATCGCCGGCGGCGGCGAGAAGAAGACGCTGCGCATCGCGGCGCAGTACGCGCAGTACACCAACTTCGACAGCACCCCGGAGACGTTCACGCGCAAGTCCACCGTCCTCGAGCAGCATTGCCGCGACGTCGGCCGGGACTTCGGCGAGATCACCCGTTCGGCCAACTACAACGTGGTCATCGGCGCGACCGAGCAGGACGTCAAGGACAAGCTCGAATGGATCCACGCCCACTACGACCCGCTCGTGCCCGCGGACGAGGTGGCGCGTTATGACGACCTGTTCCGCAACGGCCCGCTGGTCGGGACGCCGGAGCAGATCGTCGAACGGCTGAAGGAGGCCGAGCAGCTCGGGATGACCTACGCGATCGGCTACTTCGTCGACGCCGCCTACGACCCGCAGAGCATGCAGCTGTTCGCCGAGCAGGTCGTCCCGGAGTTGGCGTGAATCAACCTCCCGCCGCGGGCCGGATCGTCGTCGACGATCTGACCAAGGTCTTCCGGGGCGACGTCCGGGCCGTCGACCGCCTCAGCTTCACCGTCGAGCCCGGCTCGGTGACGGGCTTCCTCGGACCCAACGGCGCCGGCAAGACCACGACGCTGCGGATGGTGCTCGGGCTCGTCCGCCCCACCGGTGGACGCGCCACCATCGGGGGGCAGGTGTACCGCCAGCTGGACAACCCCACCGCCGCGGTCGGCGCCGCGCTGGAGTCATCGAGCTTCCATCCGGCGCGCAGCGCCCGCAACCATCTCCGCATCCTGTGCACGGTCGGCGGCCTCCCGCTCGGCCGCGCCGACGCGGTGCTCGATCTCGTCGGCCTGCACGACGCGGCCAAGCGCAAGGTTCGCGGTTACTCCCTCGGCATGCGGCAGCGCTTGGCGCTGGCCGCCGCGATGCTCGGAGACCCGCGCGTGCTGGTGCTCGACGAGCCGGCCAACGGCCTCGACCCGGACGGTATCCGGTGGCTGCGCGGGTTGTTGCGGCACTTGGCCGACCAAGGTCGCACCGTGCTCGTCTCGAGCCATCAGCTCAACGAGGTGCAGGAGATTGCCGACCGCGTGGTGATCCTCAACCGCGGGCGGCTCGTCCAATCGGGCTCGCTCGAGGAGCTGACGGCCGGTTCGGATTCGGTGATCGTGCGGTCGCCCAACCTCCCTGGGCTGCACGCCGCGCTGACCGGACAGCCGATCCAGGTCGAGCCGCTGGACGCCTCAGGAATCCGGATCCGCGGGCTGTCCACCGCACAGGTCGGGCACCTTGCGTTCGGCGCCGGCGTCGAGTTGTACGAGCTCAGCACCCAGCGCTTCGACCTCGAGGAGCTGTTCTTCGCGCTCACCAGTGAGCAGCCCGGTCCCGAGGGAGCGCCAGCATGATCCCGCTGATCCGCGGCGAGTTCCTGAAGGTGCGGACCACGCAGGTCTGGTTCTGGATGCTGCTGGCGACGATCGCGGTCAGCGGGCTGCTCGTCGTCGCCCAGATCGCTCCGAGCGACGGCGTGCGCACCGGCGGTGACGTGCCGGACCTGTTCGCGTCGTCCAGCACGGCCTACGTCGTGGTCTTCGTCCTCGGCGCACTGGGCGTGACGACCGAGTTCCGCTACCAGACGATCACCCCTACGGTCCTGCAGACGCCCAACCGCTGGACGATCGTGACGGCCAAGATGATCACCTACGCCATCCTCGGCGCGCTGTACGCGCTGGTGGCGGTCGCCGTGCAATTGATCATCGCCGTGCCCTGGCTGTCGTCCAAGGGCGTGGAGGTGGACTTCGGCAACGGCTCGGTCCAGCATGCGATCATCGGCGTCTTCGCCGTGGTGGCCCTCTTCGGCATCGTCGGACTCGGCTTCGGCGCACTGCTGCGCAACCAGATCGTCGCTGTGGTGGTCGGCATCCTGTTCCTGCTGGTGATCGAGAACATCTTCCTCGCGATCCCCAAGGTGCGTGAGGTCTGGCCGTACACACCGAACGGCGGTATCCAGGCGATCCTGCACACCACTGGCAGCACGCACGTGGTCGACGACGTCCACCTCCTGTCCACCACCGGCGGGGTCATCGTCCTGCTGCTGTGGGCGTTCGTCCCGGCGATCGTGGGCGCCGCGTTCACGATGAATCGCGACATCACCTGATCATCGCCGTCCATATATTCCGGGGCGTCTGATGGCGCACATCGGTGCCGTCGGGCATGCCCCGACATCGCGTGACGCGTAGGCTCGACAGTTGGCGGACAGCAACAAGACGACCTGAGGACGGCCTGGAAAAGTGGCGACCACGGAGCAGCCGGCAAGCACCGAGACTCCTTCCAACCTCGGCGACTTCGGCGCCAACGAGTGGCTCGTCGAGGACATGTACGAGCGCTATCTCGCTGACCCGAACAGCGTCGACGCCGCCTGGCACGACTTCTTCGACGACTACCGCCCGACCGGCGCCGCTCCGAACGGCGGCAGCCGCTCGACGGACGACGCCGCCGAGTCCCCTAACACCGAGCAGGCCGCGGAGCCGAGCACGCCGACCGGCGGTGCGAAGACCGAACCGGCGGCGACCCCGGCCGAGGCCGCCGTCGCCCAGCCGGCCTCCTCGCAGAACCGGCCGACCCCGGCTGCCCGGCCGGCCGAAGGAGCTCCGGCCGAGAGCCCGGCCGCCGAGAACAAGCCCGCGCCTGCCCGTCCGGCCGAGGCTCCGAAACCGCCCGGCGGCGCCAAGCCTGCGACGTCCGAGGTCGCGGCCGAGGAAGCGATCAAGACGACCACCGTGCAGCTGCGGGGAGCCGCGGCCCGTGTCGTCAGCAACATGGAGCAGTCGCTGCAGGTCCCGACGGCGACCAGCGTGCGCGCGGTCCCGGCCAAGCTGCTCTTCGACAACCGCGTGGTGATCAACAACCACCTGCGCCGGGCTCGCGGCGGCAAGGTCAGCTTCACCCACATCATCGGCTACGCCGTGGTCAAGGCCCTCAAGGTCCACCCCGAGATGAACAACGCGTTCGGCGACATCGACGGCAAGCCGGCCGTCATCACGCCCGAGCACGTCAACCTCGGCATCGCCATCGACCTGGCCGGCAAGAACGGCGCGCGCTCGCTCGTCGTCGCGTCCATCAAGGCGGCCGAGACGCTCGACTTCGCCGCGTTCTGGAACGCCTACGAGGACATCATCCGGCGCGCCCGCAACGGCAAGCTGACCACCGAGGACTTCGCCGGCACGACGATCAGCCTGACGAACCCGGGCACGATCGGCACCAACCACTCGGTGCCGCGGCTGATGTCGGGCCAGGGCACCATCGTCGGCGTCGGCGCCATGGAGTACCCGGCCGAGTTCAGCGGGATGAACCCCGACCAGCTCGTCGATCGGGCAATCAGCAAGATCATGACGCTGACCTCCACGTACGACCACCGGATCATCCAGGGCGCGCAGTCCGGTGAGTTCCTGCGCGAGATCCACGAGCTGTTGCTCGGTGATGAGTTCTACGACGAGATCTTCGCGGCGCTCAAGATCCCCTACGAGCCGGTGCGCTGGCGGGTCGACCGCGACTTCCACCACGAGGGGCAGATCGACAAGAGCGCCCGGGTCATCGAGCTGATCAACGCGTACCGCACCCGCGGACATCTGATGGCCGATACCGACCCGCTCGAATACACGGTGCGCAAGCACCCTGACCTCGACATCACCCGCTACGGGCTCACCCTGTGGGACCTCGACCGGGAGTTCCCGGTCGACGGGTTCGCGGGCGAGAAGATGATGAAGCTGCGCGACATCCTCGGGGTGCTGCGCGACGCCTACTGCCGCCGGGTCGGGGTCGAGTTCCGGCACATCAGCGATCCGGAAGAGCGGCGCTGGATCCAGAATCGCGTGGAGGTCAAGCACGCCGCGCCCACGCGGGAAGAGCAGCTGCACATCCTCGGCCGGCTCAACGTCGCCGAAGCGTTCGAGACCTTCCTGCAGACGAAGTACGTGGGGCAAAAGCGCTTCTCGCTCGAGGGCGCGGAGACCGTCATCGCGCTGCTGGACGCCGTCCTCGCCGAGGCGGCCGACCAGGACCTCGACGAGGTGGTCGTGGGCATGCCGCACCGCGGCCGCCTCAACGTGCTCGCCAACATCGTCGGCAAGCCGTACTCGAAGATCTTCAACGAGTTCGAGGGCAACATCGACCCGGGGACCGCCCAGGGCTCGGGCGACGTGAAGTACCACCTCGGCGCTGACGGCACCTTCCACTCCGCCAACGGCAAGGAGATCGCGGTCTCGCTGACAGCCAACCCGTCGCACCTCGAGGCGGTCGACCCGGTGCTCGAGGGCATCGTCCGCGCGAAGCAGGACCTGCTCGACAAGGGCGATGACGGGTACAGCGTGCTGCCGCTGATGATGCACGGCGACGCGGCGTTCGCCGGCCAGGGCGTGGTGGCCGAGACGCTCAACCTCTCGCAACTGCGCGGCTACCGCACCGGCGGGACCGTCCACGTCGTCGTGAACAACCAGGTCGGTTTCACGACCTCGCCGTCGTCGTCGCGCTCGTCGCTGTACGCCACCGACGTCGCGCGGATGATCCAAGCGCCGATCTTCCACGTGAACGGTGACGATCCGGAGGCCTGCGTGCGGGTCGCCGAGCTCGCGGTCAAGTACCGGCGCGAGTTCCGCAAGGACGTCGTGATCGACATGGTCTGCTACCGGCGCCGCGGCCACAACGAGGCCGACAACCCCTCGTTCACGCAGCCGCAGATGTACGACATCATCGATCACAAGCGCAGCGTCCGGAAGCTGTACACCGAGGCGCTCGTCGGTCGCGGCGACATCACCCTCGAGGACGCCGAGGCGGCGCTCAAGGACTTCCAGACCCAGCTGGAGAAGGTGTTCGTCGAGACCCGCAACGCCTCGGGCACGCCTGCGGCCGAGCCCGACCTCGAGCGGGAGACCCCGTCGCAGCAGGTCACCACTTCGATCCCGCTCGACACCGTGAAGCGCATCGCCGAGGCGTATGCCAACCCACCCGACGGCTTCACCGTCCATCCCCGACTCAAGCCGCAGATCGACCGGCGGGTCGCCATGGCCAGCGGCGGCAACGTCGACTGGGCCACGGCCGAGCTGTTCGCGCTGGGCTCCTTGTCGCTCGAGGGCCGGGCCGTTCGGCTGACCGGGCAGGACACGCGGCGCGGGACGTTCACCCAGCGACACGCCACCCTCATCGACCGCAACTCCGGTGACGAGTACACGCCGCTCAAGGAGCTGTCGCCCGACCAGGCGCCGTTCTTCGCCTACGACTCGCTGCTGTCGGAGTACGCGGCGATGGGTTTCGAGTACGGCTACTCGGTGGTCCGCGACGACGCCCTGGTCCTCTGGGAGGCACAGTTCGGCGATTTCGCCGACGGTGCGCAGATCATCATCGACGAGTTCATCGCCTCCGGCGAGGCCAAGTGGGGTCAGCGCTCGGCGGTCACGCTGCTGCTGCCGCACGGCTACGAGGGCCAGGGTCCGGACCACTCGTCCGGCCGGCCGGAGCGGTTCCTGCAGCTCGCGGCCGAGAACAACATGACGATCGCCATGTGCTCGTCACCGTCGAACTACTTCCACCTGCTGCGGCGGCAGGGACTGTCCCCGGTGCGCCGGCCGCTGATCGCGTTCACTCCCAAGTCGCTGTTGCGGCTGAAGGCGGCGGTCAGCGAGGTCGACGACTTCACCAGCGGCACCTTCCAGCCGGTGCTGCCGGATCCGTCGGTGGACGCGGCCGGCGTCAAGCGGGTGCTGCTGTGCACCGGCAAGGTCTACTACGACCTCATCGCCGAGCGGGAGAAGAACGGCCGTACCGACGTCGCGATCGTGCGGGTCGAGCAGCTCTACCCGCTACCCGCCGAAGAGCTGAAGGCCGAGTTGTCCCGCTACCCGGGCGTCGAGGTCGTGTGGGTGCAGGAGGAGCCGGCCAACCAGGGCGCGTGGCCGTTCATGGCGCTGAGCCTGCCCGAGCACCTCGAGGGGCGGCCGCTGCTGCGGGCGTCGCGCAAGGCGTCCGCGTCTCCGGCCGTCGGCTCGCACGCGGTCCACGAAGCCCAGCAGCACGAGGTCATTGCCACCGCCTTCGGCTGATTTGGATCCGCCCATCGCGGTCGTGCCTGATCTGCTCGCTCCCGCTCCCGCTCCCGCTCTCGCTCCCCGGTCCCGCTCCCAGCTGGCCCGTTGACTGGCGCCTTTCCGGTTGACTGGCGCCTTGTAGGGCGCCAGTCACCACGCAAGGCGCCAGTCAACGGAAGGGAGGGTCGGGGAGGAGGAGGGGTCCGGGAGGAGGATGAGCGGGTGACGGACGTGAATGAGGCCGATCAGCCGATCCGCTGGGGCATCCTCGGGGCCGGAGGCATCGCGGCCACGGTCGGCGCGGACATCGCCGCGACGCCGGGCAACGTCCTGCACGCGGTCGGGGCCCGCGACGCCGACCGGGCGGCCGCATTCGCGGCCACCCACGGAGTCACCCGCTCCTACGGCTCGTACGCCGAGCTGCTCGCCGACCCCGACGTCGACGTCGTCTACATCGCGACCACGCACGGGCAACACCGCGACCACGCGCTGCTCGGGCTGCAGGCCGGCAAGCCGCTGCTCGTCGAGAAGGCGTTCACGCTCAACGCGGCGCAGGCCCGGCAGGTGGTGGCCGAGGCACGGGCCCGCAAGCTGTTCTGCATGGAGGCGATGTGGACGCGCCTCAACCCGCTGATCCGGCAGGCGGTCGAGCTCGCGAACAGCGGCCGGATCGGTGACGTGGTCGGCGTCCGCGGCGACCTGTCCCGGCACTTCCCCTACGACCCGGCGCACCGCCTCTTCGATCTCGACGCGGGCGGCGGTGCGCTGCTCGACCTCGGCATCTACCCGGTCACGGTGGCCTGGCTGTTCCTCGGCCGACCGGACACCGTGCAGGCCGTTGCGTCGCTCTCGCCCACCGGATCCGACGTCACCACCGCCATGCAGTGGGGCTACGACGACGGGCGGGTGGCGCAGCTCTACTGCAGCGCCGCGGGCGAGAGCCCGTTCGCCGCGCTGATCAACGGGACGGCCGGGTGGATCCAGGTCGAGCCCCGCATCCACCGGCCGCAGCGCCTGGTGGTCCATGACGGGACGGGTGAGGAGATTATCGCGGCCGACGCCCACCCCGGCAGTGGCTACGGCTGTGAAGTGCTGGAGGTCGAGCGGTGCCTGCGCGCCGGGGAGCTCGAGAGCCCGCTGGTGCCGCTCGACGAGACCGTGGCCATCCTCGAAGTGCTGGACGAGACGCGGGGCCAACTCGGGGTCCGCTACCCCGCCGACCAGGAGGGCTGAGCCGTGTACTTCACCGACCGCGGCATCGAGGAGCTCGTCCAGCGTCGCGGCGAGGAGCAGGTCAGCCTGGAATGGCTCGCCGACCGGCTGCAGGCCTTCGTCGACGCCAACCCCGAGTTCGAGACCGCAATCGACCGGTTCGCCACCTTCCTTGCGCGCGACGACGAGGACGAAGCCGTTGACTGACGCGCAGTGCGCGCGCTACCCGAACTGGCCGGGCTGGTAGTCGCCGGCGGGCTGCTGGACGATGACGTTCAGGCGGTTGAAGGCGTTGATGATGGCGATCACTGATACCAGAGCGAAGAGCTGGTCCTCGTCGTAGTGCTTGGCGGCATTCGCCCAGACCTCGTCCGTGACACCGCCCGCGGCATCCGCGAGGCGGGTGCCCTGCTCGGTCAGCTCCAGCGCAGCGCGCTCGGCCTCGGTGAAGACCGTGGCCTCCCGCCACGCCGCGACCAGGTTGAGGCGCACCGACGTCTCACCGGCGGCCGACGCGTCCTTGGTGTGCATGTCGGTGCAGAAGCCGCAACCGTTGATCTGACTCGCGCGGAGCCTCACCAGCTCCTGCGTCGCCGCCGGCAGCGTCGAGTCCGTGGCCACCCTGCCGGCCGAGACGATGTGCTTCAGGAACTTGTCTGCCGTGGGGTTACCGAACAGGTTCAGACGGGCATCCATGGTGAACTCCTCTGCCGTTGTGCGTGGTTACCCACCTTTGACGCAACGGCGCGGCACAACGTGACAGGAACGACCGCCTCAGGTCGCGAGCGGCGCGTCCAGCACATCCACCTCGGGCTGGGCGCGCTCGGGCGCGCAGTCGAAGAGTGGCAGGAAGAGCTGCGCCAGCGGTCCGATCGCGAGTGCGAAGGCCACCGTCCCGATCCCCACCGTCCCGCCCAGCAGCCAGCCGGCGGCGAGGACGGTGACCTCGAGCCCGGTCCGGACGAGGCGGATGGAGCCACCCGTCCGCCGGGCCAGCCCGGTCATCAGTCCGTCACGCGGACCCGGCCCGAACGCGGCCCCGATGTACATGCCGGTGGCGATGCCGCAGAGGACGATGCCGCCCAGCATCTCGCCGATCCGCACGCCCAGCGGAGCGGCGTGCGGCAGCAGGTCGAGCGACCAGTTCATCGACAGGCCGATCAGTACGACATTGCTGAGCGTGCCCAGACCGGGCCACTGCCGCAGCGGGATCCAGAAGATCAGCACCGCAGCGCCGACGATGATCACGACGGTGCCGATCGCCAGGTCCAGGTGGTTGGCCAGGCCCTGGTGGAAGACGTCCCACGGGTCGAGGCCCAGCTTCGAGCGGACCTGGAGCGCTCCGGCCAGTCCGTAGAGGCAGAGCCCGACGTACAGCTGGACGAGGCGGCGCGGAAGCCGGTTGCGAGCCATTCCCCGAGCATGCCGGACCGCGCCAGCCGATAAACGAGCCAATCTCGCGCTTTCGGACTGGTCAACCAGGCCATTAGCTGGCACGATCGGCTCATGGCACCTCTGTCCCGTCTCGGCGGCCGAGCGCTCGCCGACCTGCTTCCCAACCTCCGGACGATGCCCGGCCCGGTCTACTCGGCCCTCGCTCACGGCATCACCTCACTCGTCCTGGACGGCCGGATTGCCACCGAGACCCGCCTGCCGTCCGAGCGCGAACTGGCCGCGTCCCTGCACATCAGCCGGGCCACCGTCACCGCCGCGTACGACGCGCTGCGCAACGACGGTTTCCTTGCCAGCCGTACCGGGTCGGGCAGTTTCGTCACCGTACCGGCCGGCTCACAGCCGCGCCCCTCGCTCGCCCGCTGGACCACGCGCAGCAACGAGGCCGTCGACGTCATCGACCTCTCCTGCGCTGCACTGCCCGCGCCGCCGGATCTGCTGCCGGCTGCCATGAGCGCGGCCGCCGGTCGGCTCGGCCCCTATCTGCTGGGCGACGGCTACGACCCGGCCGGCCTGCCGGTGCTGCGTGAGGCCGTCGCCGCCCGGTTCACCGCCCGCGGCGCCCCGACCCGCGCCGACCAGATCCTGGTCACCAACGGCGCGCTGCACGGGCTCGATCTGCTGCTGCGTCTCCTGCTCGGCCCCGGCGACCGGGTGATCACCGAGCTGCCCACCTACCCGGGGGCGCTGGACGCCATCCGGGCCAACGGCGGTCGGGTCGTGCCGGTCCCGATGGCGCCCCAGGGCGGCTGGCAGGTCAGCCAGCTGCAGGCCAGTCTGCGCCAGACCGCGGCCCGATTGGCCTTCCTCACCCCCGACTTCCACAATCCGACCGGCGCCCTCGTCCCCGAGGCCCATCGCCGCGAGGTGCTCAAAGTGGCCCGGCAGACCGGCACCACCGTCGTCGTGGACGAGTCCTTCGTCGACCTCGGCTTCCGCGGCAGCGAGCGGCCCACCGCCGGCATCGACTCCACGGTCGTCACGGTGGGCTCGCTGTCCAAGCCGGTGTGGGGCGGCATGCGCATCGGCTGGCTGCGCGCGTCGACCGAGCTGGTCCACCGCCTCGCCGCGCTGCGAACGTCCATCGACATGGGTGGCCCGGTGCTCGAACAGGTCGTCGCGGCGGCGCTGATCGATCAGCTCGACGACATCGCCGCCCGCCGGGTGGCCGAGCTGGTGCCGCAGCGCGACGCACTCGTCGCCGCGCTCGCCGAGCACCTGCCCGAGTGGCGGGTCACCGTTCCCGAGGGCGGCCTGTCGCTGTGGGCCGAACTGCCCGCTCCGCTGTCGACTCCGCTGTCCATGCTCGCGGCCCAGGCCGGCGTCGTGGTCGTGCCCGGATCACGCTTCGGCGTCGACGGAACCCTCGAACGGTTCCTGCGCCTGCCCTACTCGCTGCCGGCCGACCGGTTGACCCTCGCCGTGCGCCGCCTGGCCGGGGTGTGGGCCCAGCTCGACGGCAGCGGGCTCGCCGCCCGCCAGCTGGTCGTCGCCTAGGAGGGGACGGACGTCACGGCGATCGCGGTGTCGTAGAAGCTGCCGAGGTACAGCGTCCCGCCGTCTTCCCACACGCTGGTCACGAAGTGGTAGTCGTCGCCCGGCCGCTGCAGATCGTGCACGATCGCGCCGTCGAACGACAGCGCCATCACCCACACCGTGCGCTCGCCCTTCGGACGCAGCCATGCGGGCAGCAGCCAGCTCACCTGGCGCAGCACGACCGGCCGCGGCTGCAACCTGTCGAGCAGCGGGTTCCGCGGCGCGGCGATGGAGACCCACACCAGCCCGTCGCTGCCGAGGGACATGTTGTCGGGAAAGCCGGGCAGGTTCTCGACCAACGTGTCCGACTGCCCCGCCCTCGAGCCGGTCAGCCAGTACCGCGTCACGCAGTAGCCGCCGCTCTCGGCGACCAGCACGTGCGAACGATCGGGTGCGAGCACGACGCCGTTCGCGAACTGGAGACCTTCGAGCAGGGTCTCGACACCGCCGTCCGGATCGCGGCGGAACAGCCGCCCGGTTCCGCGGTGCTCCATGATGTCGCCGACGTGGTCCTCGACCTCGAAGCGTTGGGTGGACGAGCTGAAGTAGATCGTTCCGTCGCCGGTCTGCACGGCATTGCTGGCGCCGATGAGCGGCACGCCATCGATCGTGTCGACAAGGACGTCGACCTGGCCGGACGCCGGGTCCAGGCGGAGCAGGCCGCGCCGCGAATCGCAGATCAGCACGGAGCCGTCCGGGCAGACCTCGAGCCCGAGCGGCCGACCGCCGGAATTGCCGATGACCTCGATCGCCCCGGTCGTCGCGTCGATGCGCAGGATGGAGCCGTCGGACACCCCGGTGATGATCCGACCGTCCGCGTCGACAACGACGTCCTCGGGCCCGGTGCCGGGCACGTCGATGCGCCGTACCGGCGGCAGCGGCGGATCGCTCTGCTCGCGCCGCGGCGGCGCTGGCGGCGGCGTCCAGCGGACCGGTCGCAACAAGCGGCGCTTCACGGATCGGCGCTCCCTTCCCGATACACCTTCGCCAGGCGGATCTTCCCGGCGACGAGCTCGAAGAACACGGCGATGTCGAACTCGCGCCGCTCACCCTCTACGACCAGCGTCTCGCGCAGTTGTGCCGCCGCCCGATCGCCGTCGACCACCAGGTCGAGCACCGCCAGCCGCGGAGACAGCGTCCACAGCCAGGCATCGAACACGTCGGCCAGCTCGGTCGCGCCGGCGAAACGGTCAGCGCCGGTGACCCACACGGCGTCGGACGTGAACCCGGCCAGCATCCGCGCCGTGTCGTGCGCGTTGAACGCGGCGACATGCTCCAGCACCGCAGCACGGGTTGCGTCGAGCTCCACCCCGTCAGGCCCGCGCGACGCCGTCGAGCACGGCCTGCCGAGCCACCGCGGCCGCCACGGCCGGCGCGACCCGGCGGTCGAACGGACTCGGCACGATCCGGTCCGGCGCGAGCTCGTCGGCGACAACCTCACTGAGCGCGGCGGCCGCCGCGAGCTTCATGTTCTCGGTGATCGCCCGCGCACCCGCGTCGAACGCTCCGGCGAAGATCCCTGGGAAGGCGAGGACGTTGTTGATCTGGTTCGGGTAGTCGCTGCGCCCGGTGGCGACGATCGCGGCGTGCCGGTGTGCGACGTCGGGATCGACCTCCGGGTTGGGGTTGGCGAGCGCGAAGATGATCGCGTTCGGTGCCATCTTGCGCACCGCGTCCTCGTCCACCAACCCCGCACTCAGGCCGAGAAAGACGTCGGCGCCGTCGAGCGCGGAGACCAGCGAGCCGGTGAGTCCGGAGCGGTTCGTCCGGGCGGCGAGGTCGGCCTTCACCGAGGTGAGATCCCGCCGGCCGCCGTGCAGCACGCCCTTCGAGTCAGCCACCGCGATGTCGCCGATGCCCGCGGCGAGCAGGATCTTGGTGCAGGCCACTCCGGCCGCCCCCGCGCCAGACACGACCACCCGGAGGTCGCCCAGGGTGCGTCCAGTGACCGCGGCCGCGTTGCGCAGGGCGGCAAGGACGACGACGGCCGTGCCGTGCTGGTCGTCGTGGAAGACCGGGATCGAGAGCTTGTCGCGCAGGCGCGTCTCGACCTCGAAGCAACGCGGGGCGGAGATGTCCTCGAGGTTGATGCCGCCGAAGGACGGCGCGATGCGCTCGACGGTGTCGACGATCTCGTCCACGTCGGTGGTGTCGAGGACGATCGGGACGGCGTTCACGCCCGCGAACTCACGGAACAGGGCGGCCTTGCCCTCCATCACCGGCAGCGCCGCAGCCGGCCCGATGTTGCCGAGGCCGAGCACCGCGGTGCCGTCACTGACCACCGCCACCAGCCGGGACCGCCAGGTGTAGGTGCGGGCCAGGGACTCGTCGACCGCGATCGCCGAGCAGACCTCGGCCACACCGGGTGTGTAGGCGAGGGAGAGCGACTCGCGGTCGGTCAGCGGAAGCGTGCTCTGGACGATCAGCTTTCCGCCCTCGTGCACGCGGAAGACGGCTGTGGCCGCTGTGTCCGCGTCGAACCCCACTGCAGGTGCTCCTGATCAGGTCGGATCGGTCCTGCCCAGGTTACGGCGCAGTCTGAAAAGGCTTGCGGGGTTCGCCCGCAAGGCAGTCTGCCACGCACCCGCTGCGGTAGCCGTATACGCCGACCCACTGCGATCTGTCCCACTTGCCAGCGGTATCGCCGCAGATAACGGCCGGGAACTTCATGCCAACGCAATGACGGACACTTCGCGGGACTCCGGGCACCCCGATCCTGGGTTACAACGGACTCACTCGATCGCTTTCCGCTCCCAGGAGGTTTCATGAGGCGTCTCGTCCTCACCCTTGCCGTCGGCGCTGCGCTGGCGGCAACGGCCATGTCCGTTCCATCGTCGGCCGCCACGCCGACGACCAGCCGCGGACACGGCAGCGCGCGGACGTGCGCCGCAGCGCCCGTCGGATACGCCGCGTGTCTCGCCCGGGTCGTCACCGACGCGCAGGGCAAGCCGGCCGTTACCGCCACCCCGAGCGGCTTCGGGCCGGCCGACATCCGCTCGGCCTACAACCTCGCCGCCGCGTCGGGCGGTGCGCGCACCGTCGCGATCATCGACGCCTATGACGACCCCACCGCAGCGCAGGACCTCGCGGTCTATCGCTCCCAGTTCGGCCTCCCGGCCTGCACCACCGCCAACGGCTGCTTCCGCAAGGTGAACCAGACGGGCGGCAGCACGCCGCCGAAGGTGAACGCGGGGTGGGCCACCGAGATCAGCCTGGACGTCGACATGGTGTCGGCGACGTGCCCGGACTGCAAGATCCTTCTGGTCGAGGCCAACTCGGCGTCCTTCGCCGACCTCGGGACGGCCGTCAACTACGCCGCGACACAGGGCGTCTCGGCGATCAGCAACAGCTACGGCGGGTCCGACAGCCGGCGCAGTGCGGCCTACAACCACCCCGGGATCGCGATCACCGCGTCCACCGGCGACGCCGGCTACGGCGTCGAGTCACCGGCCAGCTACGACACGGTCGTCGCCGTCGGCGGCACCAGCCTGAGCAAGGCGAGCAACACGCGGGGCTGGAGCGAGTCGGCCTGGAGCGGCGCGGGCAGCGGCTGCTCCACCGTCAACGTGAAGCCCACCTGGCAGACCGCCGCCACCCAGTGCTCAGGCAAGGCCAATGCCGACGTCTCGGCCGTGGCCGACCCGCAGACCGGGGTCGCGGTCTACGACTCGACCCGCTACCAGGGCCGGGCCGGTTGGCAGGTCTACGGCGGGACCAGCGCGTCGGCGCCGATCGTCGCGAGCGTGTACACGATGGGCGGCAACCTGGCCGGGTATCCGGCGTCCTACACCTGGACGCACACCGGCGGGCTGAACGACGTGACGACCGGTTCCAACGGCACCTGCACGACCGCCGTCTGGTGCCACGCCGGCGCCGGGTGGGACGGTCCGACCGGGCTCGGCACCCCGAACGGCACCAGCGCGTTCTGACGAACCGGACCGGCCGGCTCGGGTGCCTTCGTGCACTCGGACCGGCCGGTCCGTGGTCAGCGGATGAGCCGCGGCCGCCCGCGCGCGAGCCGTACGCGGACGCGGGCGTGTACGTCCGCGACGCCGTGCGCCTCGCTGTCACCACCGGCGAACGCGTTGTCCGACGCAAGCCACCAGCCGCCGTCCTGTGCCCGCACGGCCCGCTTGAGGACGAGGCGATCCGGCAGCGTGCGGAACGTCGCGAGGACGACGTCGCCCGGCCGGATCGGCGCACCATGGCGGACGAGCACGGTGTCGCCCGAGCGCAGCGTCGGCACCATCGACGGGCCGGACACTCGCACCACCTGCCACGGCAGCACCGGTCGAGTCATGAGGTATCCGGGCCCTCCGGTCGGTGATCTGCGCGGTAGTAGGGTCGAAATCGGACTCGCCCTTGTGCGTCCCCGAATGCAGGAGGTCAACGATATGCGTCTGTTCCGCCCGTCCACTGTCGCCTACGCCCACTGCGACCTGCCCTGTGGTGTCTACGACCCCGCGCAGGCCCGTATCGAGGCCGAGTCGGTGAAGGCGATCTGCGAGAAGTACCAGGGCAACGAGGACCCGGTGTTCCGCACCCGCGCCTTGCTCATCAAGGAGCAGCGCGCCGAGCTGGTGAAGCACCACCTCTGGGTGCTGTGGACCGACTACTTCAAGCCGCCGCACTTCGAGAAGTACCCGCAGCTGCACGAGCTGTTCAACAAGGCCACCAAGCAGGCCGGCGCCGCCGGGGGCAAGGGCTCGGTCGACCCGGCCGAGGCACAGACGCTGCTCGACCAGATCGCTGAGATCGACAAGATCTTCTGGGAGACCAAACAGGCCTCCTGAGGCCAAACGCATGCCGCCGACCGAGGCCGGCCCCGACGAGGGGCCGGCCTTCGTCGCGCCCGAACTGCCCGACCACGTCGCGCTCTGGCTCCTCCGCCACGGTGAGACGGAGTGGAGCGCCTCGGGTCAGCACACGAGCACCACCGACCTGCCGCTGACCGAGGCAGGTGAGCGCCAGGCACGAGCCATGCGCGAGCTGATCGGTGACCTCTCCGCGGCGCTCGTGCTCTCCAGCCCGAGGCGGCGCGCGGTCGACACGGCGCGGCTGGCCGGCCTCGACGTCAGCGAGACCACCGAGGACCTCGCGGAGTGGAACTACGGCGAGTACGAGGGCCGGACGACCGCCGAGATCCGCGAGCAGAACCCCACCTGGTCGCTGTGGACGGACGGCGTTCCGGGCGGCGAGACGAGCGCGCAGGTCGCCGGCCGCGCCGACCGGGTACTCACCCGAGCGGCGTCGGCGCTGCCGGACCGGCCGGTCGTCCTGGTCGGGCACGGACACATCAGCCGGGTCCTGGCGGCGCGGTGGATCGGCCTGCCGGTCGCCGGCGGAGCGCACCTCCTGTTGAGCACCGCGGCCCCGTCGGTGCTCGGAGCGCAATACGGTGTTCCGGTGATCGAGCGATGGAATTTCCCCAACCCGGCCGCGTAGCCGCGCGGAGATGCGAGGAGACATGACCCCATGACCACTTCGGACACCCGATCGCCCGACGGCGACGCGGTCGAGGTCCGCATTCCCGCAGACGTCCTCTACGTGTCGACGCTGCGACTCACCGCGGCGAGCCTCGCCGCGCGCTGTGACCTCACCATCGACGACATCGAGGATCTTCGGCTCGCAGTCGACGAGGCCTGCGCGCTCCTGCTGCCGCACGCCAGCGCGGGGTCGACGCTGGACGCGCGCTTCGAGCTGGCCGAGGGCCGGCTGGAGGTGGCGACGTCGGTGCACACCGACGAGGACGCCGAGCCCGACCGCAGCGGGTTCGCGTGGACGGTCCTGGGTGCCCTGGCGACAACGGTGGAGGTCAGCAATCACGACGGTCAGCTGACGATCTCCGTCACGAAGGCCCGTGAGGCGGCGTCCACGTGACTCCGCAGCCGATGCGCAGCGCCGGCGAGGAGCTGACGTGACCAGCGCGCATCGACCCGACCGGGACGAGCGTGCGGCCGCCGGCGATCTGCTGGCCGAGCTGCACCAACTGCCCGAGGACAGTCCGCGCCGCCGGATACTGCGCGACCAGCTCGTCGAGCTGCACATGCCGCTCGTCGTCTACCTGGCGCGCCGCTTCTCCGGTCGCAACGAGCCGATGAACGACCTGGTTCAGGTGGGCGCGATCGGGCTGATCAAGGCGATCGACCGCTTCGACCCGGAACGCAAACTCGAGTTCTCGACCTACGCGACTCCGACGATCCTCGGTGAGATCAAGCGACACTTCCGCGACACCGGCTGGCTGATCCACGTGCCGCGCCGCGCGCAGGAGATGCAGACCACGCTGAACGCGGCCCGGGCCGACCTCAGCCAGGAACTCGGTCGGGCGCCGACGGTGCCCGAGCTCGCCGCTCGCATCGAGATCGACGAGGAGGCCGTCCTCGAGGCCCTCGACGCTGCCCGCGCCTACTCCGGCGTCCCCCTGGACGTGCTCGCCGCGCCGGGCGAGACGGTGCCCGAGCATCCGATGCTCGGCGTCCTCGACGAGGGCTACGAGCAGGTGGAGCAGCGGGCACTGCTGCGCGAGGTGATCGCGAAGCTGCCGGAGGCCGAGCGCGAGATCCTGCTGTTGCGCTTCATCGCGAACAAGACGCAGACCGAGATCGCCGCGATCGTCGGCGTGTCCCAGATGCAGGTGTCCAGGCTGGTGGCCCGCGGTCTGAAGCGGATGCGGGAGAGCCTCGGGGCGCCGGAGCCGGTCGCCGAGCAGCGCCGGCGCAAGAGCTAGCGGACCGGCTCCTCGCGGTCGAGCACGGCCCGCACGGGCGGGGTGAAGAGCAGGTAGATCACGGCGAGCGCGGCGACCAGCATCGGGCCGCCGTACGCGGCGTGGTCGGCCTGGAAGGCGATCGTGTACGCCACCGGCAGGACGAGCAGCTGGAGTACGACCACCGGGGTGCGCGCGGCCGGCCGCAGCCGCAGCAGCCCCCGCGTGCAGAGAGCCAGGGCGGCTGCGCCGCCGAGGGCGAACGCCGCGCCGAGCAGCGCGCGGAGCACATTGTCGTGCGCAGCTCCGCCGGCGTTCGCGATGACGAAACCGGCGACCACCAGCAGGCCGAGCACCTCGAGGCCGAGGATCGCGCAGGCGATCAGCAGCGGCCGCGGCGGCCGCAGCTCCGCGTCGCCGTCCTCCTCCACGCCGAGAACCCTAGCCGCGGCCCTCCCCCGTCCGTTCGCGTGCAGGCACTACTCCCGAGCAGGCACCACGTAGGCTCCGATCGTGCGAGTGCTCGTCGTGGCCAATCCGCGCGCGACCGCGACCAGCCCGCGGGAGCGCGACGTGCTGGCGCACGTTTTGGCCAGCGAAGCCCGGCTCGAGGTCGTCGAGACCGAGAATCGCGGGCACGCCGCCGCCCTCGCCTGCCGGGCCATGCGCAACGGCACCGACATCGTCGTGGCCCTCGGCGGCGACGGCACGGTCAACGAGGTGATCAACGGCCTGCTGACCGACGGGGTGCACCCGAGGGTGCCCGCACTCGGCATCGTCCCAGCCGGGTCCACGAACGTCTTCGTCCGCGCCCTCGGGCTGCCGAACAACCCGGTCGAGGCCACCGGCGCCCTGCTCGAAGGCGTGCGGACCGGTGCCCGCCGGTCGGTGAGCATGGGCCTGGCCGACGACCGGTACTTCTGCTTCGCCGCCGGCCTGGGCTTCGACGCGGCCATCGTGCACGGCGTCGAGCGCAAGAGGCGGCAGGGCAAGCGCTCCACCCACACGCTGTACGCCCGCGTCGGCGTCCGGGAGTTCTTCGGCACCGACCGGCGCCACCCGAAACTGCAGGTCGAGTTGCCCGACGGAACCCGCTACGACAACGTCTACTTCGCCATCGTCGCCAACGCCGACCCCTGGACGTTCGTCGGCAACCGCCCGCTGCACCCCACCCCCGAGGTCACCTTCGAGACCGGGCTGGCGGTCTACGCCCGGCGCCGGATGGGCGTCGCGGGCATGCTCTTCAGCATGGCGCGGCTGTCCGGCGACCATCCGAAGGTCGGCCGGCGCGGCGCACAGGTCGCTCATGACCTCGACCACGTCACCCTCATCGCCGACGAACCGCTGCCCTTCCAGGTGGACGGTGACGCCCTGGATTCCCGGGAAAAGGTGACGTTCCGGTCGGTGGCGAACGCCATCCAGGTGGTCGGCGTACCGGCCGAATCGTCCTGAATACGACCGAAAAGGTTCCCGACTTCCCCTCGACCGACAGGCCGATCGCGCGTAGCGTCGCTGGAAGTCGTACCTCTGGCGCGGGTGGCCCATGCCTGCCGGGCCGGGGGCAATGGGGGACACCGATCCCTCGTGGCAACGGTGCCGAGAAAGCCGGTGACGTGCCTTGCAGTGCTCTGAGAATGCTTGAACCCGGAGCGAGCTCGTGAAAGGATTCACAAGCGCGGACGGAGAACGCACCCGTTCTTCCCCCGTAGCCGAGTGAGGAGAGATCTACCAATGGACTGGCGGCACCGCGCGATATGCCGTGACGAGGACCCGGAACTGTTCTTCCCGATCGGGAACACCGGGCCTGCGCTGCTGCAGATCGAACAGGCGAAGGCAGTCTGCCGACGCTGCCCGGTGATGCAGGAATGCCTCACCTGGGCTCTTGAATCCGGACAGGACGCCGGCGTCTGGGGCGGCCTCTCCGAGGACGAACGCCGGGCGCTCAAGCGCCGCAACGCCCGCGCCCGGGCCCGGCTCGGCTGACCGGCTAGCCACCGACCCCTCTCGCCCGCCGCCCGAGCGGCATCACCACCACCGCCGCCGTACCCGTCGAGTCGGGCTGCGGTCGGAACTCAACCGTTCCGCTCAGCTCAGCCGACACCAGCGTGCGGACGATCTGCAGGCCCAGCCGATCGGCGCGCTCGGTCGTGAAGTCGTCCGGCAGCCCCACCCCGTCGTCATGAATCGTCACCGTGAGTTCGCCGCGCTGACGCAGCGCCACCACGGACACCGTGCCCGGCCGGTCGTCCGGAAAGGCATGCTCGATGGCGTTCTGAACCAGCTCGGTGAGCACCAGGACCAGCCCCGTGGCGACCTCGGCCGGGATCTCACCGAAGCTCCCCTGCCGCTCGACCACGACGCGGGACTCGGAGCCCATCACGTCGCTGAGCATGACGAGCAGCCGGTCCACGATCTCGTCGAAGTTCACCGACTCATCGATCGACACCGACAACGTCTCGTGCACCAGCGCGATCGACTGCACCCGGCGGACGGACTCCTCGAGGGCGGACCGGGCGCCGGGTACCGTGACCCGCCGGGCCTGCAGCCGCAGCAGCGCCGCCACCGTCTGCTAGTTGTTCTTCTCCCGGTGGTGGTTCTCGCGGATCGTGGCGTCCTTGCTCATGATCTGGCGGTCCCGGCGGCGCAGCTCGGTGACGTCCTGCATGAGCAGTAGTGCGCCGAGGGTCTCGCCGCGGGGCCGCAGCGGCAGGGCGCGGAACAGGATGATCGCGCCCCCGCCCTCGATCTCGATGCTGGCCGGGTGCCCGCCATCGATCGCGTCGGCCACCACTCCGGCCAGATCGCTCGCGTCGAACGGATCGTCGACGACCGTGCCGGTCAGGGCGTCGACGGGTTCGGAGAGCACGTTCCCGTGCACACCGAGGCGGCTGAACGCCGACAGCGCGTTCGGGCTGGCGTAGATGATCGTGCCGTCGGGCTCCAGCCGGACCAGGCCGTCCCCCACTCGCGGCCCCGAACCCTCCTCCAGGCGCGAGTCGGGCGCCGGGAACGTGCCGTCGGCCGCCATGCCGGCCAGGTCGGCGGCGCTCTGCAGGTACACGAGCTCCAGCTGGCTCGGGGTGCGCACGCTCGCCAGGTTCGCGTCGCGCCCGATGACCGCGATGACCTGACCGTCGTGCCGGACGGGGATCGCCTCGCGGCGGATGGGCAGGTCACCGTCCCAGTCCGGGTCGACCTCGCGAAAGATCCGTCCCTCGGAGTAGGCGACGCGAAGCGGGGCAAGCCGCTCACCGCGCAGGATGACGCCCACCTGATCGTGCTGGTACGCGGTCGGTCCGGTCGTCGGCCGGCATTGAGCCACGCAGAGGAACGCCGGGAAGCTGCCCGCCTCGGCCGACGGAATCGCGACCGGCACCCAGAGCAGGAGATCGGCGAATGCGAGGTCGGACAGCAGCTGCCACTCGCCGACGAGCCGGGCGATGTGGTCGACCTGCGCGTCATTGAGGGTGGTGCGGGCAGCGAGCGTGTCGGTGAGTGCGGACATCTTGGTTCAGCAGCCTGCCATCCGGCTGCTCGCCACCGCTGCGCAGGGTCGCGCGAGACCCGATACCGGGGCATAGGGGAGCAGAGCCGTCGAGACGGGTACTAAGGTCCCGGGGCGTGACCCGGGTCACCCACCCGGCCCGACGCATTGGGAGATGACCGATGGCGACTCCGCACCAGCCGGCGCAGGTTCCCACCACTCCGCAGCGACCACCCCGGCTGCCCACAGCGACGATGGCCCTCGTCGCGGTCCTGTTGATCATCCCCTGCGCGGGGCTCGCGCTGGTGCCGATCTATTCACGGGAGACGCCGCGGCTCTGGGGCTGGCCCTTCTTCTACTGGTACCAGATGATGTGGGTGCTGATCACTCCCGCGATGACGTACGCGGCGTTCGTGGTGATCAAGCGCGCGCGGAGTGAGCGGTGAGCCCCGCACTGGCCGCCGGCGGCGGCGTGAACGGCGTCGAGCTGACGGTCGTCCTGTTCTTCTTCATCGTCGTCACGTTCGGCGGCTTCTACGCTGCACGCTGGCGGCGCACGGAATCCATGCACAGCCTGGACGAGTGGGGCCTCGGCGGCCGCGGGTTCGGCACAATCGTCACCTGGTTCCTGCTCGGTGGCGACCTCTACACGGCGTACACGTTCGTGGCCGTACCGGCGGCGATGTTCGCCACGGGCGCGGTCAGTGGGTTCTTCGCGGTTCCGTACACGATCGTCGCCTACCCGATCGTCTTCATCTTCCTGCCTCGCCTGTGGAGCGTGGCGCACCGACGCGGCTACGTGACGCCGGCCGACTTCGTCCGCGGCCGCTACGGCAGCCGCGGCCTCGCCACCGCGGTGGCGCTGACCGGCATCCTCGCCACGATGCCCTACATCGCCTTGCAGCTGGTCGGTATCCAGGCGGTGCTCGACACGATGGGCCTCGGCGGCACGGGCAACTGGTTCGTCAAGGACCTGCCGCTGATCATCGCCTTCGCGGTGCTCGCGGCCTATACCTACTCGTCCGGGCTGCGGGCGCCGGCGCTGATCGCGTTCGTCAAGGACACGCTGATCTACATCGTCATCGTCGTCGCGATCATCTACGTCGGCGTCAAGATCGGCTTCAGCGACATGTTCGACTCGGCCAAGACGAAGATGACCACGCCGAACCCGAAGACGGGCGTGCCACCCGGCACGTTCATCACCAACAACACGACCTACTGGGCCTACGCCACACTCGCCTTCGGTTCGGCGCTGGCGTTGTTCATGTATCCGCACTCCATCACGGCGGTGCTGTCCAGCCGCAGCCGTAACGTCATCCGGCGCAACACGGCGTTCCTCCCGGCGTACTCGCTGATGCTGGCCCTGCTCGCGCTGCTGGGCTTCGCGGCGATCTACGAAGTGACGAACAAGAAGATGGACGTGTTCGGTCAGGACCACGTCGCGAACGCGCAGCTGGCCGTGCCGCACTTCTTCCAGGCCGTCTTCCCGTCCTGGTTCGCCGGGGTGGCGTTTGCCGCCATCGCGATCGGCGCACTCGTGCCGGCGGCAATAATGTCGATCGCCGCGGCCAATCTGTTCACCCGCAACATCTACCGCGAGTTCATCAAGCCGGACGCGACGCCGAGGCAAGAGGCGCAGGTGTCCAAGATCGTCTCGCTGGTGGTGAAGTTCGGTGCGCTGCTGTTCGTGCTCGGCCTCGACAAGCAGAACGCGTTGAACATGCAGCTGCTCGGCGGCGTGTGGATCCTGCAGACGATCGTGTCGATCGTCGCCGGGTTGTACACGCGTTGGTTCCACCGCTGGGCGTTGCTGCTCGGCTGGGCCGCCGGCATGCTCTACGGCACGATCGAGGCGTACCGGCAGACGATGCCGGTGGTGACCACGAAGCTCGTCGACGGGAAGCCGGTGACCACGACCAACGGCACCCGCCACTTCGGCTCGTCGCTCGGCGAGTTCCCGTTCACGCACACCAAGATGTACATCGCGGGCACGGCGTTGCTGATCAACGTCCTCGTCGCCGTGCTCCTGACGCTCATCCTGCGGGCGATCAAGGCGCCGGACGGCGTCGACGAGACCGAGCCCGGCGACTACCACGCCGATGCGACATCGGAGCGGGTCGTGAAGACGGCCGAGCGGGAGGTGGCCGGCGCCGAGCCCAGGTCAGGCGGTTGACCCGGCCGGTCGCGCGATGGTGATGATCTCCGGGCTGGCCGGGGTGAACAGGCTGCGGTCCCAGTCGCCGTAACGCTCGTCGACGACGAACCCCGCGTCGGTGAGAAAGGCGTCGAGGCGTTCGGCCGGCAGGAAGCGCAGGGTGCTCCGGCTGACCCTGGGCTGCGGCCATGCGTCGCTGGCGTAGCTCTCGGTGAACGTCACGTACTGTCCCTCGACCGACTGCACGTCGTGCCATACCCGGATCAGGTTGCCGTCGCGGTCGTGGATCTCGGTGACATCGTCGGGCGTCCAGCTGTCCCAGGCGCGCGCGAGGGGGTTGCGGGTCTCGAAGGCCAGCCGGCCGCCGTCAGTGAGTGCGCGACGGGCGGCGGCGAGGAAGGTGCGCAGGTCGTCGTCGGTGAGCAGGACCTGGAACGCGTGCCCGGTCATCACCAGCAGCTCGAACTCGCGCTCGAACCCGGCCTCGGGCAGGGTGCCTTTCATCCACTCGATGCCGGGATGGCGCCGCGCCTGCTCGAGCATGCCGTCGGCCGGATCGAGGCCGACGAGCCGTCCCGAGTGCCCACCTCGACGGGCCCGGTCGAGAAGCGTGCCGGTGCCGCAGCCCAGATCGAGGACCCGCGGCGCGGAGTGCATCAGCTGCAGGTAGAAATCCTCGTCCCCCCGATCGACGCAGATCAGGTCGTAGAGGGATGCGAGGTAGCGGTCGTCGAAGAGTGCATCAACCATGCGTCCACCGTCGCATGCCGCCCGCCGTAGGGTGAAGAACCGTGTTTAACATCGTCTTCGTCGAG
The DNA here is from genome assembly GCA_032160745.1 of Pseudonocardiales bacterium. GTDB lineage: Bacteria > Actinomycetota > Actinomycetes > Mycobacteriales > Jatrophihabitantaceae > Jatrophihabitans. Next base: position 33,372 of record JAVHVD010000451.1, read on the forward strand.
CCGCGAATCCCGCCCAACACCGGCAACGCGATCCGCCTCGCGGCGGCGACCGGCGCGCACCTGCATCTCGTCGAGCCGCTCGGCTTCACGATGACCGACGCGCAGCTCCGCCGCGCCGGCCTGGACTATCACGACCTCGCCACCGTGAGCGTCCATCCGGATCTCGACCACATGTGGGCGGCGGTGCTGCCCGCGGCGGTGTACGCGTTCACCTCGGGCGGCCGGACGTCCTACGCGGACATCGCCTACCGGGCCGGTGACGTGCTGATGTTCGGCGGGGAGCCGAGCGGGCTGCCGTCGCACGTGCTGGACCATCCGAACGTCACCGACCGGGTCCGGATCCCGATGCTGCCGGCGCGGCGCTCGCTCAACCTGGCCAACTCGGCGGCGATCGCCGCCTACGAGACGTGGCGCCAGCTGGGCTTCGCCGGCGCGTCCTGACCCAGCCGGGTTCAAACGGGCTGGAAGCGGGCCTCGACGACCAGGCCGCCGCCCGGGTTCGCGTGCGCGTCGATCGCGGCGCGGTGGGCGGCCACGATGGACCGGGCGATCGTCAGCCCGAGCCCCACGCCGCCGCCGTGATCGAGCCGCTCGCCGCTCATCCGGCGAAATGGCTCGAACAGCCCCGCCACCTGGTTGGCCGGCACGACCGGTCCGGTGTTGGCGACGGTGAACACACCGCTCTGCCCGACCGTCACCGTCACCGTGCCGCCCGCGTTGTTGTACTTGATCGCGTTGAAGATCAGATTGCTGGCGAGCCGGTCGAGCAGCGGCTGCTCACCGATCACCGACACCGGCGCGAGTGACGCCGTCAGCTCGACCTCGCGCTCCTTCGCCGCGCTGCGCAGCATCTCGACGACCTCGCCGACGATGACGTCCAGCCGCTGCGGCGTGCTCGTCACGAGCCCCCGCTCGGTCTCGGCCAGCGTGAGCAGCCCGTCCACCAGCTTCTCGTTGCGTTCGTTCGTGGCCAGCAGCTGCCGGGACAGCAGCTCGAGCTGGTCCGGGGTGAGCGCCGAGGTCAGGCTCACCTCGATCAGTGCGCGTTGCGTGGCCAGCGGCGTCCGCAGCTCGTGTGAGGCGTTGGACGCGAACCGGCGCTGCGCCTCGTAGCCCTCGGCGAGGCGATCGAGCATCGCGTCGATCTCCTCCGACAGCCGCCGCGTCTCGTCATGGGGTCCCTGGGCCCGCAGCCGCAGGCCGAGACTCGTCGGGCCGAAGCGGCCGACTGCCTCGGCGATGTCGCGCACCGGCAGGACGACCCAACGGGCGACGAGCAGCGCGATCCCCAGGATGACGGCGGTGACCACAATGAGCTCGATCCAGGCGGTCGTGGCGCTGAAGCTGGTGCACGAGTTGAAATAGCTGCGCCACGACCCGTCGCAGCCGACGTACCCGCTGCGGTAGTGCCGGATGATGTTGATGCCGGTGTACGTCGCCCAGTCGAGGTAGAAGTAGCCGAGCGGCCAGCTCAGCAGGACCGCGATCACGGCTCGTCGCCGCGGGGTCAGGCGCACGCGCTCATTCTCCGAAACGGTAGCCGACACGCGGCACCGTGTGCACGATCGCCGGCTCGCCGAGCTTGCGGCGCAGCGTCATGACCGCGACGCGCACGGCGTTGGTGAACGGATCGGCGTGCTCGTCCCACGCCTTCTCGAGCAGCTCCTCGGAGCTGACGACCTCGCCGGCGGCGTGCATGAGGACGGAGAGGACGGCGAACTCCTTCGGCGTGAGGTCGAGCAGCCGGCCGTCGCGGAACGCCCGATGGCGCGGGATGTCGAGCACGACGCCCGAGTGGTCGAGCACCGGTGGCGAGCCGGCCGGCGGGCGACGGGCCAGCGCCTGCACCCGAGCGGCGAGCTCGGCGAAGGCGAACGGTTTGGTCAGGTAGTCGTCGGCGCCGAGGCCCAGCCCGTCCACCCGATCGCGGATGCCACTGGCGGCGGTGAGGATCAGGATCCGGGTGCCGAGTTCGGAGTCGACCATCCACCGGCACACCTGGTCGCCGCTCGCCTTCGGCATGTCCCGATCGAGGACGGCGACGTCGTAACGATTGATGCCCAGCCGCTCCATCGCCGCTTCGCCGTCGTAACAGACATCGACCGCCATTGCCAGCTTGCGCAGACCGTCGGCAACCGTATCGGCGAGCAGCCGCTCGTCGTCGGCGAGAAGGACGCGCAAGGGTTCAGAGCTCCTGGTGGTGGGCCTCGTCGAGAATCGCGTGCCCACCATAAGCCGGGGATAAGGACGCGCCGAACGGTGGCGATAGTGCCCCGTCGAGATGGTCTGCACCGTGACCCAGACTTTCGCTCCGGCGACCTTCGGCCCGGTGACGAGGCACGCCCCCTACCGACGTCGCCGGATGGCGTTCGTCCTCACGCTGCTGGTGCTCGCGGCCGCGACGATCGTCACTGCGCGATACCTGCTCGACGACACCCGGCGGGACTACCTGGCCACCGACGGCTGGCCGAGCGTCGGTCAGGGTGCCTACCAGCTCGGCGACGACCGTCCGGCCGCCAGCGCGGACCAGCAGCCGGTGCCGATTGCCAGTCTCGCCAAGGTGATGACCGCGTACCTGATCCTGCAGCACCTGCCGCTGCGTGAAGGGGAGGACGGCCCCGACGTCGTCGTCACCGACGCGGACGTGTCGGACACCGAGATGCGACGGGCCCGGGACGAGTCGATCGTCGCGGTCCGGGCGGGCGAGCGGCTCAGCGAGCGAGAGGCGTTGATGGCGGTGCTGCTGCCATCGGCGAACAACGTTGCCGTCCTGCTGGCCCGGACGATCGCCGGCAGCGTCAGTGACTTCGTCACCGAGATGAACCGCACGGCGCACCTGTTCGGCATGTGGCACACCACCTACACCGACCCCAGCGGGTTCGATGACGGCACGGTGTCCACGGCGGTCGATCAGCTGCAGCTGGCCGAGATCGTGGCCGAAGACGCCACGCTCGCCGAGATGATGGCGGTGCGGAGCTACGAACTACCGGTGGTCGGGACGGTGCACAACACCGACACGCTACTGGGCCATGCCGGGTTCGTCGGTATGAAGACCGGCTCCGACGATGCCGCCGGCGGGTGCTTCATGTTCCGCTCGCGCCGCATGGTCGACGGTCACGCGGTTGACCTGATCGGGGTCGTGCTCGGCCAGCAGGGCCACCAGCTGATCACGGCCGGCCTGTACGCGGCCAAGCAGCTCGCCGATCGCATTGCCCCGACCCCTGCCGGCAACTGATGAACGTCGAGTCGCGCTGGGCAGCGTGGGTTAGTGGGTCTGGCCGGAGCCGAACTACTCCGCGCGATACTCGAGGCGCGCGGAGTCGACCGAGATCTCGGTGATCCGCACGCTGATCCGGTCGCGCAGGCCCTGCGGTGCCTGGTCGCCGCCACAGCAGCGCGCGATCAACGAGCGGACGTCCTGCTCGATGCCGAACTGCTTGAGGCACGGCGCGCAGCCGTCGAGATGCTGCCGGATGCGGTTGCGCAGTCCGTCGTCGGTCTCGTCGTCGAGGTAGAGGTAGACGTCGCGTAGGACGTCGTCACAGTCGATCCCGCCCGGGCCGAACCCCATGCCACTCATGATTTCACCTCGGTCTTCACGAGGCCACGCTCACGGGCATAATCGGCCAGCAAATTCTGCAGTTGCTTGCGACCGCGGTGCAGGCGCGACATCACCGTGCCGATCGGCGTACCCATGATCTCGGCGATCTCCTTGTACGCGAAACCTTCGACGTCGGCGAGGTAGACCGCGAGGCGGAAGTCCTCGGGCAGCGACTGCAGCGCGTCCTTGACGTCGGAGTCCGGCAGGTGATCGAGCGCTTCCATCTCCGCTGACCGGAGCCCGGCCGAGGTGTGCGACTCGGCCCGCGCAAGCTGCCAATCCTCGACATTTTCGCTACCGGACTCCTGCGGCTGGCGCTGCTTCTTGCGGTAGTTGTTGATGAAGGTGTTCGTCAGAATGCGGTAGAGCCAGGCCTTGAGGTTCGTGCCCTCGGTGAACTGGTGGAACGCGGCGAACGCCTTGACGTAGGTCTCCTGAACGAGGTCCTCGGCGTCGGCCGGGTTGCGGGTCATCCGCATGGCCGCTGCGTACAGCTGGTCCAGGAACGGCAGCGCATCCCGCTCGAACCGCGCTCGGCGGGCCTCGACGGTCTCCTCTGCGCGGCGGGCCTCGACTGCCTCGTCTGCCACCGTGCTCCTCTCCGGACCCGATACGGGCCTCGGGTTGGAGGGTATCGCGCCGGGGGTAAGGGGCCGGATCGCGTCTAACGCTGTGCGCGGGCGGATCGGTGCGGACACCGTCATGTGTAAGCACTCCTGTTCGGGGATGTCCAGTCAAAACGCCGCCGGGCCTCTCCGCATTCCGGATAGGTTGCGTCAGTGGCAACCGGAACCCCCGCGACGGCGCTGCTGACCAAGTCGAAGATCTCGTTCACGCTGCATCCGTACGACCACGATCCCCGCTCGAAGGCCTACGGCGAGGAGGCCGCGCAGGCGCTCGGCGTCGACCCGGCGCGCATCTTCAAGACGCTCATCGCGACGGTAGACGGGAAGCTGGCCTGCGCCGTGGTGCCCGTGGCAGCGCGGCTGGATCTGAAAGCGTTCGCGGCCGCGTTGGGCAGCAAGCGGGCCGAACTGGCCGACCCGGCGGCCGCCGCCCGAGCGACCGGCTACGTGGTCGGCGGGATCTCGCCGCTCGGTCAGAAGGC
>JAVHVD010000452.1:0-3308 GCA_032160745.1 Pseudonocardiales bacterium
CGCACGCTTCACCACCGGCCATCACGTGGTGATCCGGGAGGAGAACTGGATCGGCGACGACGTGGCCATCTGGTCGAACACTGTCATCGACTACGGATGCCGTATCGGCAATCGCGTCAAGATCCACAGCAACTGCTACGTCGCCCAGTACACGCAGATCGACGACGACGCCTTCCTCGCCCCGGGGGTCACGATCGCCAACGATCTCTATCCCCGCGAGCCAGGCTCACGAGACTTCATGGCGGGCCCACGCATCGGCGCACGCGCCCGGATCGGCGTCAACGTCACGCTTTTGCCGTTCGTCCGGGTAGGACCGGACGCGCTGATCGGCGCCGGCTCAGTCGTATCGCGAGACATCCCGGCCGGCTTCGTTGCCTACGGCAATCCGGCCCGGGCCGTACGCCCCGTCAAGGACCTGACCGACCTCCGCGAACGGGTTGAGAAAGACGCGTCAGCGAGCCGTTTCCGCCTGTCTCCATTGGCCAAGCGTGCGTGATCGATGTTTCCGCGTCGCAGGCGTCGAACGGTGGCCGCGCTGCGCCGGTTCGTCGACGTCTGCGTTGCCGGCCTGCTCCTGGCCCTGCTCGTCGGGCTGTTCGCAGCGGTGACGGTTATCGTCCGCGCGACGTCCAGGGGCCCGGCAATCTTCCGACAGCAACGGGTCGGCAAGGACGGACGCCTGTTCACGCTCTACAAGTTTCGAACCATGCGGCGCGAGGCCGACGACAGCTCGCATCGGGAGTACGTCAGCCGCCTCATCACCGAGGACGCCCCACCCGCCGGTGGGGCCCGGGGCCTGTACAAGTTGCAGGACGATCCGCGCCTGACGCCGGTCGGCGGGTTCCTCCGCCGAACCAGCCTCGACGAGTTGCCGCAACTCATGAACGTCCTACGCGGTGACATGGCGCTCGTGGGTCCTCGGCCCGTGCTTCCCTGGGAGGCGGCGTTGTTCGATCCTCGGTACCAGGCGCGCTTCAGTGTCCGACCCGGGATCACGGGCCTGTGGCAGGTCAGCGGGCGGGCGCAGTTGACCATGCGCGAGGCGCTCGACCTGGACATCGCCTACGTCGAGCAACAGCGGCTCGGGTTGGATCTGCGAATCCTGCTGAAGACCGTGCCCGTCGTCTTGTTCAGGCACGCGACATGGTGAGCGTCAACGGTGACGGTCCGAGGATCGCGGCCGGCACGGCACCGTCATCGGAAGACGTCGCGACCACGCGGGACTCGGTGACCGTCGCGGTCTGGACGGCGGTCAGCAGAGTCACCGGCCTGCTCCGGGTGGCCGTCGTCGGGGCCGTTCTCGGTGCGACGTATCTCGGGAACACCTACCAGTTCACGAACTCGGTGCCCAACCTCGTGTACTACGGCTTGCTTGGTGGCTCGCTGGTGTCGTCCTTGCTGGTTCCGTTGCTGGTCCGGCACCTGGCAACCGGCGACCTCGCCGCGACTGCGCGCCTGGCAAGCGGATTCCTGGGGGCGACGATTGCGGCAGCGCTGATCGCAGTGCCCGTAGCGGTCGTTGTCGTCCCCCTCGTCCTGCGCCTGAGTTCCTCCAGCGCGCCGGCCGGCATCTCCGGCGCGCAGGCGTCGGCCGCCACCCTTCTGGTGGCGCTGCTGGTTCCGCAGGTGGTCGCCTACGCCGTGATCGCCTGCTCCGCGGCAGTGATGAACGCGCAGCACCGCTTCGCCCTTACAGCCGCTGCGCCCGCGCTCGAGAACATCGGGAGCATCGCGGTCCTCGCGGTGGTGTGGTTCCGCTACGGAAGCGGTCGCGAGATCACCCACGTCAGCAACGAAGAACTGCTGATCCTGGGCGGCGGAACAACGGCCGCCGTGGCTGTACACGCGGCCGTGCAGTGGTGGGGAGCGCGGGGGACCGGCGTCCGGCTGTCGCTGCGGCCCGGGTGGCGTGATCCCGAGGTTCGCACAGTGTTGCGGCGCGCCGGTGTCGCGATTCTGCAAGCAGGCTTGTGGACGGCGCAGATCGTCGTCATGCTCGCGCTCGCGAACCGCGTCCCCGGCGGTGTGGTCGCTGTTCTCATCGCGATGAATTTCTTCTTCCTGCCGATCGCGCTCGCCGCCACACCCATCGCTCTGTCGACGCTTCCCCGGCTCGCCGCGCACGCCCACGAGCAGCGCTGGCCGGAGTTCCAGGACGCGCTCACCCGAGCAATCGCCCTCGCGGTGTTCGCCACCGCGCCGGCTGCCGTTGGGTACGTAGTGCTGTCCGGTCAACTCGGCCGCGTCGTCTCCTTCGGTTCGATGTCACACTCCGGGCCGCTCATCGCCGCGTCTCTCGCGGCGGTGGCAGTGGGCGTTCTCGGCACCGCGACGTTCATGGTCGCCACCTACGCCTGCTATGCGCGCGAGGACGCCGAGACGCCGTTGCGGGTCATGGTTGTCCAGGCTTGCATCGCCATCTCGGCCATGGCGATGTCACTCTTTGCATCGGGGCGCGCGGCGTTGGCGTTGCTGACCGGAGGCCTCGCTGCCGGCACGCTCGTCGGGGCCGCTCTACTTCTTCACCGGCTGGATGTCACCGTGCACCGCGCTTCGCCGCTGGCGTCGTCGCTCGCGCGAACCGGGTGGTGTTCGTTGGCGATGGCCCTGCCCACGTGGGTGGTCGGCCATCTGACGGCGGATTCCCTTGCCGGCCGGACCGGTCAGTTCATCGCGCTGATCCTGGCTGCTGCAACCGGCGCCGTGCTCTACGGCCTCGGCCACTGGCTCACCCGCTCACCGGAGCTCACCCTCCTCCGCCACAGCATTCTCCGGCGTCATACGCCGGCGCCGGCGGTGCCCGCCGCGGTGGTGCAGCAATGACAGTCGCCTCGCTGTCGGCCTATGCATCGAGGCGCAGCCCCCGTCCGCTCGCCGTTGCCCGCTCGGTCAGGACTGCGGCGAGCGGCAGTGGCGGCGTCCTCCTGCTCCTCGGCGTGGCATTGCCCGTCGGGGTATCGGTGAGCCGCGCGCCGGGGTTGGTCCTGCTCGCTTCGATGACGGTCGCCCTTGTCGCGTGGATAGCGACGCATCCGGCGCACGGCGTCTATCTCGTTGTGGTGTGCACTCCGCTCACCGCCGGCATCGACCGCGGGTCGCTGATCCCTGTCCTGCGGCCCAGCGAAGCGATCGCGGCGCTCGTCGCCGCCGCACTGTTCCTACGCTGGATTTTCGGCTTGAAGTCGGCCCGCGACGTCGCGATCAGGCATAGCCCGGTGGCTACGGCGATTGTGATCCTGGCGTTGACGAGTTCGCTGCTGCCCGCTGTGTGGTTGTTGCTACGCGACCAGCCGTTCACGACGGACGAC
>JAVHVD010000453.1:0-8244 GCA_032160745.1 Pseudonocardiales bacterium
CTAGTGCGGCGGTCTTGAAAACCGCTGTTGGGTGATCCCCAACCGTGGGTTCGAATCCCACGCCCTCCGCAGCTGGGAGGTCAGCGCAACAACGTTGCGTTCGCAGTGGCTCGGGCACCGGTCGACACCGCGCGCGACTGATAAGACCGGCTGGACGCGTGACGCCTAGGCCGCCGGATGCGTCTTCGTGTTTCCGTGCGCGTCACGGTAGGCAGATGCGCTCCAATCCATCCGTCAGCCACGTCTCGAACTTCTCCATTGCCCAGTCCTCCTCGCGTACCAGGCGGAAATAGGCGTCCGGCGGCAGTGTGAACAGGACATCGGCGAGTACCTGTTCGTTGCACCGGAGGTCCGCTTTGGACGCGAGATCGGCGGCCATGCTCGCCGTGCCGGCGCGGCGTTGTCGGCGCACCTCGGCGTACAGCACGGCGGCATCTGCGTCGACCGCGGCGGCCGTCTCCAGCGCGCGCAGCAACGGCGCGACGCGCTGCACGATCCGACACAGGTTGCGCGCATGCAGCCGGACCGCGCGTACCGGATCCGGCTCCGCCAGTGCCTCGGTGAACCACGGGCGGTCGGCAACGCGGACCGGTTCGTAGTCCCCGGCCATGGCCTGATCGACCACCGCCTTCAGGATCGCCGGTTTGGGCCCGACGGCGGTGAACACTGTCGGGCGCGCGACCCCCGCCGCGGCGGCGATGTCCTCGATCGACGTGGCCAGGTAGCCCTTCGTCGAGAAGAGTTCGCCAGCAGCAGCACATACCAGGCGCGGCGCGTCCCCGCGTCGAATCGTTGATTGGTACGAACGTCGCTTGACAGCCGCCATGGCACCGGATCATACTCGAAATCTATTCAATTAGATCCCGCATCCAATCACCGGATGGAGGTCCCGATGACCGAGACCGAGCAATTCCTCGACGCGATGGCTGCCCGCATCACCGCGGCGGAGACCGCACTGCACAACGGCGACGCACGAGAGCGCATCGCGATGTGGTCACGCACCGAGCCGCTGACGCTGTTCGGTGCGGGGATGAATGGACGTGGATGGGATCAGATCGGACCGATCTTCGACGTCCTCGGCACACAGTTCTCGGACTGTCTGGCCTACGAGAACGAGATCATCGCCGCCGAAGCGCGCGGCGACCTCGCCTACACCGTCGCGCTGGAACGCACCACGGCATCGATCAACGGGGCCGAGCCCAAGCCGTACATCCTGCGTGTGACCACGATCTTCCGACGCGAGACCGGGGAGTGGAAGGTCGTGCACCGCCACGGTGATGCGCTGCCCGCCGATATCGGCGCTGATCCCTCGGGCCTGGCACCACTCGCCGGCAAGCCGGCAACCTGACTGACGTCAGCCGCGTCGGAACCCCCGAGCCGACCTACTCGACGGCAGCGTGAGATCGCAACCAAAGCGAAACGGGAGCCATTCGTCCCACCGCGAGGTGTAAGCCACCACCGCGGCGAGCGTCGAAGTGGCCCATGAGCGTCGGCTGGACCCCGCAACCCTGAGCGAGCGTGCCGTCGAAAGGACGGACCGGTCGCGCTCTGCGAAACTCCGGCCATGGGGGGCATCGACGTCGGTCGGCGGGACCTGCCCGGCGGCGAGGTCTGTTTCCTGTTCACCGATGTCGAGTCGAGCACCGCGATTCTGCGTGAGGTCGGCGATGCCGAATGGGGCCGGCTGCAGCACGAGATGCACGCCATCGTCAGGTACGCGGTGGAATCCGTCGGGGGGACCCTCGTCAACACCGAGGGTGACGGGTGCTTTGCCGCCTTCCCGTCCGCAGCCGCGGGGACGGAGGCGGCCGCCGCAGCGCAGCGGGTGCTCGGCCGGGTCCGATTCGGCCTCGACCGGCAGCTGCGCGTGCGCATGGGTCTTCACATCGGCGTCGACATCCAGCCGCGCGACGACGACTACGTCGCCCTCGCCGTCCACCAAGCCGCTCGGGTCGCGGCCGCCGCCGGCGGAGGGCAGGTGCTCGTCACCCGCCCGGTGGTCGAGCGCTGTGCCGACCAGGCGCGCTTCGCCGATCTCGGCCTGTTCAGCGTCCGTGACTTCGACGGAGCCGTGCGGCTCTTCGAACTGCTGCAACCGGGACGTTCACCGACCCGTCCCCGACTGCCCTTGGCGTTCGACCATCGCGTGCCCAGCTACCGCACGGCGCTCGTCGGGCGGGACGCCGAGATCAACGACGTGCGACAGCGGATGCAGAACGCGCCGCTCGTCACCCTGACCGGTCCCGTTGGGATCGGCAAGACACGCCTGGCGATCGCCGTCCTCTCGCAGCTGTCCGATGCCGCGGCCGTCGGACCTTGGTTGGTCGACCTCACCGGCGCCGAAGAGGCGTCCGACGTGTGGGATCTGGTGTCGCGAGCAGTAGGCCGTCCGGGGGACGCCAAGCTCGCCGTGCATCTCGACGCCGTTCTCGCCGGCCGGCCCGCGACGCTGGTGCTGGACGGCTGCGAGCACGTGACCGGCGCCTCGGCCACAGCGGCGCAGTTGTTGCTCGACTGGAACCCCACCCTGCGAGTGCTCGCGACCTCACTGACGCCCCTCGCACTGCCGGGCGAGGTCGTGTACGAGATCCCCGCGCTGGCCGTGCCCCTGACCGCCGAGCCGGCGTCGGTGGTCGACAGCCCGGCGGGACGGCTGTTCCTCGAGCGGCTGCGCCGCGCCGGCGTCGACGGGGTGCTGACCGCCGAGGCGGCGCGTGCGGTGCACGCCGTGTGCGCGGGCACCGGCGGCGTGCCGTTGGCGCTGGAGTTGCTGGCCGGCCTGTGCGGCGGATTCGCCGCTGATGCACCGGAATCATGGCCGACCGACGCGGCCGGCCCGCTCGAGCCGCTCGTCACCCGCTGCGTCGACGCGCTGCCGTCACTGCAGGCCCGCGGGCTCGCTGCGCTGGCCCTGCCGCCGCAGCCCGTCGCGCCACCGCTCGCCGCTGCGGCCGTCCGGGCCGTCGGTGCCGCAGATCCGGACGGCCTTGTCGACCACCTCGGGCGTCGGGGGTTGCTCGATGTCGATGACGCCGGCTGCTGGCTGAGCGGCACAGTGCGCGAGCGGGCCGTCGGCGCCGTGAGCGCCGGCGATCGCCAGGCGGTGCTGGACGCACTGCTGGCGGAATGCCTGTCCATCACCGCGGAGGATCCGGTGCCGCTGTCCCGACACGAGCCGGCCGCCGGGTCGGCGATTTGGCTGATGAATCAGGACACGCTGCCGGTCGGCGACCGGCAGCGGCTCGCCGCCCAACTCGCCACCTGGTGGGCCGGCCGCCTCGGGACCCGGCGGGCCCGTGAGCACCTGACCGCCGCGCTGGCGCTCGGCCGGGCCGGGCGGGCGACGGCCGCGGTCCATCTCGCGATCGCCGACACCTACTCGCCGGGGGAGGAGACCGTCGACACGGAGAGACACGTCCGCGAGGCGGCCCGGCTGCTGGGCGAGCACGACGCCGTCGACCCGTCCCTCGTCGCCCGCATGCAGGCAGCGGCGCGGCGGGCAGCAACGCACCCCCAGCCAGGCGACTGAGCGCGGGCGCCGTCGGTCAGGTCAGGACCCGGCCGACTTCTTGGCCGGCGACTTCTTGGCCGGTGCCTTCTTCGCCGCGGACTTTTCGGCCGGGGCCTTCTTCGCCGCGTCGGCGGCCTGGACGCGTTCCGCGTGCTCGCGCTTGAGCTGCTGCTCTTCCTCGTACTCCTCGACCAGATGCTTCGCCCGGACCTCGGCCTGCACCTCCTGCAGCTCGGGGTCGGCGAGCTCGCCTGTGACCGGCTTCTGCTCCTGCTCCTCGAGGATCTCCTCGGCCACCCGCTCGACCGCGTCCTCGTGCGTGACCTCCGCCTCGTCATGCGTCGACTCGACATTGCCGTCGGCCGGCACGTCGGCGGCGGCCCGGGAGGGCTCGGGCTTGTCGTCGCGGTGACCGTTGCGCTGAGCCGAGGACGGCTTCGACAGCAGTTGCCCCGCGACCGCGTCCAACGATCCCAGTCCGCGTTCGACCGTCAGGCGAACCTTCGAGTCCCTGGCCAGCCGGGACGCAAGCCCGCGGTTCACGACGGCGAGCGGCGCACGCAGGATCGAGTACTCAACCTGAACTGCCTTGCGTACGAGGGTATTGCGGATCATCAGGGTCCTTTCGCGGCGATTCCCGGTCAACACTCGATACCCGGATCGCGCGTGCGACCAAACCCCGCGCCCGCGCCCTTATCTGACCTGGATCGCGATGCCCGGGAGCAGAACGTAGCTGGTCGCCGGCGTGCTGCTCGGGCCATAGACCGAGTCGACCGCCGCACCGGCCGCGCTGGTGCCGAAGACGCCGGTGACCACGTAGACGCCCGGCACCACAGTGACGATGCCGAGCACCGCTCGCCCGTTCAGATCGGTCGTCCGGCTCGCGCTGATCGTCTTGCCGGTCAGGCTGGAACGCAGCGTGAACAGCACCGCCTTCTGCGCCAGCGGCGTGCCGGCACTGCTCAGGGTGGCCACCAGGCCGGTGTCCATGTTCACCAGCGGCAGCTTGGCCAGTGGGGGTTGCAGGCTGCGCAGCACCGAGCCCCGCGTTGCCTTGAGGACGAGCGAGGTCGGCGCCTTGGTCTCCGTGAAGTCGTTGCTCTGCCCCGAGGACGGCAGGTGCTCGGCATCGCCGGCGTAGGTCGCGGTGACGTGGTGGACGCCGATGCTGCCCAGCGCAGGGATGCTCGCACTGACGTGACCGTTGGCGTCGGTGATTGCGGCGACCTGGCCCTGCCCGATGTCGAAGTTCACCGCGCTGCCGGCGGGGGCGCCGGTGAGCGTGGCCGACACGGCCAGCGTGCTGCCGTAGGTCACCGACGCGGGCACCGAACCGACCGTCAGGTGCGTCGCCGTCGCGTCCGGCGGCTGGACGCCCGGGATGATGCCCGGCGTGTACCCGGCGCCCAGGTTGTTGTCGAGCCCGACGACGCCCACCCCATTGACCGCTTGGAGGAGGAACCGCACCGCGGTGGGGTCCTGGCCGTCCGGCAGGGGCAGAGTGGCGGTCCACAACGTGGAGTCGGTGGCGTCCTGCGTGAGGTCGAGCGAGGCCCAGGCGCCGTGGAACGGCCCGGTCTCGCCGGTGTAGGTCATCCAGACCTGCTGGATGCCGGCCGACGGATCACCGGTCACGTGCGCCGACACGTCGACGCCGGTGCCGGCCGCGTTCAGGACGCTCGTCACCTGCGAGATGGACGGTGCCTGGGCGAGCGCGGGGGTGTTCTGGCCGTACTTCTCGGTGTTGCTGCTGTAGTACAGGCTCAACCCGAGGTGGCTGTACTTGCGCAGGGTGTCGGTGGCCGTTCCCGGCTGCGAGCGGTACTGCGCCGGGGTGAGGATCACCCGCGTGCGGCCGTCGGAGTTGGCCGCGCCGAGGGCGTCGTAGTAGTTCACCGCGTACAGGTTCTGCGGGAAGAACTGCGGCGAGGCGAATGTCGTGTGCACGCCGTTCTGCTCGGTGGCCGGCGCGCCGGTGAGCGGCGTCAGACCGGACGCGTCGGTGTAGCTGCCGCTGCGGAATCCGACCCCGCGCAACGAGGCGTCGGTGGTGCTGGTCGCGTCCACGATCTGCTTGGGCAGGGCCGGCAGGGCGGGCTGGGTGTTCACGCCGTCGGTGCCGCTCAGCCACGAGTAGTTCGTCCCGGTCGGTGTGCCGTTCAGGTTGAGCACCGGGCTGGTGTGCGGGGTCGTCGGGGTGTCGACCTGCAGGTCGGCCGTGCGTAGACCCAGCGTGTTCCCGGGTGTGCCGGACGGCGTCTCGTCGGTGCTGATGCCGGCCGGCACGGTCGGCACTCCGGTGCGCCCGCTCGGCAGGTCGACGCCGGTCATCGGCAGCCCGTACAGGGTCGACTCGATCACCGACTTCTGGTCGATGCCGCCGACTGCAGTGAGGCCTTCGAGGTAATCCTGCTTGGCCTTCACCAGCGCCTCGCCGATCGCGACCGGCGTTCCGACCCGTCCGGCCCGCAGCTGGTGCGCGAAGAGGGTGTACAGCTTCGCGCTGAACGCGAGGAAGTTGGTGTCCGCGTACTGGTAGCCGGTGCCGGCGACCAGGATCGCCTTCTGCTGGGCCATCTCCTGCGCCCAGTCGAGCCCCAGGGTCAGCCCGGGCACGCCGTCTGCGTCCACGAGGTTGTAGCCCGAATGGCAGCCGGCGCTGAAGACGAGCGAGTTGGTGAACGCGGCCGGGTGGGCGGCGAAGTCGGTCGTCACCAGCGATGTCGAGTAGTCGGCGGCGAGGGTGCTGTTGGCGCTGAAGTGTCCGGCCAGGAAGACCATGTCGTGGCGGGAGTTGAACAGCGCCTTGGACAGGTCCGTCGCCGTCCATGACGCCGTCCGGGTCGGCCCGGACGACGGGGTCACCGTCGTCGTAGGAACGCCCTGGTTGGTGATGAGCGTGTCGGTGCGAGCGCCCGTGCCGAGCCCGGCCTGCAGGTCCGCCTGCACCGAGTCGGCCGCGCTGGTCAGGAAGTCGTAACCGGTCACCAGTGACGAGTGGGGCGTCGGCAATGTCTGGTTCGTCAGCCCGAGGAACTGCTGCAGCTGGCCGTCGACTTCCGCGGCCGTCTCGACGAGCCGGCCGACACTGAGATCCGGCACCGGCAGCACGGTGCCCTTCAGCGAGAGATCACTGACCGCGCCGTACGCGTCCTGCCCCAACGTGTTGTTGCCCTGCAGGCTGGCCTGCGACGCGCTGGTGCCCAGCACCGGCGGCACGTAGTTGTTCTCGGGGCCGATCCCGGCCGTGTCCGGGTAGCGGAAGAACGGGATGGCGCCGTCGCCGCCGATGATCGAGACGTACTTGAGCGTGCCGTTCGCGTCGCGGTAGGTGTTCACGATGTCGCGGATCGCCTGGGCGACGAGGTTCTTGGCGTACGCGCAGCTCGGGTTGGCGTCGGCCTGCTGGTTCAGATGGACGACGCGCTGACTGCGACTGACGTCGATGAGCACGCCGTTGGTGGCGCTGGCCAGCCGGCCGAGGTCGGTGTTCAGCGCGGTCGTCGGGGTGAGGCGGGAGCTGTCGGTGAGGATCACGTTGCGGGCGGCACCGGGCGCGCCGGTGAGCGTCGCGTCCGAGGCGTAGCTGTTCAAGGTGATGCCGGTGCACGGGCCACCTGTCGTCGCCAGGCCGACGTGGAACGGCGTCGTGTCGAACGCGCCGTTGCGGCCCTGGACGCGGACGTAGAAGTTGCCCGTGTTGTTGTAGGTCGCCGCGCTGATGCTCTCGTCGGCCGTCCCGTCCTGGGCACCGATGCCGATGAGGCTGCGGGTCTGCGCGTTCGAGAACGCCTGCAGGAACACGTCGGAGGGGCTGTAGATCGAGGGGCTGTAGATCGACGGCGAGTAGATCGAGGGGCTGTAGATCGACGGCGCGTACGCGTTGCCGGTCTGCTCGGCCCCGATCGTGTTCAGGTCCGTGGTCGTCGTGAGTTGGGTGAATGCGGCGCCGATGTCGGAGTACAACGTCAGGTCGTAGTTGGCCGCCAGGTTGCTCAGTGTGACCTGCACCTGGCTGGTCGGCACGACCGGGAACTTGTACCAGCGCGCCTGCCCGGGTGCCGTCAGCACGCCGTCCGCGCCGGCGGTGGTCAGCGGCGCGGCCGTCGCCCAGGACGTGTTTTCGGCGACCTGATCGGCATCGACGTACGGCGCGTCGACGTGCGGCCCGACGACCGTCAGCGTTCCGATCAGCCGGTTGTCGATGTCGCCGTTGCTGCCGCTCATGATGAAGCCGTAGACGTCGCCGGGCTGCACCTGCACCGTCGTCGTACCGGTGTAGTGGAAGCCGCCCGACGGAGGGGTGCAGCAGTCGACGGGTCCGTCGTTCACCAGGAGCGTGGACGAGACCACGCCACCGTCGCGGAGCACAACGGCGGTGAGCTGGACGGTCACTTGGAAGTAGGCGTGGAAACCGCTGTAGTCGTAGGGCAGCACGAGGGAGCCGGCCGACGACGCCACGGCGGTGAAGCTCCACGACTGCGGCGAGTAGCCGGCCGGGTCCAAGCTGTACGAGAACGAGGGGTCGCCGCTCGTCCCGTCCGACAGGACAGTCGTGCTGGGGCCGCTGGCGCTCCACACGTCGGGCGTCGCCGCGGCGGCACGGGGCGCGAGCACCGCGGCCGCCAGCGAGATCGACAGCAACGGGACAAGGGTGGCGGCGAGGAACGCGCGCATGGTCGACCTCCTGGGCCGATCGACTTCGGGTGTATGAAGACGACGGCGCCGGACGT
>JAVHVD010000454.1:0-83117 GCA_032160745.1 Pseudonocardiales bacterium
GCCGAGCAGGGCATGGCGCACCGGGTGGTCGAGGCCTGCGAGGCGCTGCAGTCGGCCGGAACCTCCGCCTCGGCCTAACCGGTCGTGGCCCCGCTGCGGCACACCTTCTCGGTGTGTCGCGCCGCAGGGGGGCCAAGGCCGGGGAACGGTCAGCCGACGAGGGCCAGGTCGACCTCGGGGACGTCGGCCGCGATCTCGGTGCGCTGCTCGGTGTTGCGCAGCCCGAAATAGGCCGCGACACCGCCCGCCGTCACCAGCAGCGCCGCGACCAGCAGGCCGGCCCGGTATCCGGACAGGAAAGCCTCCACCGGTGCGTGGCCGGCGTGGATCGACGCGCTCTGCCGCGCGGTCAGGATCGCGCCGATCACGGTGATCCCCAGCAGTCCGGCGACCTCGCGGGCGGCGTTGAAGATGCCCGAAGCGACGCCGGCCTGTTCCACCGGCATGGCGCCCACGACCAACGCCGTCAGCGGCACCGCCAGTCCGCCGCCGATGCCGATCACCGCGAAGCTCGGCATGAGCTCCAGGAACGAGGCACCTTGGCCGAGCAGGCTCATCGAGCCGATGCCGCCGGCCATCAGCAACATCGCCAGGGCCACCGAGCGGTGCGCGCCGATCGCCTGGGCCAGCCGCTCGGAGACGATCGCCCCGCCGGCCATCAGCAGCGCCATCGGCACGAACGCCGCACCGGCCTCGGTGGCCGAGAAGCCCAGCACGTTCTGCAGGTACAGCGACGTGAAGAAGTAGATGCCGAACAGCCCGAAGCCCCACATGACAATGGCGACGATGCCGCCGGTGAAGGCGCGCTCGCTGAACAGCGCGACGTCGACCATCGGCTGCCGCGTCCGCAGTTCGACGGCGACGAACGCGATCGCCGCGAGCGCGCTCACCGCGAAGCTGCCGAGGATCAGCGTGGACGTCCAGCCCTTGTCGTGGCCTTCGATGAGCGCGTACGTGAGGGTGAACAACGCAGCGACCGACAGCGCCAGGCCGGGCAGGTCGATCCGGGCGCGGGCGTCGTCCACCAGCCCGGCCGGGACCGCCCAGGCGGCGAGGAGCATCGTCGCGATCCCGACCGGCACGTTGATGAAGAAGATCCAGCCCCACGACACGTGCTGGCTGATCAGTCCACCCAGCAGCGGGCCGACGGCCAGGGCCAGCGCGCCCACGGCACTCCACACCCCGATCGCCGCCGTGCGCTCGCGCGGGTCCGGGTAGCCGGCCGAGATCAGCGCCAGCGTCGTCGGCGTGACGAGGGCGGCGCCCAAGCCCTGTACGGCTCGGCTGGCGACCAGGACGTCGACGTTGCCGGCCAGCCCGGCGACCAGCGAGGCGGCCGTGAAGATGCCGAGACCGATCAGGAACAGCCGGCGCCGCCCGAACAGATCCCCGAGCCGGCCACCGGCCAGCAACAGGCTCGCGAACACCAGGATGTACCCGCTGACCACCCACTCGAGCCCGGCCGTGGACAGGTGCAGGTCCCGCTGGATCGCCGGGATGGCCACATTGATGACGTTGTTGTCGAGGTAGGTCATGAAGGTGGCCAGGGATACGGCGATCAGCATCCAGGTGCGGCGGATTGTGTCCACGAGAAGGCTCCTATACGGCGTACATTTACGATGTATAGCAAGCGAACCCTGTACGGCGTATAGTTGTCAAGCGTGATGGCCAAACGCTCAGGGTCCGATGCGCTGACCCGGGAGACCGTGGTGGAGCGCGCGCTGCGCCTCGCCGATGCCGAGGGCGTGGATGCGGTGACGATCCGGCGCCTCGGTCAGGAGCTCGGCGTCACCCCGATGGCTCTCTACTGGCATGTCAAGAACAAGGAAGAACTGCTGGACGCCATGGGCGACCGGCTCTTCGCCGAGCTGCGAGTGGACGTTTCCGAGGACGCGCCGTGGGATGACCAGCTGCGCGCGGTCGTGCAGGCGCTCGTCGAGGCGTTGCGTGAGCACCCGACCTGTGTCGACCTCGCCTTCCGGCGGATCTTCGCCACCCCGCAGGGACGGGAGATCGCCGAGCGCACGTTCCGGGTGCTCCGCGGGGTCGGCTTCGGCCGGCGGGAGACCGCCGACATCGCCTCCCACGCGCTGCAGACCGCGGTCATGCTCGTACGCGGCGAGCCGGGAGCCGAGCCGGGCCGCACCGCCGAGGACGTCCAGGCGCAGCTGGAGCGCAAACGGGCCGGCCTCTCGCTGCTGCCGGCCGACGAGTTCCCGTACATCCGCGAGATGGCCGACTACATGCTGCACTGCGACGACATGCCCGCCTACTACGCGTTCGGCGTCGACGTCTTCGTCGCCGGCGTGCGCAGCATGCTGGCCGAGCTGCAACCCGCGGGCACCTGACCGGCACAATCAAACCCATGAGCCACTTCGGCAATCTGCTCGCTCCGCCCACCCTGCTACCCGTGGACCCGGCCGTCGCCCTGCTCGGCGCCGGCGATGACCCGGCCTCGGTCGCGGCCGCCCACCCGACGTCCTGCGCCGCCTGGGCCGGCCTCGCCGAGACGGCGCTGGCCGGCGGGCGGACCGTCGAGGGCTACGCGTACGCCCGGACCGGTTACCACCGCGGGCTGGACGCGCTGCGCCGCGCGGGCTGGAAGGGGCAGGGCCCGATCCCGTGGGCCCACGAGCCGAACCGCGGATTCCTCCGCGCCCTGCATGCCCTGGCCCAGGCGGCCGCGGGCATCGGCGAGGTCGACGAGGCCGCGCGCTGCACCCAACTCCTCGCCGACAGCGACCCCGAGGCCGCCGCCGCCCTGGCAACCTGACCCGGGAGGGATCAGGCGGGGACGGGCGGCAGCGACGCGATCGCGGCGTCGATCGCCGCGTCGTCGATGTGCTTGTCCTGCATCGCCCCGGACAGGTACGCGTCATAGGCCGGCAGGTCGAGATGCCCGTGCCCGCACAGCGCGGTCAGGATGACCTTGGCCTCACCGCTCTCCTTGCAGCGCAGCGCCTCGTCGACGGTCGCCGCCAGCGCATGCGTCGGCTCCGGCGCCGGGACGATCCCCTCCGTCCGCGCGAACTGCACGCCCGCCGCGAAGCAGTCAAGCTGCGACTTGGCCTCCGCCTCGAGCATCCCGGTCTCCTTGAGGTGGCTGATCAACGGGCTCATCCCGTGGTATCGCAGGCCGCCGGCATGGATCGGATCCGGCACGAAGTCGTGGCCCAGCGTGTGCATCTTCATCAGCGGCGTCATGCCGGCCGTGTCGCCGAAGTCGTAGGCGTAGACGCCCCGGGTCAGCGACGGGCAGGCCGCCGGCTCGACGGCGCGGATCACCGGCGCCATGCGACCGGCCAGCTTCTCGCGGATGAACGGGAAGGTCAGGCCGCCGAAGTTCGAGCCACCGCCGGTGCAGCCGACGATGATGTCCGGCACCTCGCCGACCTTGGCCATCTGCAGCAGCGCCTCCTCGCCGATCACCGTCTGGTGCAGCAGGACGTGGTTCAGCACGCTGCCCAGCGCGTAGTTGGTGTCCGGGTTCTGTGCCGCGACCTCGACCGCCTCGCTGATCGCGATACCGAGCGACCCCGTTGAATCCGGAACCGAGGCCAGGATCGCCCGGCCCGCCTCCGTCAGGTCGGACGGGGACGGGTGCACGGTGCCGCCGAACGTCTCGATCATCATCCGCCGGTACGGCTTCTGGTCGTAGGAGGCGCGCACCTGCCAGACCTCGCACTCGAGCCCGTACTGGGCACAGGCGAAGGCGAGCGCCGTGCCCCACTGACCCGCGCCGGTCTCGGTCGTCAGCCGCCGGATCCCGGCCTTCGCGTTGTAGTACGCCTGGGGCACCGCGGTGTTCGGCTTGTGCGAGCCGGCCGGGGAGACGCCTTCGTACTTGTAGTAGATGCGGGCCGGCGTACCGAGCGCCTTCTCCAGGCGGTGGGCGCGGTACAGCGGGGACGGCCGCCACAGCCGGTACACGTCCAGCACCGCGCCGGGAATGTCCACGTACTGGTCCGTGGTGACCTCTTGCATGATCAGATCCATCGGGAACAACGGCGCCAGGTCATCCGGCCCGACCGGCTCCAGCGTGCCCGGATGCAACACCGGCGGCGGAGGGGTCGGCAGGTCGTGGAGCAGGTTGTACCAGCGCGTAGGTTGTTCGCTCTCGTCCAGCAGAATCTTGGTGGGGGTGGCCGTCATGCGCACACAGTAGGTCGGTTCCCCCAGCGCCGTCGACTAGCCTGCTCAGGGCCCCAACCGCATGAGGAGTTCGGATGCCCGCAGTCGTTCTGGTCGGCGCCCAATGGGGTGACGAAGGCAAGGGCAAGGCGACCGATCTGCTCGGCAGCCGGGTCGACGCCGTCGTGAAGTTCAACGGCGGCAACAACGCCGGGCACACGATCGTCATCGGCTCCGGCGAGAGCCGCGAGAAGTACGCGCTGCACCTCCTGCCCTCGGGCATCCTGACGCCCGGATGCACGCCGGTGATCGGCAACGGCGTGGTGATCGATCTCGGCGTTCTGTTCGAGGAGATCGACGGCCTCGATGCGCGAGGAGTCGACACGTCCAAGCTCGTCGTCAGCGGTTCCGCCCACGTCATCGCGCCGTACAACCGCACCCTCGACCAGGTCACCGAGCGGTTCCTCGGCAAGTCCAAGATCGGCACGACCGGCCGCGGCATCGGCCCGACGTATGCGGACAAGATGTCGCGCATCGGGATCCGGGTACAGGACCTCTTCGACCGCGACGTCCTGCACGCGAAGGTCACCGGCGCGCTCGCCCTGAAGAACCAGGTGCTGGTGAAGATCTACAACCGCAAGGCCTTCGAGGTGGACGCGGTGGTGGACGAGCTGGCGTCCTACGTCGATCGGCTCGCGCCGATGGTGGCCGACACCCCCCTGCTGCTCGAGCAGATGCTCGACCGCGGCCAGACGGTCGTCCTCGAGGCCGGACAGGCGACGCTGCTCGACGTCGACCACGGCACCTATCCGTTCGTGACGTCATCCAACGCGACAGCCGGTGGGGCCTGCACTGGCAGCGGTATCCCGCCGACCCGCATCAGTCGGGTGATCGCGGTGATCAAGGCGTACACGACGCGCGTCGGCGAGGGCCCGTTCCCGACCGAGCTGGTCGACGACAAGGGCGAGCTGCTGCGCAACAACGGCGCCGAGTTCGGCACCACGACCGGGCGGCCGCGCCGCTGCGGCTGGTTCGACGCGGTCATCGGCCGCTACGCCACGCGCATCAACGGCGTCACCGACTTCGTCCTGACCAAGCTCGACGTCCTCACCGGTCTGGACGAGGTGCCGGTCTGCGTCGCGTACGAGATCGACGGCAAGCGCTACGACGAGCTGCCGATGAACCAGGCCGAGTTCGCCCGCGCCGTCCCGGTGTACGAAACGTTCCCGGGTTGGACGGAGGACATCTCGACGGCGCGGACGCTGGACGACCTACCCCGCAACGCCCGGGACTACGTCGACGCACTGGAGAAGATGATCAAGGCGCCGATCTCGGCCATCGGCGTCGGTCCCGGGCGCGACGAGACGATCACGATTCGTGATCTTCTCGAGTAAGAAGCGTTACAACGTGCACGGCAACGCGCAGACTTCGTGGCATGCGTCGTAGCGCCGCCTCCGCGTCCGCACTTTTCCTCCTGCTCACCGTCGCGTTGGTCGCGGGGCCGACGCGCGGTGGTGCCGCACCACACCAGGCCGCGGCGGCGGCCACCGCCACGTACGCCGATTGGACGACCTACCACGCCGACCGGGCGCACAGCGGCTACGTCTCGAGCATCCCGGCCGTCAAGGGCGCGTCCTACGTCCACCGTTCGGTGACGCTCGACGGGGCGGTGTACGCGTCGCCCATCGTCGTCGGCGGTCACACGATCATCGCGACCGAGAACAACAGCGTGTATTCGCTGAGCCCCGGCGGCACGGTCCTGTGGCGCAAGAACCTCGGTGCTCCGGTACCGCGATCCAGCCTGCCGTGCGGGAACATCGACCCCACCGGCATCACGGGCACACCGGTCTACAGCGCTACCGAAAACACCATCTACGTGGTGGCGTTGCTCGGCAGCCCAATCCGGCACGTGATGGTCGGCCTCCGTCCGACTGGTGAGGTCGTGTTCTCCCGCAACGTCGACGTGCCGTCCTCCGTCCCAGGCATCACGCCTGTGGCCATGCAGCAGCGCGGCGCCCTGACGCTGGAGGGCAACGGCGTCTGGGTTCCCTACGGCGGCCTCGCGGGCGACTGCTCGAGTTACCGGGGCAGCCTCGTCCGCCTCGATCGCTTGGCTCCGACCACGGGCGCGCTGATGAGTTACACCGTGCCGACCAGTCGCGAGGCCGGGATGTGGACGCCACCCGGGCCGGCCGTCGACGCGAAGGGTTACCTCTACCAGTCGGTCGGCAACGGCGCGTCCGGCGTCGGCGACCCGTATGACTTCAGCGACTCGGTGCTCAAGTTCGACGGCTTCGGGCACCTCGTCGACAGTTTCTCGCCCAGCACCTGGCCGACCGACAACGATGCCGACAAGGATCTCGGCTCCCAGGGGGCGACGCTCGTCGGCAGTTCCTGGGTGTTCATAGCCGGCAAGTCGGGCACGGCTTACGTGCTCAACCAGAACCACCTGGGCGGTATCGGTGCTCAGGTGAGCTCGCTGTCGCTGTGCCAGTCGTTCGGGGGCACCGCCGTGGTCGGCAGCACGGTCTACGTACCGTGCACTGACGGGGTGCGGGCGGTGACGATCGACTCGACGGGTCATCTGCACGTCAAATGGCATGCGGCGTCGAACATCATCGGCTCGCCGGTTGTCGGCGGTGGCCGGGTGTGGACCCTCGACGTCGGTGCCGGCAAGTTGTACGGCTTGAACCCGAGCACCGGCGCGGTGCAGAACTCGGTGTCGGTGGGCTCGGTCACCCGGTTCGCCACCCCGGCGCTCTACGGTCACCTCGTCCTCGTCGGCACGCGCTCCGGTTACACGGTGGTCGAGAGCACCTGATGCGGGCCCGTCAGGCGGCGACACTGGGTGCGGCGCTCGTGCTGCTCGCGGCCTGCACCAACGGATCGGACGGGAGTTCGCCCTCCTCCGGTCCCGGCACGTCTGTGGGCACCCCATCGACGACGCCGGCATCGTCGCCCGGGTCCGGAACGGCCGGTCGTCCGGCCGACTGGCCGGTGTATCACTACGCGGGCGACCGCAGCGGCAACTATCCGTCGATGCCGGCGGCGGCCGGCCCGCCACGCGTGGTCACGAAGCTCGAGCTGGACGGCCAGGTCTACGCGTCGCCGATCGTGATCAACGGCGTGGCGGTCGTGGCGACGGAGAACAACACCGTCTATGCGTTCTCCTCGACCTACCAGCAGTTGTGGAAGAAGCACCTGGGGACGCCGTCGCCCGCGTCGGAGCGCCAGTGCGGCAACATCGATCCGCTCGGCATCACCGGGACGCCGGCCTACTCGGCGAGTACCGGGCTCGTCTACGTCGCGCCTGAGTTCAGCGGCGCGCCGCCGACCCACGAGCTGTACGCCCTGTCGCTCACGACCGGCGCGGTGTCGTTCCACCGCAGCCTCGACCTGCCGGACGTCGACAGCGCCGCGATGCAGGAACGCGGCGCCATCGCGCTGGTCGGATCGCGGGTGTACGTCCCGTTCGGCGGCCTGAACGGCGACTGCGGGGCCTACAAGGGCCGGGTCGTCGGCTACGCGAGCAACGGCGCCGGCAGCCCGATCTCCTACACCGTCCCGACGACCCGCGAGGGCGGCATCTGGACACCGCCGGGACCGGTGGCCGACTCGGCCGGGAACATCCTCGTCGCGGTCGGCAACGGCGAGTCGGGCGTCGGTGACCCCTACGACTACAGCGACTCGGTCCTCGAGCTCTCCGCCACCCTCAAGTTGACGGACTCGTTCTCCCCGACCACCTGGGCGACGGACAACGAGGCCGATCTCGACCTCGGCTCGCAGGCACCGGCCATCACCGGCGCGTGGATCTTCGCCGCCGGCAAGTCCGGAACGGCCTACGTCCTGCGCCGCACGCACCTGGGCGGCATCGGCGGCCAGGTCAGCAAGGTTTCGATCTGCAAGTCATTCGGCGGCGCCGCGGTCAACGGCGAGATCGTGTACGTGCCCTGCACGGATGGCCTGCGGGCAGTCCGGGTGGACAGCGCGGGGCAGATGCACGTCCTGTGGCATGCGGCCTCGTCGACAACCGGATCGCCGGTCATCGCCGGCGGCCGGGTGTGGTCGCTCGACCCTGAGGCCGGGGACCTGTACACGCTCGATCCGCAGACCGGGAGATCCATGGGATCGACGAGCGTGGGCGCGACCACCAGGTTCGCCACGCCGGCTGCCTACGGCCGCGACCTGTTCGTGCCGACGCTCGCCGGGATGACGGTTGTGCGCACGTCCTGATTCGGCCGGTCCGGCGCAATACGCCCGACGGCGTGGCACGCGTTGTCCCGTGATTTGCCCGGGTTAGTCGCTTCTGTACACAGCTGGAGCCGGTGACGCTTAACAGGGTTTTAGCCTCGGTTTGCCGAGGCGCGCCTATGTACCCAAACATGCCTCCCGCGTAACACACGCGACAGTTCGGCAATGGGGGCAGAGAGATGGCACGTCGGCACACCGGTTTTTCCGCACGGTCGCGCAGGTCGGTACGCAGGTCGATTGCCGTCGCCAGCAGTGTGGCGCTCCTCTGGGGTGTCCTCGCCAACGCGGCGCCGGCCGCCGCGGCCCCGACCGGCGGCCCGGCGGCGATGCCGCTCGGAGCACCGACGGCCAACGCCCCGGTGTCGAATCGCCCGTCGCCGCTCACTCCCCTGTCACCCGTCTCGCCCGGTGCCGACGGCACGGCCCGGCCGGCCACCACCGCGACACCCGCGGACACGCCGATCAGCCCGCTGTCGGCCATCGATCCCGGGCCGAACGACGAGCCCTCGGTGCCCAAGGCGGTTGTGCCTCAGGTGCTGCCCGTGTCGCCGACGCCGATCACCCTGCCGACCCAGCCCGGTCAGACGCTGATCGACGCCACGGCAACCGACGCGCTCAACACCATGAGCGCGGCCGGCCCGTACACCTCCGGCGGCAACCCGGCGCTGGACGCGAACAAGCTGCAGCCGCAGGTCGCCTCCGCACAGGCGGGCGACCCGACCAACCCGGCCACGCTGGCCCAGACGCTCGCCGCGTTGCAGTCGGGCAACCTCCCGCCGCCGCTGCCGATCGACCCGCTGGCCCTGCTGCAGAAACTGCCGAACGGGATCCCGCAGATCACCTACCGCGTCTGCTCCGAGTCGGCCACCAAGCCCACGTCGTGCTCCATCACCCTGCCGCTCGGCGTCCCCGCGTTGGTGAACGTCACCGGCAACGGCACGGCCGCTTCCCCTGACCGGACGCCGGACCTCCTCGCCGACCTGGTTCCCGCCGTGGGCGTGGACAACATCGTCATCGCGAGTCAGACGCTGCTCGCCGACCAGACCGCGCTCAACGCCGCCAAGCAGAGCCTGACCAACCTGGTGAACCTGCTGAAGGACCCGGTGTACCTGCTGACCCATCCGCTGGCGCTCGTGCAGCAGCTGAACCTGCAGAACCTGGTCGCGGCCCTGACCCAGCAACTCAAGAACGACTTCCTCGCGCTCTCGTCCCTCGTGAACGTGGGGCTCGGTTTCACCCAGATCCGGCTGAACACGAGCGAGATCCCGCCCACGCAGCTGTTGAAGGCGCACGTCTGGGCGGTCTATGACATCCCCGGCTACCACCGCCTGTCGGTCGGGTTCGACGGCTACCGACGCGGCGCCGGTTTGGCGAAGAGCTCGCTGGGCGTCTACACGTTCAGCCCGGGCGCGATCGCTCAGGGCATCTATGACGTGCGCGCCGAGCTGATCTCGAGTGGCGGCGACGCGATGTCGATCACCGCCGGCATCTCGTCCATCACGCAGAACACCGCGGGCACCACGTTCGATCCGACGGTGGCGTCGATCAAGTTCAGCCCGATCCCGACGAACTTCAGCGCCCACGCGATCATCGACCCGAACACCGAGCAGGACACCGTCGAGACCAGGACGAACATCCGCACTCAGCTCGACGCGTTGATCTTCTCCAACAGACATCACGACAGTCCACCGAGCGACCAGTACACCGAGCTGAAGATCGACACGTTGCCGTACACCGTGACGGCGACGCTGCGCCGGCCGACCAGCGGCGGCTCGACCACGGTGAACTATCGCGCCTCGTCGACGATCGACAGCGTGCTGTTCGCGAACTACCAATACACCGGGTCGACCCTGCAGCACGCGCTTCAGGCGAACGCCTTCCAGGTGCCGGCGAGCATCGACATCTCGTTGTTGACTGCTGGCGACTCGACGACGGCCAGCTACGTGGCGTCGAGTTCGCTCTCGACGCTCGGACTGAGCTTCTACGAGCAGACCGCGTCCATGTCAGGCGCGCAGGGACCCATCGTGCTGCGCGGTGCCTTGACCGGCCTGCCGACCAACCTCAGTTTGCTGATCGACAGCGCGGCCGAACACGTCCAGATGACGGCCGACCAGCCGCTGGGCGCCGCTGCGGTGCAGGCGTCGTTCAAGCTGGGCAAGTACTCACCGGCCGCCGACGATCACGCGACCTACATCGCCGACGGCAAGGCGTTCGGTGCCGATGCCAGGATCAGCGGCCTGAAGTCCTTGGACGTGTACTACGACCAGCACCCGCGGGTGACGCTCGCGTTCTCGCCGGGCGGTCAGCGCTTCGTCGCCGCCGGCATCATCGATGGCCACACGAAGTTCCGCGGTGAGATCTCGAATCTGCCGGCCAACCTCTCGATCGACCTCGACACCGCCGGCCGCACGTTCGGCTACACGGCCAGCGCCGTCATCGACAACATCAACGCGGCCTATGTCGACACCACCACCGGCCCGAGCATCGTCGCCCGGATCGACAAGATCCCCACGAACATGACGGCGACGTGGGACCTCGGTTCCGCACCGCACGTCCACTACACCGCTTCGTCGGTGATCGAGCGGGTGCAGTTCTTCGCCAGCCCCCAGGGGGTCGAGACCGTGGACCCGCACGCCAACGAGTACGTCTCGGCGCAGATCACCGACATCCCGGCGACGCTCGACGTACTGCTGGACTTCCCGAACGGGCACATCGAGGGCAACTCGTCGGCGGCCCTGAGTTCGGTCACCGTGGCTGCGCGTGCGCCGTTCGATGGACGCGAGTGGACCGCTGTCGGTGAACTGACCAGCATCCCGGCGCAGTTCACCGCCGACTTCGCCGACGGCAACTACGACTTCCACGCGATCAGTGGCCCGCTCGGTTCGGCCCAGCTCACCGTGAGCAACCACGGCGATCCGCTCGAGCCGACCAGCCCGGCCCACCTGGCCGTGCACTACAACCAGGTCAGCGGCGACCTCGACGCCAGTGCCGGCGTCATCAACCTGACCGAGATCGGCTACACCCGCGGCGACGGCACCCAGCAACTCGTGCTGCAGGCCGACGAGGGCGGCAACCCGTTCCAGATCGACGCGGACATCCTGCTCGCCGCGGGCGGCGTGGCCGACACGGCTCTTCGCGCGTTCGGTGCGATCACCGGTCTGCCGTCGAGCGTGAACATCTCCTTCGGCGACGGCAAGATCACCTACAGCGCCGACAAGCACATCGGCATCCAGCTCGGCCTGCGGGTCGGCAAGGTGAAGGCGCTGGCCGGTCTCGGCGCGCCGCTTCCCGCCAACGGCATCGCGGCGGTCGCTCGGTCGTGCACCACCGGACCGGGCTGCGCCACTGATGGCGGACCGTTCTGCAGTGCGTTCCCGCAGTGCCTCGGCGCGGTCGGCAACATCAACATGTCCGGTCTGCCGACGTCGGTGGTCGTCGACACCGTGGCCGGGACGGTGGCCTTCACCGGCTACCAGCCACCGGTTTCGACGCTGACGCTGTACCTCCGGCTGATCGGGCTGGTCAGCACCCTGCCGGACGTCTCCGCGCGGCTCGCCCTGTCCGGCCTGCCGGCCACGTTGGACTTCACCGCCGGGCCGTTCACGTTCGGCACCGGCAACTCGTTGGACGTGCAGTATCACGCGTCCGCGCCCGTCGGCACACTCAGCGTTGACGTCAACGCGACCACGACGAACCCCACGTTCCCGGTGCTGCGCGCCAACGCGACCATCGCCGACCTGCCGGCTGACCTGCATCTGCACGGCACGTTCGGCTCGGTCAACCACATCACGCTGAACGACTCGGCGCCGATCACCAGCATCTCGGCCAAGGTCACCAACGCGACCTCGGGTTACGTCCAGGCCTCGATCACGGGCGTGCCCGCGACGATGGACTACCTCGTCGACCTGCCGAACTCGCATGCCGAAGCGACCATGTCCTCGCCGATCGACGACATCACCGTCATCGCCCACGTACCGTCCGGTGGCCGCACCTGGTCGGCGTTCGCGCAGGCACACGACATCCCGGGTCAGTTCACCGCGGACTTCGGCGCCGGCGCCTTCGGGTTCCATGCCGTGTCCGGTCCGATCGGCTCGGCCACCTTCGCGGTGACCAACCACGCCGGGGCGACCGTCCCCGCGCTCAGTCACTACCTGACCGCGCACTACGACCAACTGAGCGGTGACGTCGACGCCGGGGCCAGGGTTGTCCAGCTCAGCCAGGTCGCCTACGGCAAGAGCGCCGCGGGCAACCAGACGTTCGATCTGGACATGGGCGCGGCCACGGTGGGCCTCGACGCGGACGTGGTGCTCGCGGCGAACGGCGCGCGCGACACCCGGTTCTCGGCGGGTGGCACGATCACCACGCCGAACAGCGTGCACGTGGACATCTCCAACGGTCACATCGTCTACCACAGCGACCAGTCGGCTGCGCTGCGGCTGTCCGCCGCGGTGGGCAAGGTGGCGGCCCTCGCCGGACTCGGCGCGCCGCTCTACACCCAGGGTGTCGCGGTGCGGGCCCGCGGGTGCAGCGGTGGGCCGGGCTGTGCGACTGACGCGAGCACCTTCTGCACGGTGTTCGCGTCCTGCTTCGGCGCGGTGGCGAACGTGATCCTGCCGGGGCTGCCGACCAAGGTCGACATCGACACCGAGGCCGGCACCGTGGACCTGGTGGGTCTGCACCCGACCGGCACCCTGAAGGTGTACGCGGAGCTGGCCGGGCTGCTCGGCAGCAGCCTGCCGCGCGTCCGGGCGCTGGCCACGATCACCGGCCTGCCCTCCGAGTTGGATCTGCAGGTGGGTCCGTTCGGAGCCGACCCCGCCGACCCGACCAGGTTCCGCGCCGGTTACGCGGCGTCGGAGGGCCTGGGCCACCTGCAGGTCGACGCCGATGCCGACACGACGAGCAGCCTGGGCACGATCCGTGGCCAGCTCATCGCGAGCAACCTGCCGAAGTCGGTGTCGGTCACCGGCACGTTCGGGTCGCAGAGCCACATCGACGTGGTCGATCCGGGCGGCATCGGCGAGTTGCGCGTGCAGGCCACGGCGACGCTCGGTGGCGTGCCCGGATCGGCGCTGATCGACTTCACCGACATCCCCAGTGCGATGCACCTGGACGTCGGGTCGGCCGACACCGGCAACGGTGTGAACGCACCCGAGTTCACCTACATCGGCTGCCAGAACAACTCCAACCCGTGCAACGCGCCGGCCAACACCTTGGACGGTCTGGCGCAGGTCGACGCGCAGCTGAGCCAGAACGTCGGCCCAGCCAGTGTCGGCACCGACGGTGCGTTCTTCCGGTTCACCAACCTCGGTAGCGACACCAAGGTGCGGCTGAACCCGACGAACTACCACTTGGACATCACGTCGGAGCCGGTGACGGACTCGTTCCAGCTCGGTCTGAACATCCAGGTCGGAGACATCCCGAACCAGGACTTCTCCGAGCAGGTGTTCGACTTCCTGGCCACGCAAGGCTACGTCGAGGGTCACTACGGCCTGCGGCCGAGCCACATCGGCGACATCGAAATCAGCATCCAGAACCTGCATTCGCTGTTGCTGCAGCCGGGCGCGGCGCCGTTCGGCCTGCCGGCACTGGTCGGGTTGCTGTTCCCGGGCCTGACCGGCGACTACGGCACGTTCTCGATGAACATGTTCGATGTCGACATCAACCCGGATGTGTTCGTGAAGTTCCGGGTGAACGATCCGCTCGGCTTCGACCACGATCTGGCGTCGTACACGTTGCCGGGCCACATCGACAGTTTCGTGTTCCACAAGTACCGCCAGGACCACCCCGCAAACATCTTCACCGTGAGCTTTGTCGGCGTCGTGTGCTTCAACGTGACCGCAGTCCCGCGGCCGACCGGAAAGTCCAGCAACGGGGTCACGTTGAGCGGCAGCGACGGGCCGCAGACGTTCAACTTCATCGATTTCAACGATGACCTTCCGGATCTGCTGGTGGACGTTCTCAGCGCCTACATGTCGCCGTTCGGTCACAACTTCGACTACAACGTTGATGGATGCTGATGGGGTGATCCCGAAGAAGACCAGCGCCGCGCAAGCGGTCGCGGCGAGCGCGCTCCTTGTGGGCGCGCTCGTCGCCGTCAGCGGGTGCACCGCTTCCAAACGCAACGCCGGGTGCATTCACACCGCGATCGCGGTGAGGTCGGTGCCCATCGCGAGCCAGACAGCACCGCTGACGCTGCAGGCGCGGTTGACCGGAGATGGAAAGCCCCTGGCGCAGTTCCGGGCGGAGTTCTTCCTCGTGTTCACCGGACCGACCGAGCTCGTCGGCGAGAGCGGCAAGCTGGCGAACCTGACCGGGTACGCGACCAGCAACGCGGACGGCATCGCCACCTTCCGGCTGGCGCGGGGGCCGGCCCAGGAGGCCTTGCCCGAGGAACGCGCGGTCGGGTACGAGGTCAGACTGACCTTCGGGAACCCGATCAAGGGCCGGTACTACTGCGGTAGCCACGCCGCCGCCTCGCTCACCTGAGCGCGCCGGTCGCTACGCTCGCGAGCGTGCGCGTCCTCGTGATCGGATCCGGCGCCCGCGAACACGCGCTCTGCCTCGCGCTCGCCGCCGACCCAGCCGTCACGGCCCTGATCTGCGCGCCGGGCAACGCCGGCACCGCGGCCGTCGCCGAACAACGCGGCGTCGACGCGCTCGACCCGGCCGCCGTCGCCGCCCTGGCCCAGGACGTGGCCGCCGACCTCGTGGTCGTCGGGCCCGAAGCGCCGCTGGTGGCCGGCGTGGCCGACGCGGTGCGGGCGGCCGGGATCGCCTGCTTCGGACCCTCGAAACACGCGGCCCGGCTGGAAGGCAGCAAGGCCTTCGCCAAGGACGTGATGACGGCTGCCGGGGTGCCGACCGCGCGGGCCCGCGTGGGCACGACGGCGGACGAGGTCGCGGCCGCGCTGGACGAGTTCGGCCCGCCGTACGTGGTCAAGGACGACGGCCTGGCCGCCGGGAAGGGTGTCGTGGTCACGTCCGACCGCGCCGAAGCGCTCGCCCACGGGGCGGCCTGCGAGCGGGTCGTGGTCGAGGAGTTCTTGGACGGGCCGGAGGTCTCGCTGTTCTGCGTGACGGACGGACGCGCCGTGGTTCCCCTGCTCCCGGCACAGGACTTCAAGCGGCTCGGTGACGGGGACACCGGCCCGAACACCGGCGGTATGGGGGCGTACGCGCCACTCGCCTGGCTGCCCGACACGCTCATAGACGACGTGCTGCGCGAGGTCGCCCGGCCCACGGTCGATGAGATGGCCCGGCGGGGCACGCCGTTCGCCGGCCTGCTCTACGTCGGCCTCGCGCTCACCAGCCGCGGCCCGCGGGTCGTCGAGTTCAACGCCCGGTTCGGCGATCCGGAGACGCAGGTGGTGCTGGCCCTGCTGGAGACGCCCCTGGCCGGGCTGCTGCACGCCGCCGCCACCGGCGTGCTGGCCGCGCATCCGCCGCTGCGATGGCGCGAGGGTGCCGCGGTGACCGTCGTGTTGGCCGCGGCCGGCTATCCGGGCGCGCCGCGTACCGGCGACGTGCTGACCGGAGCCGACCAGCCGGGGGTCATCCACGCGGGCACCCGCAGGCGTGATGACGGAGCGGTGGTGTCGTCGGGCGGGCGGGTCGTGTCGGCCACGGCCGTCGGCGACACCCTGGAGGAAGCGAGGGAGCGGGCCTACCGGCTGGTCGCCGGCATCGACCTGCCGGGTGGCCAGTTCCGCAGAGACATCGCAGTACGCGCCGTGCGCGGCGAGATCCGGGTCTGATCATGCCCGGCGACCCCGGCCCAGCGCCCGAGGACGACGCCCCAGCCCCCGACGAGGAAGTGCTCCAGACCGGCGGCCGGACCAAGCGTCGGCGCACCCGGCGACTGCGCGAGGAACTCCTCCTCGCCGCCCTGATCCTGGCCGGGGTCCTTGCCGTAGGGCGCGCGATGTCCGCCGACAACGGCAAATCCAACGCCCCACCGACGGCCGGCCCGCCATCATCGGCGGGGTCGCACGGACCACCGGATCCGGGGTCGGGGCTGCTGAACGGCAGCGTCCTCACCTACTCGCCGACCGATGCGGGCGTGACGGTGCCCGGTCTGCCCAGTCGCGGGCCCGGCGACCCGACCCGCTGCCCGACCGGCCACGTCTGCGTGGCTGAGGACCGGGCGGGAGCGCCGGCGATCGCGGCGCTCCTCGACATCTTCCCGGACGCCCTCCTCCAGTCGGCGACGACGATCAACCTCAAGGACCCGGACGACGATCAGCCGCTGTTGTTCCGTCAGATGAACGCCCGGCTGGGCGCCACGCGGATCCTGGTGCGGGTGCAGCGCCAGCTGCCTGGCGATGCCCCCCGGCAGGGCGTGAGCGCCGACGGCGACCGCGCCATCACCTACTTCGAGGGGGCGCTCTCGCGGTACCACGTCGTCGTCCAGGTCGACTCGCCGAAGACCGTCCGCCAGCCGATCGGCGCACTCGAAATCCTCGCCCGCGACGTCCGGCTGCTCGGTGGCGGCTGAAACGCGGGAGAATGGAGCGGTGAAGCCCGCCATCCCCAACGTCCTCGCCGGCCGTTACGCGTCCAACGCCATGGCGACGCTCTGGTCCCCGGCCGCCAAGGTGGTGCTGGAGCGGCAGCTCTGGGTCGCCGTGCTGCGGGCCCAGTCCGCGCTGGGTGTCGACGTCCCCGCCGACGCGGTCGCGGCCTACCAGGCCGTGGTCGACCGGGGCATCGACGCGGTCGACCTCGACAGCATCGCCGCGCGCGAGCGAGTGACGCGGCACGACGTGAAGGCCCGCATCGAGGAGTTCGCCGCGCTCGCCGGCCACGAGCAGATCCACAAGGGCATGACGAGCCGCGACCTGACCGAGAACGTCGAGCAGCTCCAGGTCCGCTCGTCCATCACGCTGATCCGCTTCAAGGTCCTCGCCGTGCTGTCCCGGCTGGCCCGCCGCGCGGCCGAGTACGACTCGCTCGTCATGGCCGGCCGGTCGCACAACGTGGCGGCGCAGGCCACGACGTTGGGCAAGCGCTTCGCCAACGCGGCTGACGAGCTGCTGGTCGGCCTCGGCCGCCTGGACGACCTGGCCGCCCGTTATCCGCTGCGCGGCATCAAGGGACCGGTCGGAACCGCGCAGGACATGCTTGACCTGCTGGACGGCGACGCCGACAAGCTTGCCCAGCTCGAGGCGCAGGTGGCCGAGCACCTCGGATTCGCCACTGTGCTCACCAGCGTCGGGCAGGTGTATCCGCGCTCGCTCGACTGGGACGTCCTGTCCGCGCTGGTCCAGATCGCGGCCGCGCCGTCGTCACTCGCCAAGACGATCCGGCTGATGGCCGGCAATGAGCTGGTGACCGAGGGGTTCAAGCCGGGTCAGGTCGGCTCGTCGGCGATGCCGCACAAGATGAACACCCGCTCGGCCGAACGGATCAACGGTTTCGCGGTGATCCTGCGCGGCTACGCGGCGATGGCCGGTGAGCTCGCGGGCGATCAGTGGAACGAGGGCGACGTGTCGTGCTCGGTGGTCCGTCGCGTCGCGCTGCCGGACGCGTTCTTCGCGTTGGACGGTCTGCTCGAGACGACGTTGACCGTGCTCGACGAGTTCGGCGCCTTCCCGGCCGTGATCGAGCGCGAGCTCGACCGCTACCTGCCCTTCCTGGCCACCACCAAGGTGCTGATGGCCGCAGTGCGCGGCGGGGTGGGGCGCGAATCGGCGCACGAGGCCATCAAGGAGAACGCCGTCGCCGTTGCGCTCGAGATGCGCGAGAAGGGCACCGACCGCAACGAGCTGTTCGACCGGCTGGCCGCCGACTCGCGCCTCGGGTTGTCGGCCGAGACGTTGAACGGCCTGCTCGCCGAGCCGCTGTCCTTCACCGGCGCGGCCCGCGAACAGGTGGCGGCCGTCGTCCGCGCGGTGGACGAGGCGCTCGCCGGCGACGACGCGGCCGCCGAATACCGTCCCGAACCGATTCTGTGACCAGCTGACATGACGCGGCCCGCTGATCGCGACGGCGGGCTGGAGCACGCCGGATCGGGGGCCGACCCGGACGGCGAGTTGCTCGACACCGGCCCGCGACGCTCCCGCGCGCGCACGGGGGTCGTGTCGGTCGTCGCCCTCGCCGCGATCATCGCCGCCGCCGTGCTCGTTGCCGCCCAGCATCGCGGCGGGCGGCATGGACGTGTCGCAGCGACGGCCTCGACCTCGGCACCGGTTCTGGTGCCGACGCTGCCCGTGCCGGTACCGGATACGGGCGAGCCGCCGGCGCTCATGATCGGGTCGACGCTGTACATGGTCCGTGATGGAAGTCTGATCGCGCACCGGGCCGGCACCGCCGCCGAGACCAGCGTGACCGTCGGCGAGCCGGCGGAGACCGGCGGCAGCTACCTGCTCGCGGCCGATCCGACGCGGTCGCGCATCTGGGTCGTGAAGTCGCTTCCGGCCCGCATCCTCATCTACGCCTTCGACCTGGCCGGCCTGAGCGAGCTACGCAGGTTGCACATCGAGGGGAAGGTCGCCGGGGTCGACGTGATGCGCGGTGAGCTCTACCTCAGTACCAGCGCCGGGGTCGTCGGCATCGCCGGACCGCGGTCGGGACTGCTGGACTGGACGCCACTTCGCGGTGGACGGGCGATCGCCGCCGACAGCACCCGGAACCGGTTGCTCCTCCTCGACGGGGACGGCGCATTCGCGCGCATTCGCGCCGAGTCACCCGATCTGACGGGGCCGGGGATCTCGGCCGAGCTGCCGTTCCGCACCGGAACGTTCATGATCGTGAACGGCCGAATCTGGGCGGGTGGTGCCGGCGCGCACGGCGCCGTCCTGGTGCGGCTCGATCCGAGGACGTTACGGCCGATCAGGCACAGCGAGGTCGAACGGCGCCTCGGCTCCGGCGCTG
The DNA here is from genome assembly GCA_032160745.1 of Pseudonocardiales bacterium. Lineage (GTDB taxonomy): Bacteria > Actinomycetota > Actinomycetes > Mycobacteriales > Jatrophihabitantaceae > Jatrophihabitans. The sequence goes on from JAVHVD010000454.1 coordinate 19,258, forward strand.
TGTTCGCGGCGGCCGGGACGCGCAGCTTCCTCGTCCGCGACACCGATGGGGGCGGCGGCCTCTTGTGCGTCGACGCGAACTCCGGCCGACTGCTGCACGCCTGGTCCGGTGTGCGCGGACCGGTCGTGATCAGCATGCAGGCCGGCGCCGCAACGAATCGGATCTACGCGCCCACGTCCGGGACGTCGCTGACCCCGCTCGACAGCGGGAGCTGCCCGGGCTGAACCCGCCGCCGCGCCGCCGAGCTGGCGCACGGCTACTTCCTCATCTACCTATTCCCCGGCGCGCGTCCGGCGAGCCGGTCCGGTCGGCCGATGTTCCAGTAGCCCTTGACGAATATCTCGTCGTGCGCGACGCCGCGCTCCTCGAGCACAGCGCGGAGCTTGACCATCGCCCGGCTCTCGCCCATGAGGTAGCCGCGCGCATCGAGGGGGACCTCCAGGCCGGCGAGCGCGGCGGCGAGCAGGTCCGCCGACCCAGGACCCGTCTCGCCCCGATGGATCCAGCGGACGTCGGCGGCCACCGGTAGCTCGTCCGCGCCGTCCCGCACCTCGATAAGGCCGACGGCCCGCTCGCCCGGCGGCAATGCCTCGCTGATCGCCGCGATCGCGGGCAGGGCCGACTCGTCGCCGACCAGCAGGTGCCATGGGGCGCTGCGCAGCTCGAGCTTGCCGCGCGGACCCTGGTACTCGATCGCATCGCCGGGCTGGGCGTTGGCGGCCCAGTGCGCGCCCGGCCCGTCCCCGTGCAGCAGCACGTCGAGGTCGAGCTCACCGGACTCCGGGCGGGCGTATCGGATCGTGTAGCGGCGCTTGACCCGGCGCCCGGAGGTTTCCCGCAGCAGTAGCTCCACGTCCTGGGCGGGACGTACGGCCAGCCCGACCGCCGCATCCGACCGCACGGTGATCCGGCGCATCCGCGGCGTCAGCGCGTGCGCGGCGACGATGCGGCCGCTGTGCACGGGCGTACGGCGGATGGCCGGGGTGCTCACAGTTGTTCGACCCTAGTGACCGGGGCCGAATGCCCCGCTCCTAGCGTCGTCGAAGACGACACCATCCCGATCGAGGAGCCCCCGTGCCCATTGCTTTGACCAAGATCGCGTACACGACCGCCGCCACGTCCAAGGGCGGCCGCGCGGGACATGTCACCAGCGCCGACGGTGTCATCGACCTCGACCTGGCGCAGCCGGGCTCGTTCGCCGGCGACCCGAAGGCGAACCCCGAGACGCTGTTCGCGGCCGGCTACTCGGCCTGCTTCCAGGGCGCGCTCACCAATCGGGCCAAGACCAAGGGCATCGACGCGTCGGACTCGACGGTGATCGCCGAGGTCTCCTTCGGACCGTCGGACGACGGCGGCTTCGGGCTGGCGGTCGAGCTCAAGGCGTCGATTCCCGGTGTCGGGCCGGAGCAGGTCCGCGAGCTGCTCGAGCTGGCGCACGAGTTCTGCCCGTACTCGAAGGCCACCCGAGGCAACATCGACGTCACCCTGACAGTGGTCTAGACCGTCCCACCAAGGCATAGGCTGAAGTCGAAGGCAACAGCGCAACCGACAGGCTGAGCGCGAACGCGACGACAACAGTGAATGCCGGGGAGGCGGACGGCGCATGGCCATCTCCGTGTTCGATCTCTTCACGATCGGCATCGGCCCGTCGTCCTCTCATACGGTCGGGCCCATGCGGGCTGCCCGCACCTTCGCGGCCGGGCTCGCCGAGGACGGTCTGCTCGACGACGTGACGCGGGTGCGCGCGGAGCTGTTCGGCTCGCTCGGTGCGACCGGGCACGGACACGGCAGCGACCGGGCCGTGACCCTGGGGCTGCTCGGGGAGCGGCCGGAGACCGTGGACATCGCCTCGGCGGCACAGCGGGCCACAGAGGCGCGCGCCAGCGGTCAGGTCGAGCTGATGGGCAAGCGGATCGTCGACTTCGGCGCCGACGATCTCGTGCTGCACCGGCGTACGAGCCTGCCGTTCCACCCGAACGGTATGCGGTTCTTCGCGTACGCGGGGGACGACTGCATTCGCGAGCGGACCTACTACTCGGTCGGCGGCGGCTTCGTGGTCGACGAGACCTCGGCCGGAGCCGATCGCATCAAGGCCGACGACACCGTCCTTGCCCATCCGTTCCTGTCCGGCGACGAGCTGCTCGTACGCTGCGCCGAGACCGGCCTGCCGATCAGTGGAGTCATGCTGGCCAACGAGCAGGCGTGGCGCAGCGAGCAGGAGATCCGGTCCGGCCTGCTGCACATCTGGTCGGTCATGCAGGAGTGCGTGACGAACGGGTGGTCGCACGAGGGCACGCTGCCCGGCGGGCTCAAGGTTCCGCGCCGCGCACCGGAGCTCTACCGGCGGCTCTGCGCGGAGCCCTACGCGACCGATCCGCTGCGGCTGCTGGACTGGGTCGACCTGTTCGCGCTCGCCGTGAACGAGGAGAACGCCGCCGGCGGTCGCGTGGTCACCGCGCCGACCAACGGCGCTGCCGGAATCCTGCCCGCGGTCCTGCACTACTACGTGCGCTTCTGCCCGGGCGCCAGCGAGGAGGGCGTGGTCCGGTTCCTGCTCTGCGCCGGAGCGATCGGGGTCCTTTACAAGGAGAACGCGTCGATCTCCGGCGCCGAGGTCGGTTGTCAGGGCGAGGTCGGCTCGGCCTGCTCGATGGCCGCCGGCGCATTGTGCGAGGTGATGGGCGGAACCCCCGAGCAGGTCGAGAACGCGGCCGAGATCGGCATGGAGCACAACCTCGGTCTCACCTGCGATCCGGTCGGCGGGCTCGTCCAGGTGCCGTGCATCGAGCGCAACGCGATGGCGGCGGTGAAGGCGATCAACGCCGCACGGATCGCGCTGCGTGGCGACGGGCAGCACATCGTCAGCCTGGACAAGGTCATCAAGACGATGCGCGAGACCGGTGCCGACATGAAGATCAAGTACAAGGAGACCGCACGCGGGGGCCTCGCGGTCAACGTCATCGAGTGCTGACCCGCCTCCCCGGCTAGCCCGCCTCCCCGGCCTTCACTGCTGTTGTTGCCTTCCCAGCGAACCATCCGTGCCGCTGTTGCTTTCGACTTCCAGCCACGCCTTGCCTCGACCGCCCCGGGTGGATCTTCCTGCGCTGGTGGCCGGATAGGTCGCGTATCCGCATGAAGATCAGCGGGACGGAGCACGGTCGCTCGAGACGTGGCGAAGGGCCGCCCCGTGAGTGAGGCGGCCCTTCTGGAGGGGTTGCTCAGTGCGCTCCGGCAACGACCTGGCCGTCGGCCGGCAGGTCGGCCTTCTTGACATTGATCAGGAACACCGCGGCAATGATCGCGACCGCGCCGAACACTGCGCCCATCAGGAACCCCTGGCCCGACGCGTGCGCGAGCAGGCCGTGGCTGAAGTCCTTGTACGGCCCGGCGAAGAAGGCACTGGCCGTCTTCTGTTGGTCGGGGGGCAGGCTGCCCACGAACTTGTTGATGTCCTCCGGCTGCAGGCCGTTGTTGCCGGCGTCCTGCAAACGCTGGGCGATCTTGCCGGCGAGCGGTTGGTCGCCGCCGGTGGCCTGGCCGAGCTGCTTGCGCAGGGACGTCTCGTGACTGCTGGCGTAGTTGCGGCCGGCCGTGCCGAAGACCGTCGTCATGACCGAGAGCCCGAGAGCGCCGCCGACCTGCTGCCCGACGTTCAGCAGCGCCGAGGCGAGCCCGGCATCGGTGTTCGCGACCGTGGAGACCGCGGCCGACGTCAGCGGCACGAACAAGCAGCCCATCGCGACGGCGAGCAGGATCATGCCGGGCAGCAGCTTGGTGAGATAACCCGAGTGCGGGTCGACGGTGGAAAACCAGAGCAGGGCCATCGTGATCAGGATCGTGCCGGCGATGAGCAGCGGCTTGAGACCGATCCGGCCGAGGAACTTGGCCACGATCTGCGACGTGATGCCGATCGTGACGGCCACCGGCAGGAAGGCGAAGCCCGACTTCAACGCGCTGTAGTCGCGCACCCCTTGGATGAAGAACGTGATGAAGTAGAACATCCCGAACATCGCCGCGCCGACGACGAACATCACGAGGTAGGCGCCGGCACGATTGCGGTTCTCGAAGATGCGCATCGGCATCATCGGCTCGGCGACGATGAACGCCTCGTAGAGGACGAAGCCGACCAGCAGAACGATCGCGGCGGCGAAAACGACGAACGTCTCGGTATTGCTCCACCCGGTGTGCGCGACGTGGATGAATCCGTAGACGGTCGCCACCATGCCGGCCACCGAGAGCAGCGCGCCGAGGAAGTCGAACTTGCCCTTGAGCCGTTCGGACTCGTGGACGTACATGAACGCCCCGACCATCAGGACGATGCCGATCGGCACGTTGACGAACAGGACCCAGCGCCAGCTGAGGTAGTTGGTCAGGATGCCGCCGAGCAGCAGGCCGAGCGCGGCACCGGCACCGGACACCGCGGCGTAGACGCCGAGGGCCTTGGTGCGGGCCTCGCCCTCTTCGAACTCGGTGGTGATCAGCGAGAGGGCGGTCGGCGAGGCGATCGCGCCACCAACGCCCTGCACGGCGCGGCCGGCGAGCATGAGCGGGAAGTTGAAGGCGATGCCGGCGAGGAAGCTGCCGAGGGTGAAGAGGCCGAGGCCGAAGACGAACATCCGGCGGCGGCCGAAGATGTCGCCCATCCGGCCGCCGAGCAGCAGCAGGCCGCCGAACGCGAGGGTGTAGGCGTTGAGTGCCCACGTCATGTCGGTCTGGCTCTTGTCGAAGTACCGGCCCATCGACGGGAGCGCGATATTTACGATGGTGCCGTCGAGCACCACCATCATCTGCGCGCCGGCGATGACCAGCAGCACCAGGCCCGGGTGGGCGGCGCGACGTGCGCCACGGTCGCCGGTGCTGCCGGCGGCCTTACCCCTGGTGGTCGTTTCGGTCACGAGTGAAGCTCCGTTCGGTTGGCGATGCCGGTGCGGGATCGTCCGCTTAGGGCACGCATACGTTCTCTAAGCGGGTACAGTAGAGCCACTTGCATAGGGAACGCAACCGTGCACTAATTGCGTTCGCACTCAATTCATCCTCCTAGAGGGGTACGACACCGCGTGACTGTGATCGCGACACGCTCAGCCCGTCCGGCGGCCACGCAGCGCAAGCGTGGTGCCGCCCTGGAGGACGCGATCCGCGACGCGGCCTTCGCCGAGCTGACCGAGGTCGGCTACACCGCATTCAGCGTCGAGGGCGTGGCCGCCCGGGCGCGCACGGGCAAGGCGAGCATCTACCGGCGCTGGCCGACCAAGCAGGAACTTGTCATGGACGTGCTCTGCGCCGCGCTGCCGACGCCGGCGGACTGTGGCACCACCGTCGACATCGACGACTCGGTCACCACGAACGAAGCCCTGTTGGAGGTCGCCCGCTCGATCGCGAGCGTGATCACCAGCCCGGCCGGCGACGCGATGCGGGCCATCAAGTGCGAGGCGATGGGCGACCCGGACCTCGCCCGGTTGGTCGACGAGCGCTTCCAGGCGCCGCGCCGTGCCGCCCTGATCGGGCTGCTGCGCCGCGGGGTCGAGCGGGGGGAGGTGCGCCCCGAGGCGGCCACCCAGCTCGTCGCCGACGTCATCCCGGCGGTCCTGGCCCACCGGGTGATCCTGCAGCGCGAGCCGCTGCGCCCGCGCGACATCACCGACATCATCGAGCAGATCTTCATCCCGCTCGTCGAAGTCCGCTGACCCGCCCGCGGACGGGCTTTGAACCGGCTCCGCACGACCTTGTAGGCTTTCGCCCGGTGGCTGTGCGACGTTTCTCGGCCGCTTGGAGGCTTCGCCTAGTCTGGTCTATGGCGCCGCACTGCTAATGCGGTTTGGGTCTCAAGCCCATCCCGGGTTCGAATCCCGGAGCCTCCGCTGACTATGTCGGGACGCTCGCCGGTCAGCCGGTAGACTTTCCCGTCGGTACCACCAGCGCCCGTAGCTCAACGGATAGAGCACTTGACTACGGATCAAGAGGTTGCAGGTTCGAGTCCTGCCGGGCGCGCCAAATTCCGGGGCTGTAGCCGTTCGGCGAATCAATCGAGCGTCAGCTGGCCGACCCCGACCCGACACCGCCGAGGTCGAGGATCTCAGCGACCGGCAGGCAGTCGCCGTCGCCTCCGAAACTGTTCAAGCCGACGAGGCACGCCTCTACAGCGCCGTCAGCGTTCGAGCTTGAGCGCTTCGGCCTACGATTTTGATACACGACAAGCGGGCAGACGAACCGGAGGCGCTCGTGCGGATCGGCGTGTTGGGAACGGGCCGTGTCGCGCAGACAATGGCCACCGCGTGGACGAAGGCAGGGCACGAGGTGACCCTCGGTTCGCGCGATCCCGGGTCGAAGTCGCTCGAGGTCCCGGTGCGGCCGCTCGCGGACGTGGTCGCAGGCGCCGATGTGGTCGTGAATGCCACTCCCGGCGCGGACTCGCTGGACACGCTGATGGCGATCGGCGCTCCCAGGTTCGCGGGCAAGGTACTCATCGACGTCGCGAACGCGAGTACCCCGTCGTTCGAGCTCGTCTACCCGAACTCGAGCCTCGGCGAGAAGCTGCAGGACGCGTTGCCGAGCGCGCACGTCGTCAAGACGATGAACACCGCTGCGATGACGGTAATGACCGACCCGGCCTCGCTCGGTCCGAGCAGCGTGTTCTTGTCCGGCAACGACGCAGACGCCAAGGCGACCGTCGCGGGACTGCTCGCCGACCTCGGCTGGGCCGAGGACGCGATCATCGACCTCGGCGACATCACGACCGCACGCGGCGTCGAACACTACTTCCTGCTGTTTGCCGCGCTGATGCAGGCCGGCGGGCCGAAGTTCAACATCCGCGTCGTCCGTTGAGCACGGAAAGGAACACGCGATGAGCATGCTCTACCTGGCTCAGCCCGAGCAGCAGCAACAACTCGAGTGGCTCGACGGTGGGACTTTGGCCATGCTGCTCGACGGCGCAGCCACCGACGGGCAGCTGATGATGGGCCGTTTCGATGTCGGCGAGGGCGAGGCGCCGCCGTACCACAAGCACCTGCACGAGGACGAGATCTTCATGCTGATCAAGGGAACCGCCCTGGTCTGGTGCGACGACCAACAGCACGAACTGGCCGAAGGCGGCGTCGTGTTCCTGCCCAAGCAGGTGCCACACGGTTACCGCATCACGTCGAAGCGGGCCGATCTGCTGATGATCAACACGCCAGCCGGCATCGAGGGGATGTTCCGCGCGACGGGACGGGACAAGTCAACGCCGCGCCCGCCCGGCTTCCAGGTGAGGCCCGATCCGGCGGCGGCCGAGCAGTACGGCAACGTTGTGCTCGGGCCACCGCGCTGATGAGCGATGAGCCCGGTGAGCCACCCTCCGGCGGCGACCAACGGCATGGCCCCGGCGGTGCCGACGCTGAGAATCAGCCGAAGAAGTCCGCCGCCCGGCGGTCCATCTCGTCACGCGACACGATCTCGATGCGCTGGCTGAGCATCCACTGCTGACCGAACGGGTCGCGCAATCGCCCCGCCCGATCGCCGTAGAACTGATCTGCGAGTGGGTAGATGATTTCGGCACCGGCCGCGACAGCACGTTCCCAGACGGCATCGACGTCCGGCCAGTAGGTCGCCATGATCGCGCTAACCACACCGTGCAAGGACTGCGGCGACTTGGCCGGGGCACCGTCGTCGGACTCTGCGGAGAGCATCACGACCGAATCCCCGATGCGCACCTCGGCGTGGATCAACTCGCCCCCCGGGCCGACGAACCGATCGGCTACCTCTTCAGCGCCGAATGCTTCCCGATAGAACTCGATGGCACGGGGGCCGTCGCGCACGACCAACCGCGGCGTCACGGTGTGCAGGTGCCCCGGAACCGGGGCAACAGGCGATCTCTGCTCGTTCGACAAGCTGGTGCCCTCCTTCCGCCGCTGCTAGGGCCATTGTTCCACTCCTGCGCCCGACGCCATTCCGGTCGTCGATCGACCACGGTCTGCGGCGGCGCCCGTCAGCCGTCTCGTCACAGCGATCCGAAGTCGGTCCGATTCGGTATCGGCGAGTGACGAAGACCGGCACGCGTCGCCAGAGAACCCCTGGCACCAGCGCCGGTGACGGCGATGCTGCCCGCTGCGGTCGCGGTGGCCACGGCATCGGTCAACCGACGTCCTGCTGCCAGGTCCGCGGCCAGCGCTCCACAGAACGCATCGCCCGCACCCGTGGTGTCAACGACGTCCACCCGCGGCGCGGATAGTTCGAGGCCGACCCGGCCTTGCGTCATCCGCGCTCCCCGCTTCCCGCGGGTGACGACGACCGCGCCCACTCGTTCGGCCAACGCGATCAGGGCCAGCGCCGCCGTGCCGGCGCCGCTCACCTGGATCGACTCGAGTTCGTTGACGACGAGGACGACGTGCGGCGCGCAGGCCCAGTCGGCAAGCGGTCGTGCCGGCGCGAGGTTGTAGACCACTCGTGCGCCGGCAGCGGAGCACGCCATGACTACGGCGCGCACGCAGTCCTCTGCGATCTCGGCGCTGATGAGCACGACATCGTCGGCAGCGAGACCGAGGCTGGCAAGGTCCGCTGCTACGTCCCCGGCGCTCAGCACCGCGTTGGCACCGGGCACGACCACAATGAGGTTCTCGCCGTCGTCCTCGACGACGACGACGGCCTCGCCGGTGGTTACTCCGTGGACCGTACGCATCAGGTCGACGTGGACGCCGTACTGCGCCAGATCCTCGGCGGCGTCGCGGCCGGCGGCGTCGTCGCCCACTGCGGCGATGAGCCAGGTCTCGGCCCCGAGCTGGGCCGCGGCGGCAGCCTGGTTGCCGCCCTTGCCGCCGAACCCGTCGGTGCGCCCGTGCGCAACCACTGTCTCGCCCGCGGCCGGCAGCGAGCGGCATCGGATCACGCGATCGGCGTTCACCGAGCCGACTACGATCACTCGTGCCACGCCGCGCTCCGATCAGACCGCGAGCGCCGCGGGTGACCGACCGCCGTGCTTCGGACCTCCGGGCTGGGTGAGGGCCTGTTGCGCGTACTCGCGGACCGCGTCGACGTCGCCGCGGCCAACGTCCTCTCGGCGCCAGAGGGAGCCCCCTACGCACGCGGCCCACGCCCCGGCGGCGAGGTAACCGGCGACCTCGGGCAACGAGACCTCGCCCGACACGACGAACCGCGCATCGGGGATCGGCTCGAGGAGCGCGCGCAGGTACTCGAGGCCGCCCACGGACGACACGGGGAACAGCTTCACCGCCGACGCGCCGAGTGCCATGGCTCGCAGTATCTCGCTGGGCGTCAAGGCACCGGGAATCACCGGCACTCCGCGCGCCACGCCCGCGCGTACGAGATCGGCATCGAGGTGCGGCGAGACGAGGAACTGCGCGCCGGCGTCGACGCAAGCCTCGAGCTGCGCCAGTGTGCGGACGGTGCCCGCACCCACGTGCTCGATCCCCTCGGAAACCAGGGTCGCGATCACCTCGACGGCATCGGGCACGGTCATCGTCACCTCGATCCCGGCAACGTCGGTGCCGGCCAGACCGCGGGCCAGGGTCAGTGCGCTGGTCGCGCTCGAGGTACGGACGACCGCAATGACGCCGGGGCCGGGCAACATCGGGCTGAGATCCATGGGAATCCTTGCTGGGAGGGAGGGTCGGGCCACGGAATACCTCGGTCAGAACGCGACGGGGAGGGTGCGCAGCACGCGGGAGTTGGCCTTGCGGACGTCCCAGACCGGATCCGCGTCGATCAACCCGATGTTGGGCATGCGCTCCAGGATCGACGAGAAGACGATCTCGCCTTCCGTACGCGACAGCGGCGCGCCGATGCAGAAATGGATTCCCTGGCCGAAGGCAATGTGCCGATTCGGACTCCGGCCGATGTCGAAGGTGTTCGGGTCGCTGAACTGAGCCGGGTCGCGGTTGGCTGACCCGAGCATCTGGAAGGCCATCTGACCTGCCCGCAGGGTCTTGCCGCGTAGTTCGGTGTCGTGCTTGAGCAGCCGCGGCTGCCTCGATACCGGGCTTTCGTAGCGCAGCGCTTCCTCGATGGCCGGCTTGACGAGCGCGGGGTCGCGGCGGACCTCTGCCCATTGCTCGGGATGGCTGAGCAAGGTGAAGAGGCCGTTGCCGATCAAGGAGGTCGTGGTCTCGTGCCCGGCCGTCAGCAACGTGATGCCGGTATTGATGATCTCGTCGTCCGTGAGGGACTCCCCGGCGGCCGTGGTGTCGGTCATGTGGGTGATGAGGTCGTCGCCGGGCACCCGACGCCGCTGGGCGATGAGGTCGGTGAGATATGCCCGCGCCTCGAGCAGTGCCTGCTGGGCGGCGAGCAACACCTGCTCCCCGGGCTTGTTGACGCCCTGGAACGCGAGCAGCCGGTCGGCCCACTCGCGGAACCGAGCGCCGTGCGACACCGGCACGCGGAGCAATTCGGCCAGCACGGTGACCGGCACCGCGAACGCGAGGTCCTCGATCACTTCCATCCGACCGTCCGCCTGCACCCGGTCCAGCAGGTCGTCGACGATCTGTTGAATCCGTGGACGCATCGACTCGATGACCCGCGGTGAGAACGCGCGAAGGACGAGCCGCCGCAGGCGGGTGTGGTCGGGCGGATCCGAGTGCAGCAATCCCTTCGTGCGGTAGTGGGCCTCGAACGCCTCGAGCCGAGAACGTGCCTCGGGGTCCAGGTACTCCGACGCCCGGCCGAGGCGCCCCTCGTTCGAGTAATCGGTGGTGACTTTGAAGGTGGCGAGGACATCGTCGTAGCGAGTGAGGATCCATCCGCCGATCGACTCGCTCCAGTGCACCGGATCCAGTTCCCGCAGCCGATCGAAGGTCGGGTACGGGTCCGCGACGAACGCGTCGGTCAGCAGGGATGCGCCGATGGTTCCTATCGCGGCCGCGTTCTCCGCCGTTGCCGCCCCAGCCATCGCGCCTCCTCCTGCTGTACAAAGTCGAACCGCTGGGAATAAACTACTGTTAACAACTGACAATCTGCAACTGATCGACCAAGGAGACCCGGTGCCCCACGCCTCGACATCCGACATCGGGCTCGACGATGCGAGCAATCGACTCGCCGTGCTGCGGGCCGGCCGGGGGCAACCGCGGCCCCCGCATCTCACCGAACGCGGCCGGCTGATCCACGGCCCGACGCCGCCCGGCGGCTCGGTCCCGTCAGCGCGCACTGCCGACCTGTCGCCGGTCGAGGTCGCCGAGGTCATCTCGCTGATCGCGAACGGGCGCCTCGACCGCCGGCCGGTCACCATGCCCGAACGGCTACGCGCGCGTTCCTGGGCGTCCGTCGAGGAAGTGCTGCTCGGCCTCGACACTGCTCTCGGCTGGCGCCCGGTCGGGTGGAAGGTGGGAGCCGCGAGCATGGAGGTCCGCCGAGCCGAGAACATCCCGAGCCCGTCGCCTGGTCGAATCTTCGAGCACGCGATCTTCGACAGCCCGGCGACGATAGGGCCGGAGTACTTCGTCAACTACCGGCTGTGCGAATGCGAGTTCGCGATCGAGCTCGGCGCCGACTTCCCGGCGCGCGACGAGCCCTACTCCGAGTCCGACATTCGAGCCGGCATCGAGTCGTTGCTACCGGTCATCGAGATCGGCGACTCGGTGTTCGAGGACTGGTACACCCTCAGCGGCTACTTCGGCGGCATGTACGACAACGGTGGGGGAGCGGCGCTGGTCGAGGGAACCCGGGTCCGCGATTGGCAGGCGATCGACCTGCCTGCGGCGAACATCGACTTGTACGTCAACGACTCCTACATCAAGTCCGGCAAGGGGATCGAGGCGATGGGGCACCCGGTCACGAGCCTGACCTGGATGGTGAATTGGGTCCGGGAGCGCGGTCGCGCGGTCGCGGCCGGCGAAGTCGTCAGCACCGGCACCTGCACCGCGCACTGCTTCGTCGCCCCTGGCGACCGGGTCAGCGCGGACTTCGGCGAGCTCGGCTTGGTGGAGGCATACTTTGTCTGAGGAGCCGATCTCCGAGCCGGCACCGTCGGTCCCTCAGGACGCCGCGTTCAGCGCGGCGGTATTGATCGACATCACGGCCCGCGTCCTTGCCGGGATGGGTGCACCGAGCGACAGCGCCGACCTGGTGGCCCGTTCGCTCGTCCTCTCGAACCTCGTCGGCCACGATTCGCACGGTCTCATCCGGCTGCTCGAGTACTCCGGCTGGGTGCGCGCCGGCCAGCTCGTCCCCGACGCCCGTCCTACCGTCGCCTGGTCGAAGGGGGGCACCGCGCTGGTCGACGGCCACTGGGGTTGGGGGCAAACGGCCGCGGCCCTTGCCACAGGGTGTGTGATCGAGTCGGCGCGCGCGTCGGGTACGGCCACGGTCGTGCTCACCCGCAGCCATCACGTCGGCCGGCTCGGCGAATGGGTGGACATGATGGCCTCCGAGGGGATGATGGGCATCGCGTTCTGCAACACCGGCGGAGCGGTTGTCGCGCCGTTCGGCGGCGTGAAGAGGGTGCTCGGCACGAACCCGTACGCGTGGTCGACGCCCGGTCCCGACGGCTTCAATCTGGTCCTCGACTTCTCCACCGCCGTGATCGCCGCCGGCAAGGTCGTCCTGGCCGGCATGAGTGGTCAGGAGATCCCGGCCGGAGCGCTGCTGGACCGCGCCGGCCTACCGTCCACCCGAGCGGCCGACCTCGACGAAGGTGGCGCGTTGCTGGCCTTCGGCGGCCACAAGGGCTCCGGACTCTCGGTGCTGATCGAGATGGCCGCCGGGCTGCTCTCGGGAACCCTGCCCGCAGCGGTCTCGGAAAGCGGGTACGGCAACGGCACGGTGTTCATCGCCGTCGACGTCGCCCGTTATGTCGGGCTGGACGACTTCAAGGCGATCGCGCGCCAATTCGCCGGCATCATGCACGACGCCTCACCGCTCGGGAGCCCGGCCGTCCTCCTGCCCGGCGAACTCGAGGCGCGAACGGCCGCCGCGCGCCGCAGCGCCGGGGTGGCGGTGGCAGCCGGCGTTCGCCGCAAGGTGGTGGAACTCGCGGCCGAGTTCGGGGTGGACGTGCCGGAGTTCCGCTGACGGGCCGTTAACATTCAATCAGTCAACAACTCGAGGATCAGATTGGCTCGGTGCCCGCAATGAGTGACGCTCCCGTCCCGGAACTCCTCGCGCCCACGCGCCGCATGCGATTGGCCGAGGACGTCGCCGACAAGGTGCGGGCCGCCATCCTGCACGGGCAGTTCTCGCCCGGACAACACTTGCGCGAGGACGAACTCGCGACGCGCCTACAAGTCAGTCGTGGCCCGATTCGGGAGGCCTTCGCCGTTCTCGAGCGCGAGGGACTGGTCGACGTCACTCCTCATCGTGGCGCGACGGTCGTCCAGCTCACGCCCGCCGACCTCACCGACGTGTACAGCCTGCGGACCGGACTCGAAGTGGTGGCCACCCAGCTCGCCGTTCGGCGCGGAACCGAGCAGGACTTCGCGCAGGCCGATGCGGTGCTCGCCGAGTTCGCGCGGGCGTTGAAGGGCAAGGTCACCGAGCAGGACGCCGCCCGCCTGGACCTCGAGTTCCACGACGTCTTCTACCGCGCCGCCCGCAACGAGCGGCTGCACGCCAGCTGGCTCAGCGTCCGTTCGCAGGTGTATCTGTTCCTGTTGCAGCGCAACATCGCCAACCAGGACTGGCGCAAGAAGTCGATTACCGGCCACGCCGACATCCTCGCCGCGGTGCGATCGCGCGACGAGAAGCTCGCGGTCAAGCTGATCACCGGCCACATCAGTTACGCCTACTCGCTCATCTCGAGCAGTTACGACGATCGGACGGACGGACGCCTCGATCTCATGGCGCCGCGGCTGGGAATGAAGACGGACTAGCCTCAGCCGGCCATCGACTTGGATCGGCCGATCCCGGTACGACGCAGGATCAGCGCACGCAGCCGCAACTTGCCGCCGGACTCCTGGCGATCACGGATCACGTCCACGGACACCGCAATCACGAGCAGCACCCCGACCGCGACGTTCGTCCAGTTGATGTCGACCTCGAGAAACACCAGCCCGCTGTTGATCGCTTGGATCACCAGCAGTCCGAGGACCGTGCCGAGCACCGTTCCGGTGCCACCGAACAGGCTCACCCCGCCGACGAACACGGCCGCGATCACCTGGAGCTCGTAGCCGGTGCCCATGGTCGGGTCCGCAGTGCCGATCGAACTGACGAGCAGGATGCCGGCCAGCCCCGACAGCACTCCGACGAACACGAAGCAGGCGATCTTCACCCGGTCGCTGTTGATGCCGGCCCGGCGCGCCGCCTGGGCGTTGCCGCCGGTCGCCAACACCTTGCTGCCGATAAGGCTCTGCCGGATGACGAAGTCGGCCGCGAGGGCGAGGACGACGAAGATGATGAAGGGCCAGGACGTGCCGAGGATGCGATCCTGGCCGAAGTTGCCGAAGGACGTGGGCAGCGGATAGATGGCCACACCCTTGGAGATGACGAGGGTGAGGCCGCGCGCCGCATACAACATGCCGAGCGTGACGATGAGTGCGGCGATGCCGACTTTCACGGTGAGCAGCCCGTTGATCAGGCCGGCGACCGCGCCCACAAGTAGACCAACCAGAACGGCCGGGAGGATCGACCAGTGCCAGTCGTGCAGGCCGTACGCGCATACCGTCCCGGAGAGCGCCGCTACCGACCCGACGGACAGGTCGAACTCCCCGGCCAGCATGAGAATGGTCTGGCCGACCGCGATGATCCCGACGAACGCGGAGGCGCGCAGCACGGTACTGATGTTCTGGCTGCTGAGGAAGTTCGAGTTGACGAAGTAGAAGGCGACGATGAGCACGATCAGGGGGACGAGCACGGAGATCTCGCGCGCCTTCAGCACGGAGACCAGGCGGGAGTCCGCGGATCGCGTCGAAGGAGCGGCTCGCGGCGGCTGAACTGTCGACGTCGAGACCGTCATAGTTTCCGTCCGTTTCAGGGGTTCGTCCGCGGACGACGTCGTCCGGTGCGGCGACAAAGTCATGCTCGCTCCTTCGTCGCTCGCTGACCGGGTGCTCTGCCTCTGCATGACCTCGCAAGCTCGGTCATGCGACCGCCTGTGCGATCGCGCCGGTGATCAGGCCGACGACCTCGTGTCGGGTGGTGTCGGCCTTCGCGATCGACGCGACGCACCTCCCGTTGCGCATCACGACGATGCGATCGGCGACCTCGAAGACGTGCTCGAGGTTGTGGCTGATCAACACGATGGAACTGCCGTCGTTCTTCAGATCCTCGATCAGCTGATTCACGTTGGCTTGCTGCTCGACGCCTAACGCCGCGGTCGGCTCGTCGAACAGGTAGATGTTGCTCTCGCGGGCGAGTGCGCGGGCGATCGCGACCGCCTGCCGCTGGCCGCCGGAGAGCTTGCGGACCTGCGCCCGGACGGTCGGGATGTCCACGCGCAGGCGAGTGAGGACGGTCGCGGCGTCGCGATACATGCGCGGGTAGTCGACGAACATCCCGAGTCGGCGAGGCTCGCGCCCGAGGTAGATGTTGGCGGCCACGCTGCGCGGGTCGACAAGAGCGAGGTCTTGGTACACCGTCGCGATACCGAGGCTCTGGGCGGCGGCCGGTGAGGCGAGCCGGACGACTTCACCGCCGACGATCACCTCGCCGGTATCTGGTTGCTCGACCCCGGAGAGGATCTTGACGAGGGTGGACTTGCCGGCGCCGTTGTCGCCGACGAGCGCCAGCACTTCGTTCTGGTGCAGTTCGAGGTTGACGTCCTGAAGTGCTCGGACATGCCCGAAGGTCTTGCACGCACCCCGTAGTTGCAGCGCCGCTTCAGACATCGGCCGAACCCTTCTGACGAAACTTCTGTGCACACGATTGTGATCTTGTGATCTTGTGGGCGGGGAAGCGGCCGAATGCCACGGGGGACACGCACCCGGCCGCTTCCGGATCTCACGCGCCCGGGATCTTGTTCAGCAGGTCGTAGTAGAACTGAATGCCCTGTGCGCCGGCCCCGTCCTTGGTGATGATCGGAGCCTCCAACTTCGTGTAGTACTCCACCGTCTTGCCCTTGCCCAGATCGTTGAAGATCGTCGCGACTTGCTGCGACTCCTTGGCCACCGGCTGACCGATGAGAGCGAAGATCTTTCCGGACTTCACCAGGTCGAGGTTCTGTCGCGTGTAGTCGACGGCGACGACAGTGATCTTCTTGCCCGTTTGCGTCTGGGCACCAGACCAGGTGGCGGCGCCGCCTCCGGTTGTCGACAGGGCCGCGACGATGTCGCTGTGGGCCTGGATGATCGACACGGCCTTCGCGACGGCCGCCGGAGCGTCGGTGCCTTCGGACTGCGCGCCGAGAACCTTCGCCGACGGGCAGACGGACTTCATCTCGGTCGTGAACGTGGACGAGACTGCGTTCTCGGTGACGTTGGAGCTCGCCTGCGTGATCGCGACGGTGCCCGAGTCGTTCCCGTCAGCCTTCAGCTTCGTGCACATCGAGTCGGCCGCGGCCTTCGCATACTGTGCCGGGTCCGCGCCGGTGTAGTAGACCTTGCCCGGGTAGTAGCCGTCCTTCTCGTAGAAGTGCATCCGAACGATCGGCACCTTGGCCTGCTTGAAGTACGGGAAGTACGCCGGCGAATCGCCCCAGACAGCAATACCGAGCGCGTCGCCCTTGGCGAGCGCCTTGGGCATCAGGTTGACGAAGTCGTCGACGCTCGCCCCGGTGCTGGTGATCGCGGCGCACTTGAGGCCTTCGGTCTTGCACTGCCCGAGGAAGGACTGGACCGCAAGCTCACTCGTCGGATTCCCGGAGAAGCCCTGCAGCCAGTAATACGTGCCGCTCTTCGCCGCCGACGAACTCCCGGACCCGGAGGTGCTGGCGGACCCGCCCGACCCGCCGCCGGATTTGCTGCTGGAACACGCCGCGATGCCTAAAGCGCAGCAGGCGAGCACCGCCGCTGCGATCAATCCCTGACGTCGAGCCACTGCAGACTCCCTTGAGACGGTGGGCGAAGTCGCCCCTTGCACGAAGGACCGGCGCTGATGGACTCGCACTCCGGTTGCAAATTGTTAACAACAAGTTACTGACAATTCGCGGGGTGTCAATAGTTGCTATGGAGTTCCCTCGCATCAGATGTTTGCCTCGGTATCGAGCCGAGCCGGGCGACGTGCCGGTGAG
Source organism: Pseudonocardiales bacterium (assembly GCA_032160745.1). Lineage (GTDB taxonomy): Bacteria > Actinomycetota > Actinomycetes > Mycobacteriales > Jatrophihabitantaceae > Jatrophihabitans. The sequence continues at coordinate 36,341 of JAVHVD010000454.1, forward strand.
TCCTGAATCCACCGGTGGGTGCCGCTGAAATGCTGTTGCATGGCCTCGCGCGCCATCTCAGGCTCGCCCGCGCGGATCGCCTCAAAGATCGCCCGGTGGTGCCGCGCGTTCTCCGCGCGGTCGTCCTGCGACGTGGGAAGGGCGGGACGCGCAGCATCCAGCACCTCCCAGAACGCTCTGATCAACTTTGTCACGACCTCGTTGCCGATCGAGCGGTAGAGGACGGTGTGGAACTGGCGATCGAGCTCCTCGAACGGCGGGGCGCTCTCACCGGTCAGTTCCATCTGATCCACGATCTGGCCGAGCTCGCGGACCAGCCCGGCGTCGGCCTCGCGGGCGACCTGCTCGATGAGCGTCCGCTCCAAGATGTCGCGGACGTCCACGAGTTCAGACGCAACCCGACGATGATCGTCGCCGGCACCGAGCTGGGTATGGAACGTCAAGCCGTCGACGAGGGCGTCCATCGACAAACGGCCCACGAACATCCCGCGCCCGTGCACGACATCGACGATCCCGCGCGCCTGCAGGCCCTTGAGCGCCTCGCGAAGCGAGCCGCGACTGATCCCGAGGCGGTCCATGAGCTGCACTTCGGTCGGCAGCGGATCACCGGGCATCAGATTGGCGTCGATGATCACCCGCTTGATCTGGCGCTGGGCATCGAAGGCGGGGCGTCGTTCGATCTCGCTCGTCATGTCTTGACCTCCCGCTTTGGGGGCGCTAACTTCGCCGTCATCAGATGTTAGACATCTAACGTCTAACAATCTAGTACCGGATTTGTCGGAGGCCCCGCCGTGCACGACGTCTTCGTCCCCGTCCTCGGAATGGCGCCGGACGACGTCATCCTGACGAGTTGGATGCAACAGCCGGGTGACTCCGTCGAGGCCGGCGCAGTCGTTGCCGTCGTCGAGACCTCCAAGACCGAGCTCGAGATCGAGAGCGCGGCAGCCGGAACGATGGGCGAGCAACTGTTCCCCGCCGGGTCGATGGTCGCCCCCGGGACGACCATCACCCACATCCTGGAGCCAGGGGACGCCGCGCCGAGGTCACGGCACACGATCAGTCCCCGCGCCCGGCGCCTCGTGGCCGAATCGGCCGCGTCCGATCTGGCCACGCCGCCGCCTGCGCCAACCACGCCAACCACGCCCCCGCCGGCGGCTACCCTGTCGCCCCGGGCGGTTCCGGCCGGGAGCACGAACCGGGCGGCCCACACTCGGGAGGCCATCGCGCGCACCGTCGTGCGGTCGTGGAGCGAGATCCCACATTTCACGGTGAGCCGCGAGCTACGCGTGGGCGAACTCGTCGCCACTGCCGGTCACTGGCGTGCGGTGCTGCCGAAGCTCACCATCACCGACCTGCTGCTGCGCGTGGTCGCCCTTGCCCTGGTCGACAGCGCCGGCCAGACGGACCTCGACGTCGGGCTTGCGGTGGCTACCGACAACGGCGTCCTACTCCCGGTGATCCGCCACGTGCCCGAGCTCAGCCTGGTCGACCTCGTCGCCGCCCGAGTCGCGGCGGTCGCCCGCGCCCGGGCCGGACGGATGCACGCCGACGACGCCTGCATCCCCGTCACCACCCTGTCCAACCTCGGCGCGCTGGGCGTCGACCAGTTCACCGGCGTCATTCCCTACGGCAGCACGAACCTCGTGACCGTCGGTCGCGCCGCGCCGCGCCCGGTCGTCGTCGAGGGCACCGTGCAAATCGCCACGACCATGTGGACGACCGTCAACCTCGATCACCGGACGTGGGACGGGGCCCACGGCGCCACCATGCTCGATCGGCTGGCCACGATCGTCGACACCCCCGCGCTCTTCTTGGGCGGCGGGGCGCCGCTCGCACCATCCAATGGCCAGGAGGCCACCTGATGTCGACCGCCACCGACGGCACCGTCCGCACGCTGCCAGATGTCCCGGCCGAAGAGTTGCTCGAGTGGCTCGCCGACATGACGCTGATCCGGACCTTCGAGCAGACCGCGGACGGGCTCGCACTACGCGGCAAGATCCCCGGCGGCATGCACCCGGCCATCGGTCAGGAAGCGATCGGCGTCGGGGCAGCGCGGGCGCTGCGCGACACCGACATCATGACGGGCACGCACCGCTCCCACCACCATGCGCTGGCCAAGCAGCTGCCCGCCGCCGAGGTCCTCGCCGAGCTCTACGGCAAGGCGAGCGGCATCAACGGTGGCCGGGGCGGGTCGATGCATCTCGCCGACTTCGACCGTGGCCTGTGGGGCAGCAACGGGATCGTCGGCGGCGGGCTGGGAGTCGCGCTCGGCGCGGCACTCGGCGCGCGCGTGCGGTCGACCGGGCAGGTCGTGATCGGCTTCTTCGGCGACGGTGGCGCGAACATCGGCCGGGTCTGGGAGTTCGTCAACCTGGCCGCCATCTGGAAGTTGCCGTTGATCGTCGCGTGCGAGAACAACCTGTACGCAGTCGAGACGGCATCGAAGGCCATGACCGGCGGCGGCGACATCGCCGCGCGGGCCGGCGGCTTCGGATTGCCGAGCATGTCGGTCGACGGGCAGGACGTCGTCGCGGTCCACGCGGCCGTAGGGGCCGCGGCCGACCGTGCGCGGACGGGCGCCGGCCCCACGTTTCTCGAGCTGATGACGTACCGGTACATGGGGCACAACAGCGGAGAGGTCATCCGCTACCGGACTACCGACGAGGTTGCCCAGTGGCGAGCTTCGCGCGATCCGATCGAGAACTTCGCCGCCCTCCTGACCGACGCCGGGATCCTCGACCCGGCCGCGCTGGCCCGGATCGACGAGACCGCGGCCGACGTCGTAGCGCGCGCCGTCACGTTCGCCGAGGAGGCACCATGGCCGGACCCCTTCACCGCCGCCGACAACGTCAGCTCGCTGAGCAACGAATGGGGCTACCCCCGATGAGCGAGCCGATCGACGATGCCGCCGCCGCCGCGCAGGTGACCTACTCCGCCGCGTACCAGCAGGGCATGCGCGAGGAGATGGAACGCAACCCGGATGTCTTCGTGATCGGGACGGACCTCTACGACCGCGGCGGGCACTTCGGCCAGGTGAAGAACCTCGGCCCGGAGTTCGGCGCGGACCGGATTCGAGATACCCCGATCTCCGAGGCCGCGATGGTCGCCGCCGGGGTCGGCGCCGCGATGAACGGCGCCCGCCCGGTCGTCGATCTGAACTTCATGGACTTCGCCTACGGAGCCATGGACGAGGTGGTCAATCAGGCCGCGAAGATGCGCTACATGTGGGGCCGACCCGTCCCGTTGGTGATCCGCGGGACGGCCGGCGTCGCCCAGGGCGGGGCGCAGCACAACAACAGCCTGCAGAGCTGGTTCATGAACACGCCGGGTCTCGCGGTGGTGTTTCCCTCCCGGCCCTGGGACAGCAAGGGACTGATCAAGTCAGCTCTGCGCGGCGAGGACCCGGTGATCTTCATGATGCACAAGTTGCTGACCGGGGTGCGCGGTCCGGTCGGCGACGCCGATGAACTCGTCCGCATCGGGTCGGCCCGCATCGTCAGGCCCGGCAAGGACGTCACCGTGATCACCTACGGGCATGGCGTCGTTCTGGCCGAACAAGCGGAGCGGACGCTGCACCAGCACGACATCGACGTCGAGATCATCGATCTCCGCACGCTCGCCCCGCTCGATGTCGAAACGGTCCTCGATTCGGTGCGACGGATCGGACGGGCGATCGTCCTGGACGAAGCGCCGCCACTCGCGGGCCCGGCCGCCGCGGTGGTCGCGGCCATTCAGGACGGAGCCTTCTGGTACCTCGACCAGCCGGTCGTCCGGATCACCGCACGGCACAGCCCGATTCCGCACAGCCCGGTCCTGATGGACGCGTTGTTGCCCACGGCGCAGCAAGTGGTCGACGCTGCGTTGTCCCTGGCGCGGGCCAACGGTCCGCAGGTGCTCGCCGGATGACAGGGGCGACGACCGACGGGTTCGGGCTCGCCAACCAGGTCACGGTGGTCACCGGAGCCGGGCGCGGCATCGGCCGAGCCATCGCCCTGCGGCTCGCCGGCGCCGGCGCCGAGGTGATCGGCCTCGACCTTGCCGGCGCGGACGAGACGTCCGCGGCGATCCATGCAGGGGGTGGCCGGGCCAGCTCGTACGTCTGCGACATGGGCCGGGTCGAGCAGGTTCGGTCGGTGTTCGACGCGATCGCATCGACGACCGACGGCATCGACGTGCTCATCAACAATGCTGCTCTCGGCAGTCACACCCCTCCGCTTGAGCTCACGCGGGCCAGTCTCATTCGGCTCGTCGATGTCAACGTCGGCGGCTACTTCTTCGCTGCGCAGGCAGCGTTCCCGCTTCTGACCGCCCGCGGCGGCGGCAGCATCGTCAACATCAGCTCAATCGCAGGTTCGTCCGCGCTCGGCCGGGGAAACCTTCCGTTCAGCATGACGAAGGCCGCGATCGAGCAGATGACCCGCGAGCTGGCCATCGAATGGGCGACATCCGGCATCCGGGTAAACGCGATCGCGCCGTGCCAGGTCAGGACGGAGGGGTTCCAGCCGCTGCTCGACGAGGACGGCGGCTCGCCCGGCGAGCGCTTCCTCCGTGGCATCCCGTTGGGCCGTCTCGCCGAGCCCGAGGACATCGCGTCGGCCACCCTGTTCCTGGCCTCTCCCGCGGCGTCGTTCATCACCGGCGTGGTGCTCGCCGTCGACGGCGGCAACCAGGCGATGAACGCCGGAGCCACGGTGGGCGCAGTCCCGAACGCTGTCGGAACGACCGGGCGAGCCGGCTGAGTGCATGGCGAGGCAGCTGCGAGCGGAACACGTTGCCACGGTCGGCGCACAGCTCGGCGAGGGTCCGGCCTGGGACGCCGCGCGCGGCGAACTCACCTTCGTCGACATCGTCGCGGGCGCGCTGTACCGGCTTCGCCCGGACGGACGGGCCGAGCGCGTGCTCGAGATCGACGAGCCGCTCGCAGCCGCACTGCCGGCGGCGGACGGCACCCGGTTGCTGGTTACGCGCGCCGGCTTCGTCGTGGCCGACGAGCACGATGCCCTGGTCCCGGTGCTCGACGTGCTGGCGTCGCGGCCCGACCTGCGGTTCAACGACGCCAAGTGCGACGCGTCGGGCCGCTGCTTCGCCGGCACGCTGTCGCTCGAGGGCACCTCGGCGGCGGGCACGCTCTACCGGCTCGACGACGGGCCGATCGCGACGCCGGTGGTCAGCGAGGTCGGCCTGTCCAACGGTCTTGGCTGGTCGCCTGACGGTGGCGTTCTCTACTTCGTGGACACGCTCAGCGGGCACATCCGTGCCTTCGACTACGACGGCGCGACCGGCGACCTGGGGCCCTCTCGCATTGTTGTCCTCGCGGAGCCGGGCACGCCCGACGGGATGTGCGTCGACCACTCCGGCTGTCTGTGGGTCGCGTTCTGGGGACAAGGCGAGGTCCGTCGGTTCACGCCCAGCGGCGTGCTCGACGCCGTCGTCGAACTGCCGGTCCCGAATGTGACGAGCTGTGCCTTCGGCGGTCGCGCCGGAGACATCTTGTACATCACCACCGCCGCGGGCGGCCCGGCGGATGACGGTGCGCCGCCGCTCGCCGGCGATCTGTTCGCATTGCGGCCCGGCGTGACCGGGCCGGCTGCGGTGCCATGGAGCGGTACGCAGGGCTGATCCGGCCGCTTCGCAAGTTCCGGTCATACGGACCGCCTGTAAAGTGTTGACAATTGACAAATTATCTTCGACTGTTACCTTGGCTTTACCAATCGTCCCTGCTGCCGGAGTTGACTGATGTTCGAGATCGCCGTCGCGCCCGGCCTGCTGACCCGCATCGAGGAGGTCGCCCACCACCTCGACGGCGTTGCCCGGTTTCGTGAGATCGCGGTTGAGACCTCCGAACAACTGGTCGACGGCACGCAGGACGTGGACGCGCTGGTCGTGACGTTGCACTCCCTGCGCTCGGAGCACATCGCCGCTCTCGGCGGGAGGGTGAAAGTCGTCGGCCGGGCCGGAGTCGGGCTCGACACGATCGATCTCAGCGCAGCCGCGGCGCACGGTATCGCGGTGGTCAACCAGCCCGATTACGCGACGGCGGAGGTCGCGACCCACGCGGTCGCGATGATGCTCGCCGTCCACCGCCGGTTGCTCGCAGCCGATCGGGTCGCCCGCGGTGACTGGAGCACCTGGTCTTCGGTCAGCAAGATCATCCCGATTGAGGAACAGACAGTCGGCGTGATCGGTGGCGGCCGGATCGGGCGAGCAGTCATCGACCGGCTGCAGCCCTTCGCCCGGTCGATCCTGCTGCACGACCCGCAGCTGCAGACAGCCCCGGCCGGTGCCGAACTCGTGCCGGACCTGTACGACCTGCTGGCACGCTCCGACATTGTCACGTTGCACCTGCCGCTCAACGCGGCCACCCGGCACATCATCGGTGTCGATACGCTCAAGGCCATGCCCGATGGCGCGATCCTGGTCAACGTCTCGCGGGGCGGGCTCGTCGATGAGACGGCGCTCGTCGAGTCGATCCGCGACGACCATCTGTCCGGTGCCGCCCTGGACGTCATGGCCGTTGAACCGCTCGCCCCCGACTCCGCTCTTCTCGGCGAACCACGGATCCTGCTGTCGCCGCACGTCGGCTGGTACTCCGAGTCCTCCTCCACCCGACTGTGGCGGATGACCGTGGACGGCATCGTGCAGTACCTCTCAGGACAGCCCGTGACCACCGGCAACCTGGCGCTCGACGGCAACCGGTGAGCCGACCCGTCGAGGCAAGGTGTGTCGTGGTCACCGGCGCCGGTCACGGCATCGGTCGCTCAATCGCGACCCACGTGTCACGGGCGGGACGGCCCGTCGTCGCCGTCGACACCGACGCCGAGGCATTGGCTGAACTGGCTGGCGAGATCGACTCGGTGGCGACCGTCACCGGCGACGTCCGCGACCTCGACGCCCTGCACAGCGCGGCGCGCCTCGCGGTTGAGCTCGGTGGGCTGGGAGGCTGGGTCAACAACGCCGGCATCGTCCGGCTGGCACCGCTTCACGAGGTGTCGGCCGACGACATCGCGGAGGTGCTCGGCGTCAATCTCGAGGCCGTCGTTCTCGGCTGCCAGGTCGCACTGCAGTCCTTTCTCGCCGACGGAGCGCCGGGAAGCATCGTCAACATCTCATCCGTCCACGCGAAGTCGGGCTTTCCCGGCTACGCGATCTACGACACCGCCAAGGGCGGGGTCGAGGCGCTAACCCGATACGTGTGCGTCGAATACGGCCACCTGGGCATCCGGTGCAATGCGGTGGCCCCGGGGGTGGTCGATACCGCGATCGTGCCGCGCGCCGCCGATCCGACCCGCGACATCGCCGCCGACCTCGAGGCGGCCCGGGCCCTTTCCCCGATGCGCCGAATCAGTGCCCCGGTGGAAATCGCCTACGTCGTCGACTTCCTCCTCTCCCAGCAGGCCACCTCGATCAACGGTCAGGTACTCGGCGTCGACAACGGAATGTCCGCACGCTCGGCGAGCTTCGCACCGAATCCCAGCATTCGCTTCACCTAGACCGGTCCACCCGTTTTCCGGGTGGGCAACGTCGAGAGCCAGGAGACACCAATGTCGCAAGTCGAGGTGACCGCTCTTCCGGTCGATCGGCCGGGAAAGATCATCGCGGTCGGCCTGAACTATCGCGACCACGCCGCGGAATCAGCTGCCGACCTGCCCGCGTCGCCGATCCTGTTCGCCAAGTGGCCCAGCTGCCTCATCCCGTCCGGAGCCGAGATCAGGATCCCCGTCGGAATCGACCAGGTGGACTGGGAGGCGGAACTCGGCGTAGTCATCGGCACCCGTGCACGAGGGGTAAGCGCCGGCGACGCACTCTCCTACGTCCGCGGATACACATGTATCAACGACATCAGCGCACGACGTGCTCAGGTCGAGGACGGCCAATGGACCCGCGCGAAATCGTTCGACACGTTCGGCCCCATCGGCCCGCGGCTCGTGCACCCTCAGGAGATCGGCGACCCGCAAAACCTCGAAATCTGTTCTCGCGTCAACGGCGAGCTGATGCAACACAGCAACACCGCGAACATGATCTTCTCAGTCGCCAGACTGATCGAATACATCAGCCACGGCATAACCCTCGAGCCCGGCGACATCATCGCGACCGGCACCCCGTCCGGCGTGGGCGCGTTCCGAACCGAGCCGATCTTCCTGAAACCGGGCGACCACGTCGAGATTGAGATCGTCGGGATCGGCGTCCTCGAAAACACCGTCGGGGCGGACTGATGTCAAACCACCTGCCGACCGTCGAGGTCTAGCTGGCAATCCGCACGCGCGTGGCGACGGCGGCGCGCAGTGCGCCCAGCGGCGTATCGAGTTTGTCGAGTGCCGCTGTCAACCTGGACTGACAAGATGCTGACCGGGAACGATTGACGGCTACCGGTGTCGCGTGTGCCGAGCAGTTCGTCGCTCGCGGTAGCGCTGCGCGGAAGCGCGCTGGGCGGTCTCCGCCCGCTGCGCCCGGAGCTTTGCCGCGGCTCCCCACGGATAGCCCATGCGGTGCAGGCGACGCTCGGTCATGTCGCTCGCCAGGATCACGGTCAGGAGCACGACGCTCGCGTCGGTGGTGAACGCCGTCAGCGCGCGGAGGTAGGCCCCGGTCGGCATGAGCATGACGAGGACGACCGTCGGGACGATCAACACCACGAGCACTCGGGCGACGTGCCGGAACAACCACGTGGAAGACGTGGTGTCGTGGAGGACCCACTCGCGGTATCGCTCGGGCACGCTCCCGCCGACCGCGTACCAGAGCCAACGCAACGGGCTCGGCCGCTTCATGGTTGGAAGGTACCCGGCTGGCCGGATGTCGCACCGGCAGCCGGATCGTCGGATGCCTACCCGCGCATGACGGTCAACCCGTGATCGTCAGCGGCTGTCCGTCGAACACCAACCGCCAGTCCGTCGTGGAGAACAGCGCCGGATCCACTGTCTGGTGGTCGGTCACCCACTGGATCAACAGCTGGGTGATCGGCACCTGCGCGTTGTAGACGACCGGCGCCGTCGTGACACCGGGGAAGTTGCCGCCACCCGAGGCGCGGTAGTTGTTGATCGCCACGACGAACTGGTCGGCGTCGCCGACCGGCGACCCGCCGTAGGTGAGGTTGAGGATGCGCGACCCGACCGGCTTGCTGATGTCGATGTCATACGCCAGCGGCGCGTCCAGTCCGGCCATGATGTCGTAGTTGTAGTCGGGCGTTCCGTTCGGCGCCAGCGGCGTCACCGCGTTCGTCACGGCGTCGGCGGCGTACGGGCCGGCGGTTGTCACCTGTTTGAAGTAGCCGGCGGAGAACTCGAGGTACGCGCGCACCTGCGCGCCGGTGAACTGGATCGCCTCGAGGGTGTTGTCGTAGATGTAGAGGCCGGCGATGTCGCGCACGGTCACCGCACCGGCCGGGATGGCGGCGAGCCGGTTGAACGGCGCGGCGATCGACAGCACCGGCAGGGTGGTGCCCGTCGCGGCCTTCACCGCCTCGGCCTGGACGTAGTTGATGAAGTCGATCGCCGCGGTGTCCTCGTAGCGGGACGTCGCTGCGCTCATCGCCGTCGTCGCGGTGCCGATGACGCTGTTGACGTACGTACGCACCTTCTGGTGCGCGGCCGCGCTGAGGTCGAGCACGCGTTGATCGGCCGGGACGGTATTGGAGTTCAGCAGCGTCGACGTGGCCGCGGAGACCTCCCAGCGTCCGCGCCGGTGCACCAGGTCGAGGTCCATCACCGCGAGGCGCATGCCCCAGTAGTACGGCTCGCAGAGGAGCACGTCCTTGCCGGTTGCGGTGTTGGTGACGTGGCGCTGCGGGATCTCGACATGCGCGTGCCCGACCAGGACCGCGTCGATGCCCGGCACCTGCTGGGCCAACAGCGTCGACGCGTTCTCCGGCCACGGCAGGGCGTCGCCGTAGGACGACGACGTGTCGGCACCCGAGTGGCAGGACACAACGACGATGTCGGCGCCGGCCTGCTTCACCTGCGGGATGACGATCTTGGCCTGCTCGACGATGCCGTTGAAGGTGATCTTGCCGTCGAGGTTGGCCTTGTCCCAGATCGCGCAGCCCGGCGTCACGAAGCCGACGATGCCGACCTTGACCTCACAGCTCGGGCCGGGCCGGTGCCCGTGGACCGCGCAGTTGTGCAGTCGAACCTTCTTGATGACGTAGGGGTCGAAGGCGGGACGCTTGGTCGTCCAGTCGAGCGCGTTCGCGCCGAGCAGCGGGTGGTTCAGCTGGGACTGGAAGCGGCGCAGCAGCGGGACGCCGTAGTTGAACTCGTGGTTGCCGAGGCAGGCTGCGTCATAACCGATCGCGTTCATCGCCACCGCCATCGGGTGCTGCGGTGCGGATGGACCGGTGATCGGATCGATCGCCGCGTAGTAATACGTGAGCGGCGTGCCCTGAATGGTGTCCCCGGCGTCGAGCGTCAGCGTGTTGGCACGGCCGCGCTCGTCGCGCATCGCGGTGACCAACGTCGAGATCTTGGCCAGACCGACGTCGTTGTGCGCGGTGTCGTCGTACTCGGTGTCCTTGTAGTAGTCCCAGTTGTAGATGTGCCCGTGAGTGTCCGTGCTGCCGAGGACGGTCAACCGGGCGGATTGCTCGGATGCCGGCTTCGCCTGCGCGTCGCCCCGGCCCAGGAACGCGGCGCCGGCGCCACCGACGACGGCACCCGCGAGCAGTTGGCGGCGGCTGATCGTGCGCGCGGGCTGGGGCTGGTCGAACTGAGTCACGAATACGTCCGTTCTGTACGTCTCAGGTCATTCGGGCAGTAGGAACATACCCCGCGAATGGCAAGCCGTTGAGGTGCTTCGCAGGACGATGGCGGAAGGCCCCTGGCCGCCGCCACCGGCGCGGGAGGAGCATCTTCTGCGAGAGAGGCAGGAGGGCCGTCATGCTCGTGCTATCCGGCGCGGAGGTCGAGTCGGTGCTCGACCTCGGCGCACTCGTCGACGCACTGGCCGAGGCGATGGCCGATTTCAGCGCGGGCCGGGCGTCGATGCCGCCGCGCATCGCTGCGCGGGTGGACGAGCGGGACGGCTTCCTGGCCACGATGCCCGCGTACCTGCCGTCCGCTGGGGCGTTGACGACCAAGCTCGTCAGCCTCTTCCCACGCAACACCGAGCGGCCGACCCACCACGCACTCGTGTGTTGCTTCGATCCCGAGGACGGCAGCCCGATCGCGGTGATGGACGGTGGCTATCTCACGGCGGCGCGGACCGCGGCCGGGTCGGTTCTGGCGACCCGATTACTCGCCCGCGCCGACGCTTCCGCGGTGACGATCATCGGCACCGGCGTGGAGGCGCGCTCGCATGCCTTGGCGTTCGGCGCCCACGCACCGATCCGGGCCATCACGATCGCCGGCCGGGACCTGGCGAAGGTCTCGGATCTCGTCGCCGACCTGCGGGCCCACGGCCTGGACGTTCACGCGGGCAGGTCCATCCGGGAAGCGGTCGCGTCGGCCGACATCGTCTGCACGACGACGCACGCCGACCGGCCGGTCGTCGAGCGCAGTTGGTTACCGCCCGGGACCCATCTCAACAGTGTGGGCTACAACAACGCCGGGGTCGGCGAGGTCGACACCGATACCGTGCGGGACGCGGTGGTGGTGGTCGAGTCCCGGGAGGCCGTCCTGGCGCCGGAACCGGCCGGCGCGATCGAGCTGCAGCGCGCCATCGCCCTCGGCGTCATCGATGCGCAGCACATCCGGGCCGAGATCGGCGAGCTCGTGGCCGGTACCGCGACGGGTCGGACCGGCCCGGGCGACCTGACGCTGTACCGATCGGTCGGGATCGCCGTGCAGGACGCCGCCGCGGCCGCGCTCGTACTGGCGGCCGCCCGGGGTCGCGGCCTCGGCACCGAGGTGCCCATCTGACGTTGGCGCGCGGCTGGCTCAGCCCTTCTGGTACCGCGCCTCGATCGCATGCCGCAGCGCCGCGTCACTGTGCCGAACGCTGATCCCGACGATCGGCTCCAGGGCCTTGCCCATCGCGCGGCCGGCGAGACCGCCGGGCAACTCGTAGCTGAACGTCACGGTGATCTTCGTCTGGGTGGGCGAGCTTGCATCGAACTCCCAGGTCGACCAGTTCTTGAAACCCTTGATCGACTCGAACGCGATCACCTTGTCCCGCTCCCACCGGGTCACCTTGACCGTGGAGCTCAGCTTCACCGGCTTGACCTGGAACGTGCCGTCGAAGACCGCGCCGAGGCCCTGCACCTGCTCGCCCACCGGCTCGAACTTGGCCAAACCGAACATCCAGTCCGTCGTCGTGGTGTAGTCGTCGAGGTAGGCGAAAGCGATGTCCAACGGGGCCTGGCAGATGCCCTCGTGGTGAATGTCGACCATGGCGCCAGACCTTATCCGAGCAGCCGGGACCGATCAGACGCGCTCGCGGTCGTCATGCGGCAGGACCGGTGGCGTCTCGTCCACCTCTTCGCCGCCGCCCCCGTCGCTGCACCAGGGGCACCACGGCTGCAGCCGGCGATGCGTCGACTGGGACAGGATCAGGTAGACCATCGTCAGCTGGATGAGCGCCCAGCCGATCCGACCGATCGGCGAGGTCGCGAAATTGGAGCTGATCAGGACGACGAGGTACGGGATGAGGAAGCGCGGCTCGGATCCGGTGTGCGCCATCCAGAAGCGTCGCTTCAACTTGGTCGCCTTCTCGGCCGGATTCAGCGGCATCGACATGACGCACTGCTCGCACAAGCGACGGTCGTGAGAGCGCATCAGCAACCAGCTGAGCAGGACGAACGCGAACAGCGTCAGCGGTGCCGTGTAGGCCAACACGCCGGGAAGCGGATAGAGGCCGATCGCGACGGCGGCGATGATCGACACCATCAGCATTGCCGACGCGTGGTGACCCACCCTGGCGCCGGCCCGTTCGCTCCACGGCAACCGTGCGGATTCACCCATGGTGGCACCCCCAGACGCATCGAGTGATGTCCTGGTCCGTGCCGCACCACGACGCTCACGAGCAGCGTTCCCGAGACCGGCCGGGCCGGAACCGCTGTGTTGATGCTAACGACAGTGGCCCGCCGTCCGATACGGACGACGGGCCACTGCGTCAGTGCCTTGTGGTGCTGACCTGACTAGTGCTGGTTGAGCGTGCCGCGCATGCGGTAGGCGAACACGCCGCCACCGGCGAACATCAGGCCGAGCAGGAGCAGCGTGAGCGGCAGCACCGGGCTACCGCCGTGCGCACCGGCGCCGGCCGGAACACCCGTCGGAATATTGGTCGGCGGGGCCGAGGACGTCGGCGGAGCCGAAGACGTCGGCGGAGCGGCCGGTGCGGTGCTCGGGCCGGCCGCAGCGTTGGCCAGCGCGACGCTCAGCAGGCCGTCCTCGTTGTTCGTCGGCAGCACGTTGACCTCGATTGCGCGGACCAGGGTCGAGTACGGCACGGCCGGCGGCGGGGTCATGTTCTGCTTCGGGGTGTTGTCCGCGAGCTTGTCCTTGAAGTCGCCCGAGCTGACCAGCGGTTGCACGTTGATGCCGATGTCGACGACCTTCTTGAGCAGTGCCGCAAGCGGAGCGAGCGGGTTGTTTCCCGCGGCCGCGCTGAGCTGAGCGACGAGACCGTTGACGGTGGTCTCTAGCGTCGCCTTTCCGCTGATCAGCGTGTCGAGCAGTGTCTGCAGGACGGGGCCGAGCACCGGGATCGCCTGGATGGCGGCTTTGCAGGACTGGTACTTCTGCACGAGCGGATCGACGAGTCCGTCGATGACGCCCTCAATCGCTGCGGCCAGCCCGTCCGGGCTGGTCAGGTAGTTGACCAGCAGGTCGATGAGGTCGGTGTTGGGCGGCAGGTTGTTGAGATCGAGCTTCAAAACCTTCAACAGGGCGTCGAGATCGATCGTGATCTTTGCCGTCGCCGGGTCGATGATGATCGCGCCGCCCTCAAGCGTGAGGGTGGCGGGCACGGTTCCGGAGGTGAGGTCGCAGCCGACGATGTTCTGGGTCACAGCGCCGGCGGCCGTGGCGACCTGCTGCAGCACTCCGGTCAGGCCACTGAGTACGGGGCCAAGGGTCTGACCGAGCAACGGGGAGCCGAGCTCCACGTTCAGATCAGCGATCTTGTAGTCCGTCGTGCCGGTCTTGGCGTAGCCGACCGGCGTCTGCGCGACTGCGGAGACGGCGCCGAGGTTGACCTTGACGCCGCCGAGTGCGTCGGCTGCCGACGGTTGACCGGTGATGCCGGACGCGCTGAGGTTGATCGTGGCGTTCGCCGGGAACGCGTTGTTGTCGCCGCCGACCGAGACGCCACCGGAGTTGTTGACCGCGCCGGCCGCACCGTAGGAGCTTCCATTGACGTTCGCCTTCGCGACCTGGTTCGCCGCTCCGAGATTGATCCCGAGGAGTGTCGGGAGCTGCAAGGCGCCGGTGAGCGGCAGGTTGATCGCGCTCAGCACGGTGACGTCGAGGGGGTTCTGCACGCCGTTGGAGCCGGGGGCCTGCGCCCGCGCGAACTTCAGCGCGGCGATCTGGTCGATCGGGTTGCCGCCCAGGGTGGCGTCCAGGAAGTTGCCCGCGGACTGCGCCTGCGGAGCGGTGGCCGCTCCCGCTGCGCCGCCGCCGGCCGTCGCGATGGCGCCGGCGGTCAGTGCGGCTGCGGTGGCAGCGGCAGCGACGGGAACCCAGCGCTTGCGAGCGAGTCGTCCAATCGGGGACTCGGCGCGGTGGCGCGTGCTGTCGGTGGTCATGCAGAGGCCTCTCAGTCGTACTGATCGATGGTGCTTACCTTTTGCGGACCGGCAGCCCGCCACAACATACAGCGTCGTAACCGAGGCCACACAAAAGACAACACGCCGATATCCGGGGCATTTTCTTTGGCGCGGAAACCCGATCCGACGCGTTTTATGCGGTGCGCGAGCCCGGCAAACCGAGACGCACCGCCCCGTACCGTAGCGTGCCGGAGGCATTCACAGGAACCGCGGGCGTATTCGGGGGTATACGAGCCAGCCGTTGGTATCTGTCGCCGAGTGCCGGTCGCACGTCGATTTCACCTTTGTTCGGCCATAGGGACATTGCCCGCTCGGCCTGCGCAGTAATGGACAGCGACGGATTCACACCGAGGTTCGCCGATAGGGTCGAGCCATCGGCGACATGCAGTCCGGGGTGTCCGTAGAGCCGGTGGTACGGGTCCACGACTCCGGTTTCGGCGGAATCTCCGATGGCGCAGCCGCCGATGAAGTGGGCCGTCATCGGGATGTTCATGAGGTCGCCCCACGTGCCGCCCGGCGTGCCGCCGACGTTCTCGGCGAGCTGCTTCGCGGCCGCGTTCGCGACGGGGATCCAGGTGGGGTTCGGCTCCCCCTCGCCCTGCGCCGAGGTGAGCTTCTTGCGTCCCAGACGGGTGCGCTTGCGCAGGACGGTGATCGAGTTGTCCAACGTCTGCATGACCAGCAGGATGATCACCCGCTCGGACCACCGGCGCGGGACGAGCAGCCGCAGCCGCGCCGGATTGCGGAGCATCGTGAAGCCGAGTTGCGCCCATCGGTGGCGCCGCGTCCCACCGTCGGTCATCAGCGTGTTGAGCAGACCCATCGCATTGCTGCCCCTGCCGTAGCGCACGGGCTCGATGTGCGTGTTCTCGTCGGGGTGCCACGACGAGGTGATGGCGACGCCGCGGGTGTAGTCGTGCGGCGGCTTGGTCATCCGCACACCGAGCAGTGCCTCGGAGTTGGTGCGCGTCAGGTAGCCCAGCCGCTTCGAGATGTTGGGGAGGCTCGTCTCGCGTAGCTGGTGCAGCAGCTTCTGTGTGTTGTACGTCCCGGCGGAGAACACGACCTGGTCCGCGGTGAACACGCGATCGGTGCGGGCGAACCAGCGTCCGGTGCGGACGGTGTGGACCTCGTACCCGCCCTCCTTGCGTGGGCGGACGTCGGTGACTGTCGTCAGCGGGTGGATCGTCGCGCCGCTGTTCTCGGCGAGGTAGAGGTAGTTCGTGACCAGCGTGTTCTTCGCGCCGTACCGGCAACCGGTCATGCATGAACCGCACTGGATGCAACCGGTCCGGTCCGGCCCCGCGCCGCCGAAATACGGGTCGGGCACCGTCTGCCCCGGCTCCTCCTTGCCGTCCCGCCCGAAGAAGACGCCGACGGGGGCCGCATGGAACGTGTCGGCCTTGCCGAACTGCTCGGCCAGGCGCTGCATCTCGACGTCACTGGGTGTGGTGGTCGGGTTGGGAACGACGCCGAGCATCCGCTTCGCCTGGTCGTAGTGCGGCGCCAGCTCGTCGCGCCAATCGGTGATGTGCGCCCACTGGGCGTCGTCGTAGAAGGGCTGAGGCGGCTCGTACAGGGTGTTCGCGTAGTTCAGGGACCCGCCACCCACGCCGGCGCCTCCGAGGATCACGCAGTCCTTCAGAACGTGGATGCGCTGGATGCCGGTGCAGCCGAGCTTCGGTGCCCAGATGAAGTCGCGGATCCGCCACGAGGTCTTGGGCAGCGTCTCCGGGGTGAACCGGCGGCCGGCCTCCAGTACGCCGACGCGGTAACCCTTCTCCGTCAGCCGCAGCGCGCTGACACTTCCACCGAACCCCGACCCGATGACCACTACGTCAAAGTCAGCCATGAGCCGGAAGGCTACGCGGCACCGCCTCGGCGTCGGATGCGCTGGAGCTTCTCCGGGTCGGCGAGTGTGGGCCACGCCGTTGGCGAGTCCCTACCCGAACCTTCCTGAGATGTAGTCCTCGGTGCGGCGGTCGGACGGGTTGGCAAAGATCTTCTCGGTGTCGTCCATCTCGACGAGCTGCCCCGGCTTGCCGACGGCGGCCAGGTTGAAGAACGCGGTCTTGTCCGACACCCGGGCGGCCTGCTGCATGTTGTGGGTGACGATGACGATCGTGTACGTCTCCTTGAGCTTCTGGATGAGGTCCTCGATGGCGAGCGTCGAGATCGGGTCCAGGGCCGAGCACGGCTCGTCCATCAGCAGCACCTGGGGCTCGACGGCGATCGCCCGGGCGATGCAGAGCCGCTGCTGCTGACCGCCGGACAGCCCCGCGCCGGGCTTATCCAGGCGATCGCGCACCTCGTTCCACAGGTTCGCACCGCGAAGTGACTTCTCGACGATCGTGTCGGTCTCAGAACGCTTCATTCGCCTGGTGTTGAGCTTCAGGCCGGCGATGACGTTGTCATAGATCGACATGGTCGGGAACGGGTTCGGCCGCTGGAAGACCATCCCGATCGTGCGGCGCACGTCGACCGGGTCGACCCCGCTCGCGTAGATGTCCTCGCCGTCCAGCATGACCTTGCCCTCGACCCGGGCACCGGAGACCACCTCGTGCATGCGGTTGAGCGTGCGCAGCACCGTTGACTTGCCGCAGCCCGACGGCCCGATGAACGCGGTGATGCTCCGCGGCGCCACGGTCAGCGAGACCTCACTGACCGCGAGGAACTTGCCGTAGTAGATGTCGACGTTCTTGGTTTCGATGCGCTTGGCCATCGGAGTTCGGTCTCCTGCCCTCAGGACGAGATGTTGGAACGTCGGCCGACGAGTCGGGCGACGAGGTTGAGGCCCATGACGATGATGATCAGCGTCAGAGCAGCGCCCCACAGGCGGTCGGGAGCGTAGTTGGCGACGGCGCCGGCGACCCGGTTGCCATTGGCGTCCAAGTGGTAGGTCACCGTGCCCGACGATGCGGTGTTGATGTTCGTGAACTGGTCCTTGATCATCAGCGGCAGGGCACCCTGGAAGTTGCTGAACATGTTCCAGTTCGTCGTCCGCGCGTAGCCGACCAGGATCAGCAGCGGCGCCGTCTCGCCGGCCACTCGGGCGATGCCGAGCACCACGCCGGTGATCAGCCCGCTCAGCGCGGTCGGGATGACTACCCGCACGATCGTCTTCCACTTCGGCACCCCGAGTGCGTAGGACGCCTCTCGCAGCTCGTTCGGGACGAGACGGAGCATCTCCTCCGTCGTCCGCACGATCACCGGAACCATCAGGATCACCAGCGCGAGTGACACGAGCCACCCGGCCCGGTTGCCGCCCAGCGTGGTCACGAACAGGGCATAGATGAACAGCGCCGCGACGATCGACGGGATGCCGGTCATGATGTCGACCATGAAGGTGGTGACGCGGGCGAAGATGCCGCGGCCGTACTCGACGAGATAGATGCCCACCAGCAGGGCGATCGGCACCGAGATCACCGCGCATAGCGCCACCTGTTCGGCGGTGCCGACGATCGCGTGGAACGCGCCGCCGCCGGGGGTGTCGGCCGCGATCCCGGACTGGTCCTCGGTCCACCAGGACGACTTGACGACGACACCGGCGCCCTTGCTGATCACGGTGTACAGCAGCCACACGAGCGGTACGAGGGCGATGACGAACGACAGCGTCATCAGGACGGCCGCCACGTTGTTCTTGATCTTGCGAACGCCGCGGGCCTTCGTGAACGTCAAGCCGGTACTCGGCGCGGTCATGGTGCTCATGCCTGCCCTCGCTTCGCTCGGGGAGTGACTCCGTCGGCGCTGTGTTGTCGATTCGCTCCGCAAGCGTCGCTTGTCATACGAAGTCCTTCCGCCGGTTGACGACGGCTCGGGCGGCCGAGTTGACCAGGAAGGTCAGGAGGAAGAGCACCAGGCCGGCGGCGATGTACGCACCGGTCGACTGCGGGTTGTTGAACTCGCTCGAGCCGAGTGCGATCTTCGACGCGAAGGTGGAGCCGCCGGTGAAGATCGAGAACGAGAAGCCGCCGACGGTGGACAGGATGAAGTAGACGGCGATGGTTTCGCCGAGCGCACGTCCGAGACCGAGCATCGCGCCGCTGACCACACCGGCGCGGCCGTAGGGCAGCACGGCCATCCGGATCATCTCCCAGCGGGTGGCCCCGAGAGCGAGCGCCGCCTCGATGTTGGCCAGCGGCGTGCGCTCGAAGACGTCGCGGCTGATGGCGGTGATGATGGGCAGGATCATGACGGCCAGCACCACGCCGCCGTCGAAGATCGTGCCGTTCGGGTGCTCGTTGTTGAAGAGCACGGAAGGCAGATGGGAGAGCCCGCGCTGGACGCCTTCGAGGTGCGGAGCCAGCTCGGAGTAGCCCCAGATCCCGTAGATGATCGACGGGATGGCCGCCAGCAGGTCGATGATGTACGCCACCGGTCTGGCCAGCCGCTTGGGCGCGTAGTGGGTGATGAAGAGCGCGATGCCCACGGCAATGGGCACCGCGATGATCATGGCGATGACCGAGACGATGACGGTGACCCACAGCAGCGCCGCGATACCGAACCGCATGGCGCCGGGGTCGAACTCGGTCGAGGTCAGGAAGTTGACCTTGTCGTCGGCGATCGAGGGCACCGACTTCACGACCAGGAACACGCCGACGAGGACGACGACCACGATGATGAAGGCGGACGCGCCTGATGCGAGCAGCGCGAAGACCCGATCCCCGATCCGAACCTTGCCGCCACGCCCCACGGCTGGTGCGCCGGCGCCGGGCACCGGCAGAGCGCTGATCGCTGCGGGCTGGGCCGAACCGACGGGCGCTGCGGAGCGCACTGCGGGGCCGGTGCCGTGCAGCACGTCGGGACCGATGTCATTCGGCCCGCTCTGGGAGTCGAGCGACTCACCACCGACCCGCGGCGGATCGAGGGGCGACTCGCCAGATGGCGGTTGCGGTGCTCGACCCGTCATTGTCTCTCGCTCTGGCATGTGTTCACGCGCCTGCCATCTTGTGGGGGAGCCCCACCGGTCGCCCGATGCGGGCGGCCGGCGGGGCGTCCTACGAATTGCGTAGCGTCAGCTGATCTTGGCGATCGACGCGTTCACCTTGGTCTGCAGTGCGCTCGGCAACGGCGCGTACCCCAGACCCGCGAGCAACGACTGGCCGCCGTTGGCCGTGTAGTTCAGGAAGTTCTTGACGAACGTTCCGGTCGCCTTGTTCTTGTACGTGGTGCAGGCGATCTCGTAGGTGGCGAGCACGATCGGGTAGGCCCCGCTCGCCTTCGTCGCGTAGTTGATCGAGAGGCTGAGGTCGTCGCCGGTCCCCGTGACCTGAGCGTCGGCGATGGCCTTGCTCGCGCTGTCCTTCGAGACATCGACCGGCCCGGAACCGCTGTCCACTGACGCCGTCGACAGGCTGCCGTTCACCGCGAAGGAGTATTCGACGTACCCGATCGAGCCCTCGGTCGCGCCGATGGCCGAGGCGACGCCCTGAGAACCGGCCTTGCCCTGGCCGCTGAAGACCTTGGTGGCGTTGTCCTTGGCCGGCGTCGCGGTGAAGTCGGTCGGATCGGTCGCTTTCAGGAAGTTCTCGAAGTTGGCCGTGGTGCCCGATGCGTCCGAGCGGTAGATCACGTTGATCTGCGAGCTCGGCAGCTTGGCGCCCGAGTTCTTCGCCGCGATCGCCGGGTCGTTCCAAGTCTTGATCTTGCCGGTGAAGATCTTGGCGATGAGCTCCGGTGTGAGGACGAGCTTCTGCACCCCGCTCAGCTTGAAGCCGAGCGCGATCGGACCCACCACCATCGGCAGGTCGAGCGGTGCGCTGGCGCACCGCTTCTGGGCGGCGGCGACCTCACCCTTACTGGGCGAGAGCGCCGAGTCCGAGCCGGCGAAGTCGACCTGGCCGGCGTTGAACTGGCTGACTCCGGCACCGGAACCGGTCGGGTTGTAGTTGATCTTGGCTCCGCTGCAGGCCTTCGTGTAGGCGTTGATCCATGCGGTCATGGCGTTCTGCTGAGCGGTCGAGCCCTCAGCGTTCAGGTTGCCGCTGGAGCAGGTCGGGGCGCCCGCCGCCGCGGCCGTGGAAGCGGGGCTGCTGCTCGATCCGCCGGCACTGCTCGTCTTGTCGGACGACTTTGCGCTGCTGCTGCAGGCGGCCAGCGCCGTCACGGCCACCAGCACGCCGGCAACGACGCCGGCACGGTTGAGCTTCACGATCGGGTCTCCTTCGTCGGTTTGACGTTCCGATCGCGACGCTAGGAGCGGGAAATGGCGGGTCGGGGTGGCCGTGGTGAACACCGGGTGAATGGGGGCGCCCAGTCAGGTGACGGGAGCAAATGCCGCAAACGACGCTGAGGTGAACTCCCTCACAGCCTCGATACGCCTCAGGGCGCGCGCCATTGCACGTCGAGGTCGTACGACGTGAATCCGGCACGTTCGTAGAGCCCGATCGCTGCGGGGTTGTCGCCATCCACATAGAGCAGTACCTGGGGGCAGCCGCGATCGGCCAGATGGTGCAGCCCGCGGGTGAGAAGTGCCTTGCCGAGACCGAGCCCCTGGGCAGCCGGGGCGATCCCGAGGACGTAGACCTCACCCACGCCGTCCGGGTGCACCTTCGTCCAGTGATAGCCGAGCAATACCCGGCCCCGCTCGGCCAGCAGGAACCCGGCAGGGTCGAACCAGGGTTCGTCGATGCGGGCCTGCAGGTCGGCCTGCGTCCACCGGCCCTGCTCGGGATGGGTCGCGAACGCCGCCGCGTTGACGGCCAGCCAGGCGGCGTCGTCCTGACCGGGCCGGAACGCCCGCACCTCGACGCCCTCGGCCAGCGGCGGATCCTCGGGCAGCGAGTCCAGCGGCCGGCGCAACTGGTGCAGTTCGCGGATCCGCTCGAAGCCGCGCTCGTCAAACGCATGGACGAGCCGGCTACGCCGGCCGTGCGACCAGATCAGCAGACCGGGCTGGGGGACGGCATCGAGCAATGCGAGGAGAGCCGCCGGCTCGGCGGCAATCTCGGCGCCGTCGGCGTCGCGCTGCGCGTACCCGATCACGTCGTCGCCCGCGCGGGCGACGAAATGGTCGAGATCGGTGGCACCGAGCCGGGTCAGCGTCTGGTCCGACAGCGGCGGGGCGCCGTCCTCGGCCTCGATGCGCTCCGCCAGTTGGACAACGGCCGCGCGGGTGCCGGCGTCGAGCGGGCCGGTCGCGATGTCGGGCATGTCCCGACCCTAGGCCGCGCCCAGAGGCCTACTCGAGCGGCGACGACGCCAACTGATCGGTCGCCCCGGTCGCCCCGGTCGCCTCGCTCGGCTGCTCGGTATCTGCGTTGTCCCGGCGGCCGTTCTCGGCCGGCCGGACGAACTTGTAGCCGACGTTGCGCACGGTGCCGATCATCGCCTCGTGCTCCGAGCCCAGCTTGGCCCGCAGTCGCCGTACGTGCACGTCGACGGTGCGGGTGCCGCCGAAGTAGTCGTAACCCCACACCTCCTGCACCAGGTGCGAGCGGGTGAACACCCGGCCGGGATGCAGGGCGAGGAACTTCAGCAGCTCGAACTCCTTGTAGGTGAGGTCGAGTGCGACGCCGGACAGGCGGGCGGTGTAGGTGCTCTCGTCGATCGTCAGCTCACCGACCTCGAGCCGCCCGCCGACCTCTTCGGACTCCGCCGCCTGCCGCTCGATCGCACGCCGCAGGCGGGCGTCCAACTCGGCCGGGCCCGCGGTGTCGAGCACGAAGTCGTCGACGGACCACTCGCCGGACATCGCGATCAGACCGCCCTCGGTGAGGACGCCGATGACCGGGGCGGCGGTGCCCATGGCGGCCAGCAGGCGAACGAAGGCCCGCGCGTTCATCAGGTCGCGCCGGGCGTCCACGAGCACCGCGTCGCCGAGGCTGCGGTCGACGAGAGCGCCGGCGTCCTGCGGCAGGACTGTCACCTGATGGGACAGCAGGCCGAGGGCGGGAAGAACTTCGGTGGTGGGCTGAACTGCGCTGGTGAGGAGGATGAGCTCCACGCGCGCCTCCGGTTGAGAAGGATCGGCGGGTGGTCCCCGGTCGGCCGCGCTGCCGGAACCGGTCGGGCGGCGCTGCCCTCGAGCGTCTACAGATTACCCGACCCGTTCCGGACCGGGTGCCGGGGCCGACGAGAATGGGAATGTGACGTCGGCGAGCGAACCGGAGCGGGTCTCGCTGCGCACGTCAGACGGCGTGACGCTGGCGGCGGAGCACTGGCCGGGGGCCGATCGTCGCATCGGCCTCGTCGTGGCGCACGGCTTCACCGGTTCTTCCCGCAACGTCCACGTGCGGCGGATCTGCCGGCACCTCGTGTCCCGCGGCTTCGGCGTACTGGCGCCGGACTTCCGTGGGCACGGGCGTTCGGGTGGGCTGGGTACGGCCGGCGCCGACGAGATCCACGATGTGGCCGCGGCGGTGGCTTGGCTGCGTGCCGCCGGTTATTCCTTCGTGGCCGTGCTCGGCTGGTCGATGGGCGGTACCGCCGTGCTGCGCCATGCCGGGTTGGGCGGCGATGCCGAGGCGGTGGTCAGCGTCAGCGCACCGGGTCACTGGTGGGAGCGCGGCACACGGCCGATGCGGCTCGTCCACTGGATGGTGGAGACGCAGTCCGGCCGCACCGCCACCCGATATCTGCGACGGACCCGGATCTCGCCCACGCTGTGGCGGCCCGAGCCGGAGGCGCCGGTGGACGTGGTGGGCGCGATCGCCCCGCGGCCGCTGCTGATCGTCCACGGAGCGGCGGACGGTTACTTCCCCCTCCACCACGTCGACGCGCTGGCGGCGGCCGCGCCGGATGCCGACGTCTGGATCGAACCGGACATGGGGCACGCCGAGGTGGCGACCACCGCCGAGCTGCTCGATCGCATCGGCGCATGGCTTCTCGCGGTGTACGAGCGGCGCTCGGAGGTCTGCGACGATGACACGCGTGACTGACGCCGAGGCCGGGGGCGACGACGTCCTGGTCGTCGACGACGTCGACCTCTCTCTCCTCGCGACCCTGGCCGCCGCGCTCGTGGTCGGGGCGGCGCTCGTTCTCACCGCGCGGGCCGGGGCGACGCCGTTGCTCATCGCGGTCGCCGCGGTCCAGGCGCTGTTCGCCGTGGCCTGGGTCTTCGGCACCGTGATGCCGGGCCGCGTCGGCGGGCTCGTCATCGCGACGCTCGCAGCCGCTGCGGCCGACGTCACCACGTCGGTATGGCCGGACGGCCGGCTCGGCACGCTGCTCGCGGTGCTCGGGCTGGCGGTGCCGGCCATGTTCGTGCACCAACTGGGTCGCGGCGCCGCCCGGGTGCAGGTCGTATCCTCGCTGTCCGCCGTCGCGCTCCTCGTGCTCGGCGAGGTGTCGCTGCCCGCCCTGCTCCAGCTGCGACACGAGTTCGGTGCCGGCGAGCTCGGGGGACGGGTCGTGGCGACGGCGGTCGCCGCAGTGGCCGGTGCCCTCGTGATCGGCTGCCTGGTCGACATCCTCCTGCCGGCGCCGCGCTTCGATCCTGCTGTCGGACGCGGGTTGCTCGGCCTGATCGCGTCCGGCGGACTCGGCGGTTCGGTCGGTTACCTCATGCTCCGCGACCAGATCGAGTACGCCGACGGCCGATCGACCTTCGTCGGGGCCGCACTGGGCGCGCTTGCCGGGCTGCTCGCCATCGCCACCGCCTTCGTGCTGCACACCACGCCCGAGCCGGCCACCGCGCTGGGCCGACGGTTGCGCCCGGTCCTCGCCGCCGTGCTGCCGATCGCCGTCATTGCCCCGGTCGCCTTCCTGCTCTGCCTGGCCATCCGGTCCTGACCGGCGCGCTCGGCGAGGTGTGACGTGGTGGTGACCCTCGCGGTGGTCGCGATCGTCCTATTGGTGCTCGTCGCGGCCTTTCCCGCGCTCGACCGGGTCGTGGCAGGCAAGGCGGAGGCCCGCGCGTCCACCTACTTGTCCGCGCCGTTCGGTCACCCGGCCACCGTGCGGGTCCACGGGCGGCCGTTCCTCACCCAGGCGGTGCGCGGGTGCTACCGCGACGTCGAGGTGCTCGGCGGGCTGCGGATCGGCGAGATCTCCGGCGCCACGCTCGTCGCGCACCTGACCAACGCGCGCCTGCCGCCGCGGGAGCTGCTCGGGGGCCGGACGACCGAGCTGCCGTGCGAGCGGGTCACCGGCCGACTGCTGCTTCCGTACAGCGAGCTCGCCCGGTTGGCGCGCATCCCCGGGCTGTCGCTGGGCTTCGAGGGCGAGCGGTTGCTGGCCATCGCCGCCCTGCCGGTGCCGGGGATCAGCCAGCTGGCCCGGATCAGCGGTGAGGCTGTGCTGACCCTCAGCGGCAGCGAGTCGGTGTGGCTGAAGATCCGCGGCGTCTCGGTCGCCGGCATCAGCCTGCCCAACCTCGTCCTGAGCCAACTGCTGCCCACGCTGAACGTTCCGATCGCGCTGCCGCCGCTGCCCTACGGCCTTCGGCTGGACGAGCTGCGGCCGACGGCCAACGGCCTGGTGGTGGACGGCTCGGCCGAGGCCGTCGTGTTCCGCCGGGTCGAGTAAGGGCTACGCTGCGGGCATGGGCACAACGCTGCGCACCACCGTGCGCATGCCGGTGAGCACTCTGCTCACGTCACGCCGCACGGTCGACCTGTGCCGTGTGGGCAGCTGCCTGTGTCGCACCTTCTGATCGGCTGACGCGCGCGCTCGGGCGCCCTCGTCGCCCTACCCCGCGGCACCCCACGTGCTGATTCCGTACGTGCGCACCGACCCAACCCATCAAGGAGAGCAACCATGAGCCGCGCAGACGTGCTCGTCTCGGCCGACTGGGCCGAAGAGAACCTGAACACCGACGGGGTCGTGTTCGTCGAGGTCGACGAAGACACCTCCGCCTACGACGGTGGCCACATCCCCGGCGCCGTCAAGCTGGACTGGAAGACCGAACTGCAGGACCAGGTCCGTCGCGACTTCGTCAATAAGGAGCAGTTCGAGGCGTTGCTGTCCGAGAAGGGCATCGGCAACGGCGACACCGTCGTCCTGTACGGCGGCAACAACAACTGGTTCGCCGCGTACGCGTACTGGTACTTCAAGCTGTACGGCCACGACAGCGTCAAGCTGCTCGACGGCGGGCGCAAGAAGTGGGAGCTCGACGGCCGCGAGCTGTCGAAGGACTCGGTGAGCCGCCCGGGCACCTCCTACACGGCCAAGGACCAGGACACGTCCATCCGCGCCTACCGCGACGAGACGATCGCCGCGATCGGCAAGCTCAACCTGGTCGACGTCCGCTCGCCCGACGAGTTCTCCGGCAAGCTGCTCGCGCCGGCGCACCTGCCCCAGGAGCAGAGCCAGCGGGGCGGCCACATCCCGACCGCCCTCAACGTGCCGTGGTCGAAGGCGGCCAACGAGGACGGCACCTTCAAGTCCGACGACGAGTTGCGCAAGCTCTACGCCGAGGAGGGACTGGACGAGGGGCGCGACACGATCGCCTACTGCCGCATCGGTGAGCGCTCCAGCCACACCTGGTTCGCACTGCACGAGCTGCTCGACTACCCGAACGTCAAGAACTACGACGGTTCGTGGACCGAGTACGGCTCGCTGGTCGGCGTCCCGATCGAGAAGGGCGTGTAGCGAGTGAGCATTGCAGCCAGCGCCAGCGAGCAAGGATCGGAGCGAGCGGCCGATGAGCGCTCGCGCGAAGAGGAGATGATCTGAATGTGCGGAGCACCTGAGCAGACGCCCACCTTGCCGGCCGGCATCGACCTCGAGAAGGAGACGGTGATCTACGGCGTCGTCAGCAAGGGCGATTCGCCGGTTCCCGGCGCGTACGTCCGGCTGCTCGACGGCACCGGCGAGTTCACCGCTGAGGTGGTCACCTCGGCTACCGGCGACTTCCGGTTCTTCGCCGCGCCGGGCACCTGGACGCTGTCGGTGCTGCACCGCGACGGCAAGGTCCGTCGTGAGGTGCAGGCCGGCCAGCCCGGTTTGCTCCGCGTTCCGCTCGACCTGGAGTAACCGTCTTTCGTGGCCCCGTAGCGGCGCACGCCTCGGCGTGTCTCGCCGCTACGGGGTCACGACCGGTTGCTGCCGGTCAGCCGGCGGCGGGGGCCACCGGGTGGTTCGAGCGGATCACGTCGCTCGGGTCGTACGTGGCCTTGACCTCTTGCAGCCGGGCGTAGGTCGCCTCGCCGAACAGCGCGCGGCCGGCCTTGCGCCGCTCGGCGAAGTTCAGGTAGCACCCGCCGGTCGACCACGAGGCCATCGTGTGCTGGACGGCGTCGACCGAGGACCGGACCGCGCGCATCGCCTCCTCGTCCGGCGTGATCCCCACCGCGAACAGGGCGAACTCCGCGTCGATCCCGTCCACGGCGCCGCCCGCCGCCCTTCCCGCAGCGACGGCGCCGCCCAGGTGCCGGAGCTCGATGGAGAGCAGGGGCAGGTCGGCCGCGGCGAGTTCGGCGAAGGACGTGACCGCCTCCGCGGGCAACTGCTCCAGCAGCATGCCGTCGCCGTATCCGGGCACCGGCCCGTCCGGGTCCATGTGCAGGGTGGCCAGCTCGGTGACCGGCATCCGGCAGAAGGTGTCGAGCGTCGGGCCGAGCGCGCGCAGCGGGGCGAGCAACCGAGCGGCGTCCTCATCCGACAGCTGGCACGCTGCCTCGATGACCACATACGCCTGACCGGACAGGTGCGGTGGCAGGTCGGGCAGCGGCGGGAAGCGCAGCAGCCGGCCGACCGACGTCACCGACTCCGGGACCGACGGCAGCCACTCGCGCCACGCCTGCAGGACCTCATCCGCCCGATGGATCGGGAAGAACAGCACGCCGGCGTGGACGTCCTCGATCGGGTAGAGCCGGAACTCGAGCGCGGTGACCACGGCGAAGCTGCCGCCGCCACCGCGCAGGGCCCAGAACAGGTCCGGGTCGCGATCGGCGCAGACCGTGCGCAGCTGTCCGTCGGCAGTCACCACCTCGAGGCCGACGACGCTGTTCGACGCGAGCCCGTGCGACCGGGCCAACCAGGACAGCCCGCCACCCAGCGTGTAGCCGGCCACACCGACATCCGGTGCACTGCCGGCGAGCGCGGCCAGCCCGTGCTTGGCCGCGGCGGGTACGACGTCCATCCACTGGGCGCCGGCTTCGGCCCGGGCGATCCGCGCATCGGGGTCGATGTCGACGCCGCGCATCTGTGACGTCTTGAGCAGGATCGTGCCGTCCAGCGCGCCGAGCGGCCCGGCGTTGTGACCGGTCGACTGCGGGGCGACCCGAAGACCGAGCTCCCGGGCGGCGGTCACCACCAGCGCGACGTCGCGCGACGACTGGGCGAGCGCGACGGCGACCGGACGCTGGTCGACGGACAGGTGCCACGCCTGCCGCGCGGCATCCCACTCCGGGTCGTTCGGTCGGACAAGGGGGCCGTCGAGGTCGACGGCCAACTGGGCCAGGCGGTCGTTGATGTGCGGTGCGGTGGTCATGGGATTTCCTTCGCGAGTGGTGACGGATGCGTTGTGGGGCAAGCCTGTTGTCGATCGGCCGGCGATCCCATCCCGCGACTGTCGGGTTCCCAGCGGCCTCGTCCCCCTCAGTCGGAGGGGGCACCGGACATTTCGACGCCCAAGCACCGACAATTCGGACCCCTACAGATGGAGGGTTGCCGAGTGGCGCGCGCGGTCCCACACTTTCGTTGCACTCGAGAAGTGCATCGAGATCTGGAGGCCCGCGCGTGGACGCGACGACGGTGGAACGGCAGGTGACCGCGCTGGCGGATTCCTGCGCTCGGGCCACGACCGACGAGAAGCTGTTCGAGGACGTGTCCGAACGGCTGCGTCGGCTGGTGCCGTTCGACGGCGCCGCCTGGTTCGGCACCGATCCGGCGACCGTCCTCGCCACCTTCCCGGTGCGGATCGAAAACGTCGAGGACGGGCATTGCGAGTCCTACTGGCACCGCGAGTGCCGCGTCGAGGACGCGCTGCTCTACCGCGACGTCGCCCGGTCCGAAGCCGGGGCCGGAACGCTGTACGCCGCTACTGACGAACACCCGATCCGGAGCGCGCGCTACCGCGAGTTCCTCGCTCCGCAGGGCTACGGCGACGAGCTACGCGCTGCGTTCCGTCTCGGCGCCAGCACCTGGGGCGTCGTCGACCTGTTCCGGGATCGCGCGCGCAGCCCGTTCACGGCAACTGAGGTCGAGCTCATCCGCACCGTCGCCCCGGCTATCGCCTTGGCGCTGCGCGGGTTCACCTCGGCGGCACGGGTCTCCGGCCCGACGTCGAGCGACGGTCCGGGCACGGCCTTGTTCGACGACTCGGGACGGATCATCTCGCTCGACGAGCAGTCCGAGCGGCTCTTCGTCGAGGTCGCCGGGTCCAGCTGGCTCACCATGCCCCTCACGATGACGGCGATCTACGCGGTGCTCGCCCGGGCCAGCGCCATCCGCGCCGGTACCGACCGCGGCCCGGCGGCGGCGCGGCTGCGTGCGTTGTCCGGGCGGTGGCTGTCAGTGCACGCGTCCTGCCTTCGCGGCGCCGACGGACGCCCCGGCCCCATCGCGCTGACGATCGAACCGGCGAAGTCCGCACAGATCGCGCCGATCATCGTGGAGGCCTACTCCCTCACCCCGCGCGAGCAGGAGATCACCAGAGCGGTGGCCCGCGGCCTGTCGAATCCCGAAATCGCCGGCGAGCTCTTCCTCTCGCCACACACGGTGCGCGATCACCTCAAGGCGATCTTCACGAAGGTCGGCGTCGCCAGCCGCGGCGAACTCGTTGCCAAGCTGTTCGCGGAGCACTACGGCCCGGCGATTCACGACCCGGACGCGCCGGTACCGCACGTCACGTTCTAGCCGACCGACTCAGTAGACGAGCGCCTGGACGTCCTGCCGGAGGACCTCGTCGACGAAGCTGGCCGATCCGGCCACCACCACACCAGGCAGGAGCTCGTCCGGAGTCAGGTCGCGACGCGCGGCGCACTGCGTGCAGACGGTGATCGTCCCGTCGGCGAGGATCGCGTCGCGCAGATCGGCCAACGGGGCTGAGTGCGGCAGCGCGAAGGCCTCTGCCCGCCCTTCGACGGCGAACCACACGGCATCCCCGGTGAGCCACAGGGACACCGCCGCGCCGGCCGCCAGCGCAGTGGCCGCGACGGTGAATGCCTGCGAGCAGCGCTCGGGGGCTTCGGTTCCGGCGGTGCATTTCACGACGAGCGAGCGTGGCGCGGCCATGAGTCCATCCTGCTGTACCGTCCCCAGAGTGGAAGCGACGTACCTCGCCCTGCTGATCGTGACCTTCCTGGCGATCGGTGTGCTGTCGGTCTACATCGTGCTGAAGCTCTTCGCCGGCCAGCGGTAAGCGACCGGTGTCAACGGGCGACACGTCCGACCTGCGCTCCGGCGCACCGATCCACGACGCCCTGCTGGCGCTGCTCCCTCTGGTCGGCATCTGGGACGGTGGCGGACGCGGCGTCGTCGCGTCCAACGATGCGCAGTTCGCCTACAACCAGCGGGTCGAGATCGTCCATGACGGCCGTCCGTTCCTCGCTTATCAATCGCGGTCCTGGCTGATCGACGACAGCGGGGCGGTGATCCGCCCGGCGTGGCGGGAGAGCGGGTTCTGGCGCCCCGGCCCCGGGCCGGACGACGTCGAGCTGGTGATCGCGTCGAACACCGGGCAGGCGCTCGTCTTCACCGGGACGGCCGGTGATCAGCGGTGGGAACTCGAGACGGTCTCCGCCGAGCACACCCCCAGTGCGAAGAGCGTCGCCGGTGAGCGTCGCCTCTACGCGGTCCGCGCCGACGAACTCGCGTACGCCACTGAGCTGGCACCCGGCGGCCGGCCGTTCGCGCCGCATCTGAACGCGCGACTGGTCCGCGTCGCGGCGTGAGGCTCAGATCTCGGGCAGCGGCTGGTCCGGGTCGAGGGTCAGACCCAGCTTGCGGCTCGTGCGCTCGATCAAGAGCCAGACCTGGTCGGTGAGCTCGGCCGCCACCACGGACCGGGGCAGGCTGCTGTGGCCGAGCCACCAGACCGCGGTGGCGTCCACCAGACCCACCACGCCGACGATGACCCGTTCGGCCGGCTCGGTGTCGATGCCGAGCGCGGTCATGTAGCGCGAGATCAGCGCGGTGAGCTCCGCGGCCAACGCCGCCTTGGCATCGCCGGCGCCGCGCGGCCCGTCGCCCCGGACGGCGTAGGAGTTCTGGGCGAGGAAGCGGTACAGGTTGGGATGCGCCTCGACCCACCCGAGGTGCTGATCGATCGCGCCGCCGATGATCCCGATGGCCGACCCGCCGCTGGCCAACCCGGCGCGGATCCGCTGCCCGATCTGGTTGGCGACGTGCGTGGACACCGCGAGGTCCAGGGCGGGCTTGCCGTCGAAGTGTCGATACACATGCGTGCGCGGCACCCGGGCCTTGTCCGCGATCTGCGCCGTCAGCACGTCGGGTCCGTGCTCCTCGATCGCGGCGATGGCCGCATTGATGATCGACAACCGTCGCTCCCGGCGGTGTGGGTCCCAGCGCGTCGACCGCCCGTCGCGCGCGTCGTCCCGCGACTCGGTGATGGACTCCGGTGGCACGCCCTCAGCGTAGGCCGCACTTACCCGTCTCCCAGTACCTGCGACAGCTTGTCAATGACAAAAGTGCGTGCTACATGTTGTGATAGGCAACCGCATCCGGAGCCCGCTCGTCCGCGAGATCGGAGACGACATGACCGCAGCAGCAC
Source organism: Pseudonocardiales bacterium (assembly GCA_032160745.1). GTDB lineage: Bacteria > Actinomycetota > Actinomycetes > Mycobacteriales > Jatrophihabitantaceae > Jatrophihabitans. The sequence continues at coordinate 67,657 of JAVHVD010000454.1, forward strand.
CGCTCGACGCCGTTCGCAGGACCGCAACCCGGTTGCTCGGCTCGTCGTCGCGGAACTCCTACGACCCGGTCATGGACATCGATTGGGACGCCCCGGTCGAGCTGGACATGAAGTTCATGCCGTTCGAGCGCACCTCTCTCTACGGCACGGCGCTCTGGGACCGGATGACCGAAGAGCAAAAGGTGGAGCTCTCCCGGCAGGAGCTGGCGAGCGTCGCGTCCACCGGGCTGTGGTTCGAACTGATCCTGATCCAGATGCTGACCAGATGGGCGTATCACCAGGATCCGCAGGATCCGCGCACCCAGTACGCGCTGACCGAGATCGGCGACGAGACCCGGCACATCCTCATGTTCGCCAAGGCGATCAGCCGGTTGGGCACGCCGACGTACCGGCCGGGACCGCTGCTGCACAATCTCGCTCGGCTCTACAAGGCGACGGCCCGCGGCCCCGCGCTCTTCGCGCCGGTGCTGGTGGCGGAGGAGATGACCGACCGGCTGCAGCGGGAGATGGTCAACGACGAGTCGGTCCACCCGCTCGTGCGGATGGTCAACCGGATCCACGTCGTGGAGGAGGCTCGGCACGTGCGCTTCGCCCGCGAGGAGGTCGCCCGTCAGATGGCGAACATCGGTCCGGTGGCCAAGGTCGTCACCACCGTGTCGTCGGCTGTGGTCGCGGCCTTCGTGGCGAGTGCGCTGATCAGCCCGGACGTCTACGCCGAGATCGGCCTCGACCGGGACGAGGCCGTGCGGGCGGCGCGGAGCAACCCGCACTGGCACGAGTCCCGGCGCTGGATGGCCGAGAAGATCATGACCTTCCTGGACGAGCAGGGCATGCTCACCTGGTACACAAGGCCCATCTACGGCCTCGCTCACCTGGTCTGAACATCGCGCCGGTTCGACTCGCGTGTCGACTCGCGCATCGACTCGTACCGGAAAAGAGAACGGCCCCCGAGTCTGTTCCGATCCGAAGGACCGGGTCGGCTGGACGGGCCGACGACTCGGGGGCCGGGTAGCTACCAGGTATTGCTCACCACCGCTCGGTCGCGGTAGGGGCAAGCCCTCGCAGGTCCATTGCACTTGCGGTGGTTAGCTGGAAGCCACCTCACGTGTCCAGAAAGTATTCAACTTCGGACCACCTCCTCCCTCGTGTACGACCACCGTACGTCGGGAGCCTGAGCGCGGCAACGAACTTTGCTGCGCGCCACGATGGACCTCAACGGGTCCCTCAGAAGCCGGCCAGCCGGCGGATCTCGGCGTCGACCTCGGGCATCCGGGCCCGCGCCTTGCCGTCCAGTTCGACGAGGTCGACCGGGCCGCGCACGCTGCCGATCAGCCAGACGACGTCGGCCGCATGCAGATCGTCCAGGAGCGCCGGCGTCTCGGCGGTCTGCCAACCCGCACCGGTCGCCCGCTCGAACAGCAGGCGCTGGGTCGTGCCGGCCAGGATGCCGGTTCCGCCGGTCGGCGTGGTGTGCAACGTCCGACCGAGCGACCAGACGACCGACCCGGTCGGCGACTCGAGGACGACACCGTCCCCGCTGACGAACAGGGCGTCATCGGCACCGCGCCGAGCCGCCTCCCGCTGAGCGGCCATGTTGATCGCGTAGGACAGCGACTTCACCCCGCCCAGCAACCACGGCGCATCGGTGAACGCGGTCGAGGCCGTGCCCCGGTTGAGCGTCACGACCTTGATCCCCTCGCGCCGCTGCCGCGGGTAGTCGGCCGGAAGCGGCCCGATCGAGACGAACCCGCTCGGGCGACCGCCGACCGCCCCCCGGGTGAGCAGCAGCTTCACCGCCGCCTCGCCGGGCTCGGGCCACCTCGCCACCGCCTGCCCCACAAGGTCGCGCCACCGGTCCGGATCGAACGGGATCTCCAGCGCCGCCGCGGATCGCGTCATCCGAGCCAGGTGGGCGTCGAGCTTGTCGATCGTGCCGTCGCGCAGCCGGCAGCCCTCGAAGCAGCCGTCGCCGCGCGTGAGCCCGGGATCGTCGGCGCGGATCACCGGCGCGGCCGGGTCGACCACCCCGACGCCGAGCACGGCGACGACTCCCCGGTGCGTGCTCGTCACCGCTGCGCCTCCCAGCTTCGCCAGATCCTCCGCCGAATCGCCAGGCTACCTACGATGGGGGTGATGACCGGCTCCAGCCACACCCATGCGCCCGCGAGCGGCGCCGCATCCGCGGCCGACCTCGCGGCCCGCTTGCGCGCCCGTGGCCTGCGCGCGACGACGCAACGGGAGCAGGTACTGGCCGCCGTGCGCAGCCTGGGTCATGCGACGCCTGAGCAGATCAGCGAGTCGATCACCGGCGTGGATCTCACCACCGTGTACCGCACCCTCGAGCTCCTGGAAGAGATCGGGCTCATCCGGCACGCGCACCTGGGGCATGGCGCGCCGTCCTACCGACCGGCCGAGGACGAGCACATCCACGTCGTGTGCCACGCGTGCGGCGCCGTCGTCGACGCCGACCCGGCGTTGGTCGATCCACTGGCCGACGACCTGTTGGCCGACGGCGGCTTCGTGCTCGACCGGTCGCACTTCACCGTCTTCGGCCGCTGCCGCAACTGCGCAGCGGAACAAATCCCGACTCCCGAGCGATGAGACCTACGCGATGACCACAGACCTGGCAGTGCCCGCGACCGGACGGGATGCAGGCGTCCCCTGGCACTACGGGGACCCCCTGCGGGAGCAGCGGCTCCTCACCACCGGCGCCGGCGTGGTGGACCGCAGCAACCGCGATGTCGTCGTCGTGCCCGGGCAGGACCGGCTGGGCTGGCTGCACTCGATCTGCTCGCAGCACGTCTCGTCCCTGTCCGACGGTGACGCCACCGAGGCACTCGTGCTCTCCCCGCACGGTCACGTCGAACAGCACTGGCAGATGACCGAACTCGACTCCACCGTGTGGATCGACTCCGAGCCCGGAACGTTGGCCGATGTCCTCGGCTACCTGCACAAGATGCAGTTCCTGAAGCGGGTCGAGCCGGCCGACGTCTCTGCTGAGTGGGCACTGCTCTCACTGGTCGGCCCGGCGACGGCGACCGTCCTCGCCCTGGCCGGCCTGCCGACCCCCGAGCAGCCGGGTCGCGCGGTGGCCATCAACGGCGGCGGGTTCGTGCGCCGCATGGCCTGGCCCGGGCCGGATGCGGCCGATCTTCTCGTCCCCCGTGCTCGAGCCCAAGGGGTGATCGCCGCGCTGGTCGGAGCGGGCGCGCATCATGCCGGGCTCTGGGCGTTCGAGGCGCTTCGCGTCGAGGCCCGCCGGCCCAGGCTCGGCCTGGAGACCGACCATCGCACGATCCCGCACGAGGTCGGCTGGATCGGTAGCGCAGTGCACCTGGACAAGGGCTGCTACCGCGGCCAGGAGACCGTCGCGCGGGTGCAGAACCTGGGCAAGCCGCCCCGTCGACTGGTCCTGCTCCATCTTTCCGGCGAATCGGACGCGCTGCCCGAGCCCGGGACGGCGGTCGAACTGGACGGTCGCACGGTCGGCTTCCTCGGCACGGCTTTGCACCATTTTGATCTCGGACCTATCGCCCTCGCCGTCATAAAGCGGACACTGCCCGACGACGCAAGGCTGCAGATAGCGGGACAACCGGTCCGCATGGATATAGCCTAAGCGCTGTTCACCTGCATTTTACGTGCAGTAGCCTGGCGCGGCGCATCCAAATCGAATCGGGCGCGTTGTTACCTGTGACTACCAGTGTGGCTGAGGAAAGAGACGCTGATGAGACTTCGGATGTTGTTGGCGCTCGCCGTCGCCTCTGCCGGCCTACTGCTCGCCGCCCCGGCCGCCGGCGCCGCGCCGGCGGCGCTGCCCTACCCCTCGACGACGTGTCCGACGCTGGCTGTCAGCACGACAACGCCGCTGGTCGGCGCGTCGATCACCGTCACCGGCTCGAAGTTCGCGAACAACGCCGACGTCCGGCTCGAGCTGCACACCACGGTGTACGTCCTCGGCCATGTCACGACGAGCGCGACCGGCACGTTCCAGACAACGGTCACGCTGCCTGCTGGTGTCGTCGGAGCCCACGAGCTCCAGGCGATCGGTGGCGGGGCAAACGCGGACCCGGGTTGCCCCCCTGATCCGATCCAGATCATCAACATCCACGCCGGTGCATCCGCGGCTGCGAACGGTGGCGGTGGCACCGCCTTCACCGGGGTCGACGTGCTCCTCCTCGTCCTCGTCGCGGCCCTCCTGCTCGGCGCGGGCGTCGTGCTGAACCGCAGCGGCCGCAAGGGCCGCCGGCGGACCTACGCCGACGTCGGCTGACCGCCGCACTCGGTAAGGCGGCCGTTGAGCCGCCCGGTGTCACCAGCGCCGCGCCGACAGTCGGCAGCCTGGAGTCCGAGCTGATCAGCTGACCCTTGTCGTCCCCTTCTCCGGTACGGGCTGTGCTCGGCTCGGCCGTGTCGGATCTGTCTGATCCCGCCCCTACGGTCGGATATGACCGGCACCCAGGAAGGATCACGTCGTGCCCACGCGCCATCCGGACGAGCTGCTCTCCCGGCTACGTCCGGTCCAGGACGATGGTGTGCGTCGGGTCGACCTGCGGGACCTCCGGTGGATGCCGCCCTCGGCGATGGTCGCCACCGCGGCGCAGGCGCACCGCGCACATCGTGACGGGGTCCGGTTCGAGCTGCGCGGCCCCACCGACTCCGAACCGGCGCACTACGCGGCCCGCATGCGCCTCGGCCGGGTGCTGGCCGAGCTGGAGGCGACGCACGATCTGCCCACCGCTCGCGGGCACGACCGCGAAGAGGACCTCATCGAGGTGATGCCGATCGACAGCCCGGGCACGGTCGATCGCCTCGCCCGCCTCGTCTACCGCAAGGTGCTGCCACGGGGTAAGGAGCTGGCCACCGCCCTGCACCGGAGCGTGGGCGAAGTCGGCGAGAACGTGATGGATCACTCCGGCACCATCGGCTACCTGGCTGCGCAGACCCTGCCGCGCCGCCGCGAACTGCTCATCGCGATCGCCGACGCGGGCGTCGGCATGCTGGCCACGCTGACGCACCGCGGCGTGATCTCACATGAGGCGGCGATCGCCCTCGCGACCCGGGAGCAGGTGAGCCAGTACGACGAACCCGATCGCGGCCGTGGGCTGCCGTCCGCGCTGCACCTGATCGGACGGCAGTCCGGCAACCTGTACATCGCCAGCGGAACGGCCGCGATCCGGCACTTCCCCACGACCAGGCGTTACCTACGCGCGGACGACGCGTTCGACGGGACGATCGTCGAGGCGCGGATCCCGCTCGCCGACTGACCGCGAGATCGCTGTCTCGGCGTGCCGTCCCTGACACCGGGTCGCGCTAGCCTGGATGGTGGCGAACAATCAGCAGCGGCGCCGAGTCACCGCCGAGCCATCGAAGGGGGAACCGATGCCGACTCTCACACTCCCGCAGCTTGTGGCCGGCCGCGACCTGGCCTCGGCCGCCGTGCGCCGGCTCGGTCCCATCACCGACGACGAGGTCGTGGTCGATGCCCGACCACTGGTCAGCGGTACCGCGTCGTTCGCCGGCCAGCTCGTCCGCAGCACGGTGCTCGACGGCGGGGCCGCGCGGCTCACCCTGATCGGTGGGCCACCGGACTTCGTCGACGACGCCCGGTCAGCGGCGGTCCAGCTGGGCGTTCCCGATCGAGTGGCCTTCCTCGCCGCGGACGCGGACCTGAACGTCGCCTCCTGAGGCTCACCGCGGCGACCGGCCGCGCCCGGATTTCAGGGCGGCGCCGATGAGGTCGTTGACCTCGTTGAACGCGTGCTGCTCGGCCGACGCGGGCGCCTCGCTCGTGTCGATGAGGCTCACCCGCGCCAGCGAGTACCAGTGCGTCAGCGCCGCCACGACCGCCTCGTCCTCCACTCGCGAGCTCGCCACGGTGAAGAGCCCCTCGGCCGCCGACACGGCGGTAGCCAGCGGCTCGGGCACCGACATGATGAAGATCCCGCCGCCGCCGCCGTCGCCGGTCCCGGTGCGAGCGCGCAACTCAGATCCGTACTCCCGCAACGTGTTGCGCAGCTCGAGTGCCGCGTCCTGAACCTCGATGAGGAAGGTCCGCCGCCGCTCGTAGCGCCGGTCCGCCGCCGAGCGCAGTTCGTTGCGGATACCACCGCCGACCGCGACGACGAGGGCGACGCCGGACGTGACGACGGCAGCCGCGACGGAGGTGTCCACCCGCTCGACCTCCCGTCCGTCCAGCGACAGACGCTAGTCGGTCGGGCCGACGGTTCGCGGTCAGCCGTCGAGGAAGGAGAGATCGAGTCGCGCAAGGCGGATCGGGTCGGCCAGGATGTCGATTTCGACGATGCGGTCGCCGACGACGGTGAATCCCGCGACCGAAAGGATCTTGCCGTCCGCGACCGTGACGGCGCCGGGACCACCGTTGACGAGGATCGGCCGGACGAGGGGCGCGAGCCGGGCGAAGGTCAGTGCGCCTCCGGCCACCTGGGCCGCGCCGCGGATGATCGTGGACGGGCCGATGCCGCCCTCGCCGCTGTCGGCGCGCAGCACCACGTCGGGGTCGAGGACGGCGACGAGCGCATCGAAATCGCCACCGCGGGCGGCGGCCAGGAACGCGTCCACGACCTGACGCTGCCGGGCCGGGTCGGCGTCGGGCACAGTGCTCGCGCCCTGTACTCGGCGCCGGGCCCGGCTCGCCAGCTGCTTGGCCGCGTCGGGAGACCGGTTGACGATCGGCGCGATCTCGTCGAAGGGCACGGCGAACATGTCGTGCAGGACGAACGCGAGGCGCTCGGCCGGCGAGAGTGTCTGCAGCACGACGAGCAGGGCCAGCCCCACCGAGTCGGCCAGCACCGCCTCGTGTTCGGGATCGTCGGCCTGCTCGCGGCTGACCACCGGGTCCGGGACGTGCATGTCGAGCGGTTCCTCGCGCCGGGACTTGCGGCTGCGCAGCATGTCCAGGCAGATTCGCGCGACGACGGTGGTCAGCCAGCCCGGGAGGTTGTCGACGTCCTCGGCCGACGAGCGGTTCAACCGCAGCCAGGCCTCCTGCACGGCGTCGTCGGCCTCGGTGAGCGACCCCAGCATCCGGTAGGCGACCGCCCGCAGCCGAGTGCGGTTCTGTTCGAACTGCCGTGCCAGCACCTCGTGCTCGTCCACCGGTCACCTCTCCGTCGGCTCGACCGTCACCGCGACCGTCATAGCACTGACGAACCGGGCGGCGCGGAGGTGACAACCGGCGCGCCGGGGCCGGGCCCAGCAAGCAGTGCGACCAGCGCAAGATCACCGGCGAGGGCAGGCCGCGCCTGCCTCGCGACGGTTCGGGCGTGACTCAGATCGCTAGCTGCCCGCTTGCAATAGCTAGCACTTCGGGGTCACACTGGGACGCGTGATAGCCGAGGGGCCGAAAGAGCAGGCCAAGCGAAGCGGCGCCGCCATCGGTGACTTCATCCGCGAACAGCGTCAGCAGGGTCAGGTCTCGCTCCGGCAGCTGGCTCGGCTGGCCGGCGTCTCGAATCCGTACCTCTCCCAGATCGAACGCGGCCTCCGCAAGCCCAGCGCGGAGATCCTCCAGCAGATAGCCAAGGGGCTGCGCATCTCCGCGGAGCAGCTCTATGTCCGGGCCGGCATCCTCGAGTATCGCGAAGGCAATCAGGAACTCGTCGCCGCGATCCTCAGCGACGCGGACCTCGGTGAGCGGCAGAAGCAGGTGCTGCTCGACATCTACGAGTCCTTCCGCCGCGAGAACGCCCAAGTAGGAACGGAACCCGCTTCCGAGCCGGACGCGGCGCCGGTCGATCCGGCCGTCGCCGCGGCGGAGTGACCACCGCACATCTCGTCTCGTACCCATCCCCCACAACCCACAGGGAGTTACACATGTCCATCGCCAGTGACATCCGCTCGTACGCCGACACCGCCGTCAGCCAGGGCAAGCAGGTTCTCGATCAGGCGCAGGCGCAGCTCAACGACGTCACCGGTCAGGCCAACGAGCTCTTCGGCAAGACCAAGGGCAACGTCGGCGAGATCGCCGGCAAGGCCACCGACGCCGTGAACGACCTGCGGGTCTCGGCCGAGAAGGCGATCAACTTCGACGCCATCAAGACCGCCGTCGAGCCGTACCTGGCCCAGGTCAAGGACTACACCAGCACGGTCACCGACCGCGCCGACGCGCTGCTGTCCGGCGTGAAGGGTGACCCGCGCGTGGCCAAGCTCGTCGAGGCCGCCCGCCCCGTCACCGCAGTCGTCGTCGAGACCGTCCAGGACCGGGTCGTCAAGCCCGTCCAGTCGCTGACCGGGATCGGCACGAAGCCGGCGTCGAAGACCACCGCGACGGCTGCCGCGAAGCCCGCCACCAAGCCGGCCGCCACCAAGCCCGCCGCCACCAAGCCGGCGAGCAAGCCGACCACCCGCAAGGCGCCGGCCAAGCGCGCCAGCAAGAGCTGACGTCACCAGCCTGTCCCGCACGTTGACTGTGCCCCGCTCCGATCTCGGAGCGGGGCACAGTTGCATGCGCGTCGGTACGCTGACGGAGTGAACGCAGTCGACACGCTCTACCTGTGGACCGATCGCGTCCTGTTCTGGGCGTTGATTGCGTTGCGGGCCTGGGCGCTGCTCGATTGCCTCACCCGCAAGGCCGCGGCGTTCCCGGCCGTGGACAAGTTGACCAAGCCCTCGTGGGTGCTGATCCTGACCGTCGCCGGCCTGCTCGGTTCGTTGGCCAGCCCGCCGCTCTGGCCGATCTCGCTGATCTCGGCAGTCGCTGCGGCCGTCTATCTGGCCGACGTGCGACCCGCGGTGCGCGAGATCGCCAACGGCTAGCTTCGCTGGTCCTGGGCGAGTGTCGGCATCGACGCAAGCCATACCGCGGCCAGCCCCTCGGCCAGATCGTCAGGGTTCGGTGAGTTCTCCGGATCGAGCAGGGACTGCAGCGCCAAACCGTCACACGCCGCGATGACCAGCGTGGCCACAGCACGGCAGCGCGGATCGTCGGCGTCCGCCTCATTGCCCAGTGACGCCGCGACGAGGGTCGCGACCATGGAGCGGGCCCGCCGGTAGTGCTCGGCGAGCTGCGCGCGCAGCTCCGGCACCCGCAGCGCCTGGGCGAGTGCCTCCACGTACGCCTGCAGGATCGAGTGCCGTTCGGGCATCCGGTCGAGTGCGGCGACCCACGTCGCGCTCGCCCGCTGGAGCGGCGTCGCCTCCGGGTCGGACATCACGAACGCGGCGAGCTGAGTGGCCCAGTCCTCGAACGACGCCTCGATCGCGGCGTTCAGCAGTGCCGCCTTGGAGCCGAAGTGGTAGCCGATGCTGGCCAGGTTGGTGTCCGAGGCCGCGACGAGGTCACGCGCGGTGATGTGCGCGTAGCCCTGCTGCTCCAGCAGCTGGCGCGCGGCGATCAACAGCTGCTCGCGGTGACCCACGGCGCCAGGGTAGCCCGTCCATCTAGACGCCCGTCTTATACGCGCGTATATATTGGAGCTCGGCAAACAACGTGCGCCCGGAGGTGCCTGATGGCCCTGACCGAACGGTTCGTCACCGAACGTGCGCTACCCGGGGCGTTACGCCTGCCGCCCGGGCCGAACCTGCCGGTTGCGCTGCAGACGATCCTGTTCCTGACCCGTCGCGACGTGGCGGCGCCGCGGTGGCACCGCCGGTACGGCGACGTGTTCGCCATCCACATCGCGCCGGCCGGACGAGCGGTGGTGCTGACCAGGCCCGAGCACATCCGCGAGGTCTTCGCCGGGCCGGCTGACACCTTCCACGCCGGCGAGGGCAACGCGATCCTGGGGCCGATCATGGGTGAGCACTCGGTGCTGCTCCTGGACGAGGACGCACACAAGGCCGCCCGCAAGAAGGTCATGTCGGCGTTCCACGGCGAGGCGATGCGCGGTTGGGGTGATGTGGTCGAGCAGCTGGCCGCCGACAGCGTCGCGACGTGGCCGGCGGGCGTGCCGTTCGCCGTGCACCCCCGCATGAACGACATCAGCCTCGAGGTGATCCTGCGGATCGTCTTCGGCGTCACCGATGATGCGCGGATGGCCGAGCTGCGGCCGCTGCTGCAGCGGCTGGTCAAGATCGGCCCGACGATCTTCCTGGGCTGGATGTACCCGCGCCTCGAGCGAGTCGGGCCGTGGCGCCGGTTCGCCCAGCTCAAGGACAACGTCGATTCGCTCATCTACGAGGAGATCGCGGAGCGTCGTAGCGTGCCTGACCTCGCCGAGCGCCGGGACGTGTTGTCGAAGCTCCTCGTCGCCGACCCGGAGCAGAGCGACGCCGAGCTGCGCGACCACCTGATCACGCTGCTGCTGGCCGGGCACGAGACGACGGCGTCGACGTTGGCGTGGACCTTCCACGACCTCGCCCGCCGACCGCGGCTGCTCGCGCGGGTGCAGCGCGCGGCCGACGAGAACGACGAGGCCTATCTCGAGGCGACGATCAAGGAAGCGATGCGCCTGCGGCCGGTCATCGACAGCGTCGCCCGGCGGCTGAACAAGCCGGTACAGGTGGCCGGTTACGACCTGCCCGCCGGCGTCGTCGTGTTCCCCTCGATCCAGCTCGTCCAGCAGCGCGAAGAGGTCTTCGCGGCGGCGACGGAGTTCCGCCCGGAGCGCTTCCTCGGCAAGAACCCGCCGCCCGCCTCCTGGATCCCCTTCGGCGGGGGCCTGCGCCGGTGCCTCGGCGCGGCACTGGCAATGGTCGAGGCCCAAGCGGTGCTGAAGGCGGTGCTGCAGCGCGTCGACATCGCGCCGGGCGGCCCGGCCGAGCGGTCGAAGACCCGCAACATCACGACCGTGCCGGGGCGCGGAGCGCGGATCGTCAGCTTCCCGCGCTGACCGGCTCCGCCCGTGCCGCGGCTCTCCGCCGCAGCACCAGCACACCGGCAGTCACCGCCGCCACGACGGCCAGTGCGCAGCCGGCGACGATGTTCGAGGTCGTGGGCGAGAACCCGACCGGGTTCAGCACGCAGCCGGCGCTGCAGAGCGCGAGCACGGCGATCCGCCGCCGACCGTTGGCGGCCGGGGCGAGACACAAGACGCCCCACAGCAGATACCACGGGTACAGGACCGGGGCGAGCAATGCGACGGCGAGCAGCGAGTAACCCACCGTTCGCTCCAGCGCGCGTTGCCGGGCAGTGGCCACGAGGTAGGCCACGACGCAGATCATCGCCGTCATGACCGTGATCCGGGCCCCGGCCGCGAGGTCGTCGTAGGAGGCGCCGCGCACGATCGGGGTGAACAACTTGGCGATTCCGCTGGCGATCGAGAACGGGGGGTGGGCGGAGAACTGTTTGTGGACCGTCCAGATCCAGCCGAATCCGTCCGACACCACGAAGCCGACGACCGCGATCGTGCCGGCGGCGACCAAGGCGTCACGGCCGAGCAACCGCCAGCTCGCCACCGAGCGGCGGCCGAGCCAGTGCACGGCGAGGATCGCCGGCAGCACCACGAATGCCTGCGGACTGACCGAACCGGCCAGGCAGGCGAAGACGATGGCGAGCAGCCAGCGGCGCTGGGTCGCGACACGGAGCGCGGCGAGGACGAATGCCACCATGACGCCGTCGAGGTGCCCGGCCGAGATCACGTACAGCAGCACGAGCGGGTTGAGGAGGGTGAGGGTGAGCGCGCGTGAACGCTGGCGGCCGGCGAGATCGGCGGCCAGCGCGGCGATCACCACGGCCGCGAGCACGCCGACGATCCGCAGCACCACCACCGCGCCGAGCGAGCCGCCGCCGCTGATCGAGACCGCCAGGTGCTCGATCAGTGTGCCGAGCGGTCCGACGCCGCTCGGTACATTGCGCGCGGCCGGTTCGATGGCCGCGACGATCTCGCCGCTGCCCAACCGGCTCGCCCCGAAGTCGTACGGGCTCAGACCGTGCCGCTGCAGCAGACCGAATGCCGTGTAGCTGTAGACGGTGGTGTCCATCAGCGGCGGTCCCAGTGCGAACGGCGCGGCCCACGCCGCGGCGAGGCACCACACCCGGCTCTCCGGCTGCCCGACGCGGTGGACGAACTCCACCGTCCATATCCAGGTCAACACCAGCGCCACGACGCCGGCGACCATCACCACGCCAGGTACCCAATCGGCGCGGGCGCCGTGGGAGTCCTGCAGGCCGAACCAGGACGTCAGGGGATGCGTGGATCGCCTCGCCCCTACTCTTGCACCGGCGACGACGACCACGGTCGACAGCGCGAAGCCGAGCACGCCGAAGGCCAGCATCGGTCGCTCGCCCACCTTGCGGCGGGTCATGTCGAGACCGTGCAGTGCTTTCTCGGCCAGATCGTTCATCGGTGCCTGACATTATGGAGGGACCCCGACGACGGTTCTTCTTACCGGATCCGAACACGGTTCGGCCGCGCTGTGAACGTCGAGCAGCCACAGTGGAGCTACCGACGAGAACCACTGAAGGAGCAAGCATGTATCGCAGAATTCTGCTCGGCGGGGTCACCGCCGCAGTGATCCTCGGCGCGGGCGGCACCGCCCTCGCGTTGACCGGCTCCAACAGCACGGACGGGACGGCGTCGACCACGTCGGCCACGTCGACGGCGGCCACGCAACCCGGCAAGGCCAAGGCCAAGGGGCAGACGAAGTTGCTGCGCAAGGTCGCCCACGCGCAGATCGTCCGCAAGGGCAAGGACGGCTTCGTCACCTACACCCTGATCAAGGGCACGGTGACCTCGGTGTCCGCGACGTCGATCACGGTGCAGGCCGAGGACAAGAAGAGCGAGACGTTCTCGGTGAACAAGGACACGAAGGTGCGGATGCGCACCAACGGCAAGGGCGCGGCATCGTCCATCGACAAGGTCGCCAAGGGCGATCGCGTGCTCGCCGTCGGCACCGGCACATCGACGATCACCGCCAAGCGGATAGTCGAGGTCAAGAAGTAGCCGCCGTCAGGAAGACGGGCCCGCAGGGAGGCGCACGGTGAACCGGGCGCCTCCTTCCGCTGCGTGGCCCGCCTCGATCGACCCGCCCAACCGCCGCACCAGGCCCTGGCTGATCGCCAGCCCGAGGCCACTGCCGACCTGTCGCACGCCGCGGTACCGCTCGTAGAGGACGCCCTGCTCGAACGCGACGGCGAGGTCGGCGTCGTCGAGCCCGGGGCCGCCGTCGCGCACCTCGACGACGACGCCAGCGGGTTCGGCCCGGGCGGCCAGGACGATCGGCGCGCCGCCGGGGGTCATCCGCAGCGCATTGTCGAAGAGCCCGTCGAGCACTTGACGGAGCCGGGCCGCGTCGGTCGTCGTCCACAGGGGGAACGGAGGAACCTCCAGGCGGAACGGCACCCCGCTCGCCGCGCACCGGTCGGCCCAGACCCGGGCGGCCCCGTCGACGACCCCGACCAGATCGACGGGAGCGAACTCGATCCGGAAATCGTCGGCGCCGAGTCGGGCCAGGTCGAGCAGGTCACCCACCAGGCGCTCGAGGCGCTTGGCCTCGGCCAGCATGACGCCGCCGACGTGCGCCGCCTCCTCCGGTGGGATCACGTCGTCGGCCAGCGACTCGGCATATCCGGAGATCGCGGTCAGTGGCGTTCGGAGGTCGTGGGACACCGACAGCAGGAAGTCGCGCTGCCGCTGTTCGGAGTGCCGCAGCGCGCCGGCGAGGGCGTTGACGGCTTCGCTGACCTCGACCACCTCGGCCGGTCCGTCGGCCGCCAGGGTGACGTCCCGGTTCCCGGCAGCAAGGGAGTGCGCGGCGGCAGCAGCGCGGCGCAGCGGTCGGGCCAGGCGCCAGGCGACGAAGAGTCCGAGCAGGGCAGCGGCGGTGCCGGCGATGAGCAGCGCGAGCACGATGCGGCGCAGGGCGCGCTCGTTCTGCGCGACCGCGTCGGCGCGGCGCTGGACGAGGACGACGCCGGCCCCGTCCACGGCCCGGGCCTCGACGAACACCGTGCTGCCGGCGACCGAGCGGGTCGCGGACACGTCCCGGCCGCCGAGGAGGTCGGCGACGTCCTCGGCGGTGACGGAGCGGCGGACCAGCGCGAACGCCGTGACGATCGCTCCGTTGCGGCGGACGACCCCGCTGCGTACATCCAGGCCCTGCAGCGCGGTGCGCAGCCGGGCCTGCGCCGGGGCGCCCGTCCTGCCGTTGATGGCTACCGACTGGGTGACGTCGGCCAGGCGGCCCAGCGTCTTGCGGGCGGTGTCGGCGCCGTTGTTGCGGATCAGCCCGGCGGCCAGGGCGCCGGCCAGCACGGCGGTGACGACCGCGATGCCGACGCTGAGCAGGGAGATCCGGGTCGCCAGCGATGCGCGCCTCTTCATTCGGCCGAGTACCCCACGCCGCGCACGGTGCGGATCGGGCTGGCCGCGCCGAGCTTGGCGCGCAGCTGCGCGACGTGGACGTCGACGGTGCGGGTGCCGGCGACGGCGGAGTAGCCCCACACCTCGCTGAGCAGCTGCTCGCGGCTGACCACCCGACCGGGGCGGCGGATCAAGTAGGCGAGCAGGTCGAACTCGGTCGCCGTCAGGGTGAGCTCCTCGTCGCCGCGGAACACCCGGCGCTGCGTCGTGTCGACGGTGAGGCCGCCGAGCGTCCGCGGCGCTGCGTTCGGCGTGCCGTTCGCGCGACGCAGGACGCCGGTCACCCGCGCCACCAGCTCACGCGGCGAGAACGGCTTGGTCACGTAGTCGTCGGCGCCGAGCTCGAGCCCGACGACCCGGTCCACCTCGTCGTCGCGAGCAGTGACGAACAGGACCGGCGTCCAGTCCTCGTCGGCCCGCAGACGCCGGCAGATCTCGACGCCGTCGGTGCCGGGGAGGCCGACGTCCAGGATGATCGCGGCCGGCTTGAACCGGCGGACGGCGTCCAGCGCGCGGTCGCCGGAATGCTCGACCTGCACGCCGTACCCGGCCTTGACCAGGTTGAGCCGGATGACGTCCGCGATCGCCGGCTCGTCCTCGACCACCAGGACGAGCCCGCGCGGCCGCGAGTCGGTGGACACGCCCGAACTGTAGTGCGGGGAGCGGGACCGGACGGAACGGCGAACGTCAGGACTTGGTTCGGGTTTCGCGCACTGCCAGCGCCTCAGGTGAGGCCAGCAACTTGGCGCCCGGCCCGGGGACCGACTCGGTGTCGCGCGGCGTCAGCACCGCGGCATCGTGGCTGCAGCGGACTTCGGCCCGCACGACGTGGCCGCACTCCCTGTGCCGGATCTCCCAGGGACGGCCGTCGTCGCCGGCGAGGTGCTTGTCGCCGAACTGGGCGAGCGCGACGAGGACGGGGAAGAGGTCCCAGCCCTTCGCGGTGAGTCGGTACTCGTTGCGCGTGCGCTGGCCGGGCTCGCGGTACTCGCGCGTCTCGAGGATGCCTTCCGCGACGAGCGTGCGCAGTCGGTCCGCGAGTACCGCCTCGGACAGGCCGACGTGCCGGCGGAAGTCGTCGAAGCGGTGGACGCCGTTGGCCGCGTCGCGGATCAGCAGCAGCGTCCACTTCTCACCGATCACGCCGATCGTGCGCTGGACCGAGCAGCGTTCGGTGTCGAACTCGAGCCAACTCATCCG
>JAVHVD010000455.1:0-3480 GCA_032160745.1 Pseudonocardiales bacterium
CGCGGCTGGATCTGAAAGCGTTCGCGGCCGCGTTGGGCAGCAAGCGGGCCGAACTGGCCGACCCGGCGGCCGCCGCCCGAGCGACCGGCTACGTGGTCGGCGGGATCTCGCCGCTCGGTCAGAAGGCCCGGTTGCGGGTGGTGGTGGACGCGTCGGTGGAGGGTTTCGAGACGGTGTACGTGTCGGCCGGGCGCCGGGGGCTGCAGGTGCAGTTGGCGCCTGCGGATCTCGTGCAGGCCACGTCGGCGCTGGTGGCTCCCATCTCGGCTTGAGCGCGCGCGGGAGGACGGGTAGGGGTGTCCTCAATCTGTATTACGCGCGTAATACAGATTCGGAACCACCCCTACCGCCCCGGCTCGGCGATGGCGCGGGTCGAACGGTCAGCGTTCCTCGGGGTCCGGCCCGCGCGGGCGGCGCGACCACGCCACGGTCAGGCGAAGTCCTCCTCGCGGTACTCGCCTTCGGGTCGGGCGCCGGTCGCCTCGGCCTCGGCCGTGCGCAGCTCCACCCTGCGGATCTTGCCGCTGATCGTCTTCGGCAGGTCGGCGAATTGCAGGCGCCGGATCCGCTTGTAGGGCGACAGGTGTTGCCGGCAGTAGGAGAGGATCTCGCCGGCGAGTTCCTTGCTCGGCACCTGCCCCGCGACCAGTACCACGTAGGCCTTGGGTACGGCCAGCCGCAGCTCATCGGGGGCCGGCACGACGGCCGCCTCAGCCACGGCCGGATGCTCGATCAACACGCTCTCCAGCTCGAACGGGCTGATCCGGTAATCGCTGGCCTTGAAGACGTCATCGGCGCGCCCTACGTAGGTGATGTAGCCCGCCTCATCCCGGTTCGCCACGTCGCCGGTGTGGTACCGGCCGCCGGCAAACGCCGAGGAGTTGCGCGAGTCGTCGCCGCGGTAGCCCACCATCAGTCCCACCGGGCGCTCCGGCTCGGTCACGACGCAGATCTCGCCCTCTTCGGCGAGCTCGTCGGTAACGGGATCGACCAGCGCGATCTCGAAGCCGGGCATCGGCCGCCCCATCGATCCGAGCTTGATCGGCTGACCCGGCGAGTTGCCGATCTGCAGCGATGTCTCGGTCTGCCCGAACCCGTCCCGGATCGTGATCCCCCAGGCCCGCTGAACGGCTTCGATGACCTCCGGGTTCAGCGGTTCGCCGGCGCCGACGAGTTCGCGCAACGACAGGTCGTCCTGCCAGGCGGCGAGGTCCTGTTGGACGAGCATTCGCCACACGGTCGGCGGCGCGCAGAACGTCGTCACCTTCGCGTCGCGCAGGGTGTCGAGCATCGCCTTGGCGTCGAACCTCTCGTAGTTGTAGAGGCAGATCGTGGCACCGGCGATCCACGGGGCGAAGACGCACGACCACGCATGCTTGGCCCACCCGGGGCTGGAGACGTTCAGGTGCAGATCGCCTGGCTGCAGCCCGATCCAGTACATCGTCGACAGGTGGCCGATCGGATAGCTGACGTGCGTGTGCTCGACGAGCTTCGGCAGCGCGGTGGTGCCGGAGGTGAAGTACAGCAGCAGCGGTTCGTCGGCGCGCGTCGGACCGTCCGGGCTGAACGGGGCGTCGCTGACCGTGCTGTCCGCATAGCGAAGCCAGCCCTCGACCGGCTCCCCGACCGCGATCCGGTGGTAGGAGCCGGGGACGGCCTCGAAGCGCGGTGCGAGTTCCGAGCGCGCGATCACCGCGCCGACGTTCCCGCGGTCGATGCGGTCGCGCAGGTCGGCCTCGGCCAGCAGCGTGGTCGCCGGGATGATCACGGCGCCGAGCTTCATCGCCGCCAGCGTCGTCTCCCAGAGCTCGACCTGGTTCCCGAGCAGGACGAGTACATGCATGCCCCGCGCGACGCCCGCGCCGCGCAACCAGCCGGCGAGCTGGGCCGAGCGGGCGGACAGCTCACCAAAGGTGTAGCCGGCGTCCGTGCCGTCGGCCTCGATCAGCCGCAGCGCGGTGCGGTCCGGGTGCTCGGCGGCCAGGACCCCGTCGAACCAGTCGATCGCGAAGTTGAAGTGCTCCGGACGCGGCCACCGGAAGCCGGCGCGGGCGGCGGCGTAGTCGGTGCGGTGCTCCTGGAGGAAGTCACGAGCCTCGCGGAACTCGTCCATCGCGGTCATGCGCCGACATTGGCATGGCCGGCAACGGTTGTCACGAAGTCGGTCACGGCCCGCGAGACGGTGGCCAGCTCGCGGCGCAGCGCGTGGTCGGCACCGGCGATGACGAGGATCTCCCGCAGCGGGCCGGGAGGTGGCATGCCGAACGGGTCACGGTCGCCCTGCACGACGAGGACGGGGACACCAGCACCGTCGAGTTCCGGCAGCCGGGTCGCCTCCGGTCGGCCGGGCGGGTGCAGCGGATAGGCCAGCGCGACCACCGCTGCCGCACCCGAAGCAAGCGCGGTGCGGCAGGCCACCCGCGCGCCGTTGGAGCGGCCGCCCACGACCAGCGGCAGTGCAGCGAACCCGCGGCGCCGGCGCACGGCAGCCACCGCGGCCAGCCAGGCCGCGTCCTGCACGGCAGCCTGCGGCGGCGAGCGACGGCCGGCCGCCCGGTAGGGCTGGGTGATGCGGCCGACTGCGATACCGGCGTTCAACGCCGCGCTCCGGACGGCATTGACGTCGGCCGACTCGACCCCGCCGCCCGCGCCGTGGGTCAGCACGAGCAGCGCGGCCGCGGCGCCCCGTGGCCGGTCGATGTCGGCCAGCGCCGGCCCCGACGGCGTCGGGATCTCGAGGCGCATCAGAAGAGCCGTTGTTCCTCGGGCTGCGGCTCCGCCCGCGCGACGAGCTCCGGTCCGTTGTTGTCGACCTTGTTCACCAGCGGGGCGACCGGACGCAGTTCGAGGTGCTCGCCGCTGGCCTCGTCCCACGGCGACAGCAGGTCGGCCGGATCGTCGACCGAGGGGTCGAGCCAGCGTGGCCACGCCCCGCGCGGCAGGACCAGGGGCATCCGGTCGTGGATCTCGGCGAGCGCGCCGGCCGACGGCGCGGTGATGATCGTGCAGGTGGTGACGGTCTGCCCGTGGTCGCCCCAGAACTCGTAGAGACCGGCGAAGGCGATCGGGTGGCCGTCGGCGGGCGTCATGTAGATCGGCTGCTTGCGCCCGCCGGTCGCCTGCCACTCGTACCAACCATCGGCGGGCACCAGGCAGCGGCGCTTCGCGTACGCGCGGCGGAACGCGTTCGTCGTCGAGACGCTCTCGACCCGGGCGTTGAACATCCGGCCCTGGGTCTTGCGGTCCTTCGCCCAGGACGGGATCAACCCCCAGGACATCACCCGGAGCTGCCGGGTCGGCGTCGCCGCAGGCGTGCCGTTCTCATCGCGCAGCGGACGGTTGACGATGGCCCGGACCGGCTTGGTCGGCGCGACATTGAAGTCCGGCGCCTCCCACTCACCGTTCGTGGCGTCGACCGCGTCGAACTCCTCGGTGAGGTCCTCGTCGGAGCGGACGGAGACGTAGCGGCCGCACATGACT
>JAVHVD010000456.1:0-5244 GCA_032160745.1 Pseudonocardiales bacterium
GGCACCCTCCAGCCCGTTAGCTGGTGTCGCACATTTCCCGGTAGCAGGGGTGCTGTCTTGGCGGTGGCCGTGAAGACGTGGCTCCCCGCCGCCACGATGCTCAAGCGCATCGTTTGACCACCGCGAACGCTCTGAGACGCGGGACGCGGGACGCGTCAAGCGGTGATCGGCGCGAACAGCGTGTACCAGGCATCCAGCTCGGTGGGGGGTATCCGATGGCATCGACGGGCTTCATCGACCTGTCGCGCTGGCAATTCGCGACGACCGCCGCCTTCCACATGACGTTCCCGGCGCTGACGGTGGGGCTGTCGATCTTCCTGGTCATCTGCTACGCGTGTTATTGCAAGACTGACAACCCGATCTACCTGCAGATGTTCCGCTTCTGGCGCAAGATCTTCGCCGTCGGATTCGCCCTGGGGATCGTCGCCGGCATCGTCCTCACGTTCGAGTTGGGGCTCAACTGGGGCGGCTACGCGCGAGCCGTCGGGCCCGTCCTCGGTCCGATCATCTGCCTCGAGGCACTGACGGCGTTCTTCCTCGAGGCGGGTTTCATCGGCATCCTGCTCTACGGCGAAGGACGGGTCAGCCGCAAGGTGACGATGGTCGCGGCGTGTCTGGTGGCCCTGGGCGCGTTGCTCTCGACGACGTGGATCCTGGCGGCGAACTCGTGGATGCAGACCCCGGCCGGGTACAAGGAGGTCAACGGGCAGTTCCAGCCGACCAGCTGGTATCACGTGATCTTCAATCCCGCATTCGTCTGGCGCTTTCCCCACCAGTTGCTCGCGGTGTTGATTTCAGCATCCTGGTTCATCGCGGCGATCGGGGCGTACTACCTGTTGAAGCACCGGGCGGCGGAGTTCGCCCGCAAGACGATGTCCATGGGGCTGCTGGGCGCGTCCTTGCTGTTGCCCGTACAGCTCTATGTCGGTGACAGCACGGCCACCTACGTCACCGCCGTCTACCAACCGGCCAAGGTCACTGCCGCAGAGGGCAACTTCACCAATGGCAACACCGGCTGGAACGTGGTCGTGATCCCCAACCAATCCCAGCAGCGTGACGATTTCGTCCTGAGCATCCCGCACGCGGGCAGTGTCTTCGTGTTCCACAACTTCTCCGGGACGACGCCGGTCCCAGGTCTCAAGCTGTTCCCGAAAGCACTGCAGCCGCCGGTGTGGCCCACGTTCTACGGCTTCAAGGTCATGATCTTCGCCGCGTGGGGGATGTTCTCGGTGGCGTTCATCGGACTGGTCATGCGGGTGCGGCGACGGATGTTCACCGAGCGCTGGTTCCTGCGCCTCGTGCTGTGGACGATGCCGGTCGGTGTGTTCGCGACGATCGCCGGCTGGGTGGTGTCCGAATCCGGGCGCCAACCGTGGCTGGTCTACGGCAAGCTCCTCGTCGCCAATTCGCCCTCGTCGCTGAGCACGGGCGAACTGATCGCCACCTTGGTCGGCTTCTGGGTCGTCTATCTCGTCCTCTTCGGATCCTGGGTACGGCACGTCGCGCGCGAGGTGCGCAAGGGGCCGGAGGAGCTGCCGCCGACGAAGACGGCCCCGCAGTCGGCCCGTCCGCCGATCCCGTCACGCGCCGTGCTGGCGCTCGAGCCGACCGGGACGGAGTGATCGCTGATGGTGGCCTTCTGGGCAGCCGTCATCGTGTTGGCGCTGCTGACCTACGTGATCCTGGACGGCTACGACCTCGGGATCGGCACACTCACCCTGTTCGAGCGCGACGGCGACACCCGGCGGTCCATGCTGGAGGTCGCCGGCAACGTGTGGGACGGCAACGAGTCATGGCTGATCCTACTGGCGATGGGCCTCTGGGCCGGCTTCCCTGACGCCTACGCGACCGCGTTGCCTGGGCTCTACCTGCCGCTGTGCCTGATGCTGTTCGCCCTGATCGGCCGCGGCTTCGCGATCGAGATGACCCTCCACCGACCGGGCTTCGACCGCCTGTGGGGTCGGTTGTTCGGCCTCGGGTCACTCGTCGCTGCGTTCGCTCAGGGCGTCCTGTTCGGTGGGCTCCTGACCGGGATCACCGTGGTGGATCAGCGATTCGCCGGCCGGACGTGGGACTTCCTCGGCCACGGCTACGCCTTGCTCACCGGATGTGCGACCGTCCTGCTCTACGCCTGGGTCGGCACCGCGCAGCTGCAGGCCAAGCTGGTCGATGACAAACGTCGACGAGCCAGCCGGCGGTTGCGGGCCATGACCGTTCCGCTCGTGCTGACCTGTGCCCTGAGCGCGGCCCTGCTCCCGGCTGCCACGGACGCCCACCTGCGCCTCGATGGTGTCTCTCGATGGCTGCCCTTCGCATACTGCCTCCTGATCGCCGCCGCTGGCTTCTACACCGCCTGGCGGTGGGCCGGTCGGGCGCCGAATCAGGTCAGCTTCTTCGCGGCCGCCGCGGTCGAGACCGCCGGACTGCTGGCGCTGGTCTGCCTGTACTTCCCCCAGCTCGTCCCACCCTCGGTCACGATCGATTCAGCGGCCGCCGGGCGCACCACCCTGGTGTTCCTCACCGCGATGATCGGCATTCTCGGACCGGGGACGGTCGCCTACGGGATCTACGCGCACTGGGTGTTCCGCAGTGCGCCACCTGCCAGCCAGGTCACTGAAACTCCGCCTGCGCCCGACGGCCGAGCGGCGTTGTCGCCATCCAACTGAAGGAGCACAACATGGCTGACCGCAAATGGCCGGCGTGGGCGCGGATCGTCGTAACCGTGCTGTTGCTGCCCGTGTGGGCCGCCGCGATCCTGGCCGCCGAAAACGATCTGAGCGAACTCGGCACCTGGTTCGATCTGCTGATGATCGGGTTGATGGCGCTCATCGTCGTCGCCGTGTGGATCACCACCCAGCACTCGCAGCGCTGATGCCGGGCGCGCAGACCGCCGCGGTGCGCAGCGCCCCCGCCGCCGCATACCCGGAGCAGCCGGCGACGACGGATCGACGCGCAGCGCGGGCCTGGTTGGCGGCCGCCCGGCGGCAGGGCCGGGTGTTCTTCGTCGCCGCCGGACTGGCCGACCTGCTCGCCGCCGCCGGCACCGTGCTCGGCTGCTGGAACATAGCCACCCTGATCGTCGCGTGGATCGGCCCGCGGCGCCCCGGCGCGCTGGGCGGTGCAATCGTCGGGGTCGCCCTCGGCGCCCTCGTGGCCGCACTCGCCACCCTGATTGCCGCTCGACTGGCCGAAGCGGGCGCCGTCCGGGTCGAGAGCGCGGTGCGGGCCCAACTGCTCGAGTCACTGCTGCTCGGCGACGCCGACGAACGGTCAGTGACTCCCGCCGTCGCCGCGACGGCGGTGATGGATCAGCTCCCGCTGATCGGTGCTTACTTTCGCGGGTATGCCCGGGCTGCGGTAGCTACCGTAAGCGTCCCCGTCGTGATCTTGGTGGCGGTGTTCCCGGCGAGTTGGGTGGTCGGGCTGCTGCTGCTCGTGTCGCTGCCGATCATTCCGATCAACATGGTGGTCACCGGTCTCGGGGCGACGGAGGCGAGCCGCCGCCAGATGACGCAGATCGGCGAGCTCTCGGGCCAGGTACTCGAGCGCCTCCAGGCCGCGTCCACGCTGCGCGCGCTCGGAGCGATCGAGCCGCAGCGTCGCGTGGTCGAACGGGCCGCGCGCGAACTGGCCCGCCGGACGGTGGCCGTGCTGCGCATCGCGTTCCTCGCCTCGACAGCTCTGGAGTGGGTCTCGACGTTCGCCATCGGGGTGGTCGCG
The DNA here is from genome assembly GCA_032160745.1 of Pseudonocardiales bacterium. Lineage (GTDB taxonomy): Bacteria > Actinomycetota > Actinomycetes > Mycobacteriales > Jatrophihabitantaceae > Jatrophihabitans. The sequence continues at coordinate 3,721 of JAVHVD010000456.1, forward strand.
ATGTACACCGGGGCAACCCTGCTCGGCTATGTCCACGCTGCCCCGCTACCTGTCCACATCGCGCCGCGGGCCGCGGTGTTCGTCCTGCTGCTGGCCCCGGAATTCTTCCTGCCGCTGCGCCGCTTCGCCGCCGCATATCACCAGGGCCAGGAGGCGATTGCCGCCGCCGAGGTTCTCGGGCCGCTGACCGAAACTCGTCACGCCACTTTCGGCGCCGGTCACTCGACGTGGACCGCGACAGCGCCCCGGGTCGAGTTGCGCGAGGTGAGCGTTCGCTACCCCAGTCGCTCGTCGGCGGCGCTGCATGACATCACGTTCACCGTGCCATCAGGGTGCGTCTTCGGTGTGGCCGGCAGCTCGGGCAGCGGCAAATCGACTCTGCTGCGACTCGCCGGCGGCTGGCTGGCCCCCACCGACGGCACCGTGCAGGTCGCCCAGCGGACACCCGGTGAAGGGGGGCGGGCGCTGCTGATCGCGCAGCGGCCCTACCTCTTCCCCGGCACACTTGCCGACAACCTCGCCCTCGGCCAGCCGGGCCTCGCCGCGTCCCGCATGTGGGAAGCGATCGAGCGGGCTCAGCTGACGCGAGTGGTGCGCAGCCTGCCCGAGGGGCTGCAGACCGTGCTCGGTGAGCGCGGCTGGGGGCTCTCCGCAGGAGAGGCGCAACGGATCTCGATCGCTCGGGCGTTCCTAAGCCACGCGACATTTCTCATCGTGGACGAGCCGACGGCCCACCTGGACCGGGACACCGAACGCAACCTGATCGAGCCGCTGGGGGAGTTGCTGCGCGGCCGGACGGCGCTGGTGGCCAGCCACTCCGACGCGGTGCTTGCTCTCGCGGACTTCGTGATCACCATCGAGGACGGACACGTCCATGACTGAACTCAATTCGAGATCGGCCGGCTCGCGGCTCGGGATCGGGCTGGTGCTCGCCGTGACCGCGGCGGTCGCGTCCGCCGCGCTGATGGGGTTGGCCGGCTGGTTCATCGTCAGGTCAGCCCAGACCGGCCTGTCCGGCACGGCCCGGTTCTCGTGGCTGTATCTCAGTGCGGGTGTCGAGGCATTGGCTGTCATTCGCACCGCGGCGCGCTACGGCGAACGACTGTCCACGCATCGGTCGACATTGGATCTGCTCGCCGACGAACGCACGCGGCTGTTCGCCTCGGCGACGCGACTGCCGCAGGCGAAGCTGCGAGCCCTGCGCAGCGGTGACCTCCTCGACCGGGTCCAAGCCGACGTCGACACCCTTGACCGGTACGTGCTCGCTGTCGTGGTTCCAACTGTGGTGTGCACTGTGGTCGGCGCCGGCAGCCTGGCGGTATTGACGATCGTGCGCCCGCTATTCGGCGCGGCGGCCGGAGGCCTGCTGATCCTGGCGCTGGCCACCAACCTGACGATGGACCTCGGCAGTCGTCGACTCGGCGGCCAGCTCGCACGGGAGCGGTCCGCGACTCGGTCACGGCTCATCGAGGCGATTGAAGGCCGGGTCGAGCTGGCCGGATACGGCGCGCGCGAGCTGGCGTA
>JAVHVD010000457.1:0-5134 GCA_032160745.1 Pseudonocardiales bacterium
GGTCATGGAGGTCCCCCACGTTGTGACGTTGCGCTTCATGCTCTTGTTGAGCAGGAGTATTCGCCGCTGATACCCACGCGTTTCCCCAGTCAACGATGAAGATCGCGTTCCGCATATCCGACGGCCAGTTGTTGTCGCCCGCGTAACCACCCGGTGGTGTGCGTCGTTACACGCGCTTGTTCGCACGCGGATGCCCGATTACTGCGTGTTTTCCCGTCCCTTCTGCTGTAGTGCGTGGCCGTTAGTTGCCGACGGCGTCGGCACGGCAGTGTTGCAGACCTGCACGTTCGTGTCTTGTTGGCAGTCCGTCAGCCCGACACCGCGCGCGGGGTCGGTTTAGGCGGGTGGCTGGGGCGACCCGGGTGGCTGGAGCGACCAGGATCGCTCGGCGCAGGGTGGCTGGCCGGCGACGAAGGAGTCGGCGACGGATGGGGCGAGGACGTCGGATGGGGCGAGGACGTCGGATGGGTCGGATGAACCCGCGTCGACTCCGGTCGATTGGGCGGCGTGACTTCCGGACGTCCATCGGGGTGAGTGACGACGACGGTCGCCTTCAGCGTGGAGCGGGGATGCGCGCCCGCCGGTGAGCCGACCGAACCGGGGCCGAGTGGCAGCGAACCGCCGAAGGAATTCGTCGAGTTGGTGCCCTGTCCCGGACCGGTGCTGTGCCGAGGAGGGACGTCGTTCGTGGATCCGCCCACAAATCCTGCGGTCGTGGCCGCATACGCCACGCCTCCGGCCAAGGTCACTCCGCTGACTGCCGCGAGGGCCTTCAGCGCGAACCGACGGGCGGTGACGGTCCTGGTCGCAACCGCTCGGTGACTGGCCGGAGAGCGTGGCGTCTCGCGGGTGGCGGCTGCGAACGCCGACATCGCGGCTTCGAGTCCCGCTACCTCGTGCGTGGTGCCCGGCGCCCGGGCGGCGGACAGGACCCGGCACAGCGTCGTACCGTCGGCGATGTCCTTCTCGAGGAGCTGCTCGAGGGAGGCCGAAGTGCGGCGGATGGCTCGTCTCATGTCAACTGTCCAGCGTCGCCGGCGGTTGTGTCGTTACTCTCCTGCGCCGCCGCGTCCAGCCGTTTCGCCAACGTCTTCAGGCCGCGGTGGGCGGCGACCCGTACGGCCCCGGCGCGTTTGCCCAGCACCGCGGCGGCGGAGTTCGCATCGAGCCCGATGACGACGCGGAGCAGCACTGCCTCCGCCTGGTCCGGCGGAAGTGCAGCGATCAGCTCGACTGCTGCTGCGGTCGACAGGGACTCCTCCGCGGCTGCGGCCGTGTCGTCGGTACTTGGTCGGTCCGCGATCACGTCGACCGTGCCTACCCGTGCGGGGCGCCGCGACACCGCGCGCAGATGATCGATGGCCCGGTTGCGAAGGATGCGGGCGGCCCACCCGCGGAACGCGTCCCAGTCGCCGTCGAACTTGCGCAGATCGCGGACGATCTGCAACCACGCCTCAGCCGCGATGTCCTCGGCGTCCTGGCCGACAAGGCCGCGGGCGTAGCGGAGCAGACGCGGCGCGAGCGCGCGGTAAATGGCCTCGAAGGCGACTGCGTTCCCCGCTCGTGCGGCGGTCAAGCTGTCGAGGAGGCGGCTGTCCTCATCGGGCAGGGTTGTCGCCGGAAAGCGTCCGCGGACGGGCGCCGTGGGTACATCGGGGGAGCGTGGGGTGCCGTACGAGGGCACGCCGGAGTCGATCGACACGTCGGCCCCCCTCCCGCTCTGCACCGATTTGATAGGTACATCGCGCTCAGCGCAAGTCCGGGACCGTGCTGGGGCGGAGTCGACGGTGCTGGAGGAGGCGGGGTGGGTCGTCAGGGACTCGAACCCCGAACCCGCTGATTAAGGGTCAGTTCGGCGGATTCCGTGGCGGCCCACGAGCGCCGGCGTTGGGGGCGATCAGCGCCGCTAGCGGCTCGAGCCCTGCGGGCCGTACGCGGTGAGGAAGCGATCGCGGAAGGTATCCATCGGCCATACCGGCGCCTGCGGGCCGGGGAGCAACCCGGCTTGCCACCGCCACGACGACAGGCTGCTGAGCACGGCCGGGTCGTGCGCGATGATCGAGATCGGAACGTCGTGCCCCGATCGCGTTCCGCTCACGATGCTGGCCGGCTGGTGATCGCCGAGCACGACCATCACGAGATTCTTGTCGTGGACGGTCTGCACGAACGAGGTCAGCGCTGTCAGCGAGTATTGGATCGATTGGGCGTAGGCGGTCTTGACGTCACCGGCGTGGCGCCAGACGGCATCGGGGGATCGTCCTTGCTCGGGCATGCCGTCGTACACAGAGCCGTCGCCCACCTGATTCGGCGCGACCATCCGCGGTAGCGGCGCCCACGGGGTGTGCGAACCACACGAGATCGATCTCGGCCATGACGGGCCGGTGACCGGGGGCCAGCTCCCGGCGCTGGAATTCCGCCATCGTGTACTGGTCGGGAATCCGGGCGTAACTGAAGGCCGGGCCGCTATACCCGACGTTGGTGGAGTTGTAGAGCTGGTCGTAGTGATAGAAGGACGTGCCTTCCGGCCACGTCGGCCCGTCGGACGGAACATCGCTGACTGTGCGCCAACCGGCCGACTTGAACGCGTCACTCAATGTGAACCGTTGGCTGGCGACCAATTGGTCGTAGCGCTGCTGGTTGTCGACCCACACGCCCGACTGCAGCGTGGCGTGTGCCAACCAGCTGATGCCTCCGAACGTCGGCGACGTCAGAAAGGCACTGCGGGCCGAGAAGCCCGCTTTGCTCAGCGAAGCGGTCCCGCTGCGAAGCACGCCGTCCACCTGTCGTGAGAACGCGGAGCCCTGTACCGCGACCCGTCCATAGCTCTCGACGAAGACCACGAGGACGTCTTTGCCGCGCAAGCCGGACAGCAGATCGGCGGCCGGCTGGGCGGCGAACCGGTCGTGCGCCGCGAGAGTCGCGGCGAACGTGCCCTCATCGTGAATGGCGGTCCGAACCTTGCCGATTTCGTCGTACGCCAGGCCGGCGGCAGAGGTCGACGCGACCCGCGTGCCGCCGATGACCTGGACGCCGAGCACCGCGCACAGCACCCAGGCGAAGCCCAGCGCGCCGAGCGCCTTCGCCGACCGCGCCCGCCGGCGGGCGGCGTGCCGGGTCACGCGCAGCATGGCCAGCGGCATGAGCACCAGGCAGGCAACGGCAAGCGCCACGAGGCCGACCGCGGCCGTCACGGCCCATGCGGTGCCGACCGAGTCACGGAGGACGCCGAAGGCCGGTCCGAAATACGAGCGGTCGACGACCGGGTTGAACGGACGGTCCAGCTCCGCGTAGAACCCGGTGTCGAGCGCTTTGAGGATCACCAGCAGGCCGAGGGCGAGGCCGGCGAGCAGAGCGGTGACCCGTCGCCACCGCGCCGGCAACACGACGGCGGCGCTGACGACTATCAGGCCCTCGATCGGGATGCGTAGTAGCGCGCCGGAAGTCATGCCGGTAATGCGGTCGGGCGCCACGAGGACAAGCCAGACAAGCAACGCAGACAGCGCAGTGGCCATCGATCCGAGCGCCCGCCGAGGCAGCGATCGATCGACGGCCACCGCTTCCTCGACCCGCTCCGCCGCCCCCTTCCGCTCCCGGTTCCGCAACCACCAGATATCGCGACCGAAGGACTCGGCGAGCAGTAGCAGCGCGATCGCCAGCGCGAACTCGATGACCGCATCCGGCAGGACGCTCGCCGCAGCGAACGTCAGCACCACGCCCTGGATCGCCGCGACCGTCTTGCGCCAGTAGCGGGCCGGAACCGGCTCCCGCAGCCACGGCACCAACCAGTAGGCGGCGACGAACGCGTAGCGCGCCAGTCCGATCGCCAGCACCCACACGCCCACGGAGCGCGCGACGTCGACGCTCAGCACCAGGATCAGGAACGCATCGACCTCCATGTCGAACCGCGCGCCGACGGCCGTCACGCCACCCGTCCGCCGCGCAATCTGGCCATCGACCGCATCGAGAACGAGCGCCACGACGGCCAGAGTTACCAGCGCGACGACCGAGATGGCGTGGACGAAGGAATCAGCCACCAGCGCGGCCACTGCACCGGCGAGCGCCGCACGGGCCTGCGTAATCCGATTCGCCAACCCCAACTGCCCGGTGCCACTACGGCGTAATGCGCGGGCCAGCGCCGCGTTCGATCCCAGACCGCACGCGAGGCCGACCGTCCAGCCGACCCCGCTCAGACCGACCGTTGCGGCCAGGATGGCGAGCAGAGCCACCTCGGTGAGCACCCCGATCGCGGCTGCGATTCGAACCGAACGCACCCGGACCTCCGTTGCATGGCGTATACGTCTATACGCGACCAGCGCCGGTCCGGTTCACCGCGACCCGAGGAGGAGACGGACGTGACCGATGAGGCACGCGCGTTCTGGGTGCGCGAGCCCGGTGCCGGCTGCATCCGCTCTGAATCGCTGCCGTCGCCTGGCCCCGACGAAGTGTTCGTCCGCACGATCCGCTCGGGCATCAGTCGCGGCACCGAAACGCTCGTGTTCCGCGGCGGCGTCCCGGCGAGCCAGTCCGACGTGATGCGGGCCCCGTTCCAGGTCGGCGAGTTCCCAGGGCCGGTCAAGTACGGCTATTTGAACGTCGGCGTCGTCGAGCAGGGGCCGGCGCACCTCCGCGGCCGCACCGTGTTCTGCCTGTACCCGCACCAGACGGCCTACGTCGTGCCCGCCCGAGCAGTGACCGTCGTTCCCGCGGACGTGCCCCCTACCCGGGCCGTGCTGGCGGGGACCGTGGAGACCGCCGTCAACGCGCTGTGGGACGCCGCACCGCTCGTGGGTGATCGCGTGAGCGTGATCGGTGCCGGCATGGTCGGGTGCTGCATCGCGCGAGTGCTCGCGGGTGTTCCCGGGGTCAGGGTCACGCTCGTCGACATCGCCCCCGAGCGAGGCAAGGTGGCCGAGGCGCTCGGCGTGCACTTCGCGCTGCCAGGCGACGCGCCCGTCGACAACGATCTCGTCGTGCACACCAGCGCGACGTCGGCCGGGCTGCAGCTGTCGCTGGAGTTGCTCGCGCCGGAGGGGACGGTTACCGAGGTGAGTTGGTACGGCGACGCCGACGTCACGGTGTCGCTGGGCGGCGCGTTCCACTCCGGGCGGCTGGCCATTCGCGCGAGCCAGGTCGG
>JAVHVD010000458.1:0-3523 GCA_032160745.1 Pseudonocardiales bacterium
CCGCCTCGTGACCGACAAGACCGGGCGGCTGCTCGACTACGGCCGCTCCACCTACCGCCCCCCACCACCACTGGCCGGGCACGTCATCGCCCGCGACCGGACCTGCCGCTTCCCCGGCTGCACCCGAGCAGCCCGCCGCTGCGACATCGATCACCAACACCCCTGGGACGACGGCGGCACCACCGCCCCCTGCAACTGCGAATGCCTCTGCCCCCGCCACCACCACTTGAAGCACGAGGCCGGCTGGACCGTCACCGGCGACCCCGCCGACGACCTCACCTGGACCAGCCCCACCGGCCACACCTACCGCGCACCACCAGGCCACTACGACCTACCGCCCGACCCCGCCGCGGACGACCAGCCCGACATCGAAGGCACCGTCGCCGACGAGGCGCCACCATTCTGAGCCACCGACAGATCAACTGCAGTCGACGACGTCATTACGTTGATCCGTATGACCGAGACGCAGCGGGAATCAGTGCCGCGCAATGACGGCGGCGAGCTGGACACCGCGACAGCCTTTCTGGGATTCGCGCGCCGTTGTCTGCTCAAGAAGACCGAGGGCCTCACCGATGAACAACTGCGGCGGGTCCTGGTCGACAGCGGCACGTCCCTGCTCGGACTGATCCAACACTCGGCGGTCAGTGAGCGTTGGTGGTTCGGCTTCCAACTGCTCGGCACCGGGCCGATCGACGGTTGGAACTTCACGATGGCGGTCCCGCCGACGCGCAGCGCGGCCGACGTGCTGCAGGACTATCAGAACGCGATCGCTGAGAGCGACGCTGCCATCGGGCGGACTGGAGATCCTGAGGCGCTCAGCGCCCGTCCCATCGACGGCAAGCCGTTGAGCCTGCGCTGGGTGCTGGCGCACATGACGAGTGAGACCGCGCGGCACGCCGGCCACGCCGACATCCTCCGGGAACAGATCGACAACGTGACCGGCCGATAAGTCTGGCTACCTGGTCCTGTGGACAACCACGGAATCGGTGATCACCCGGCGCAGACTTTGCTGTCATGAACGTTCCCAGACCGCAGGACACCGTCGTCCGCACGCACGCCGACCTGTTCGCAGTGTGGCAAGGGCTGATGGGACGCGGCGGGTTCTCCGTCGCGAGCATTTGGGGTCTTCGCGCACCCGACGATCTCGCCGTGGCGTCCTGAGCCGGGCCGCCCGCGGGCGGCTCACCCGTCCAGCGGCCCGTCCCACCGCAGGTAGAGCAAGCTGGCGTCGTCACGCAGGCTGCCGGCCGAGTGCTCGATGGTGGTGCGGACGAGGCGACGGACGACCTCCTGCGGGGAACCTCCCGCGGCGTGCTCTCGCGCGAGCAGGTCACGCAGCCGCTCCTCCCCGAAGAATTCGCCGTCCGGCGTTCGGGCCTCGACGACCCCATCGGTGTAGATGAGGATTCCGTCCCCCGGCTCGAGCGCGACCTCGCACAGGTCGCCGACCACCGGTGCCAGGGAGCTGAGCCCGGCCGGGACGCCAGGGACGTGGTCCATCGCCGGCAGCGTCACGCCGCGGCGGACGACGATCGGGATCGGGTGGCCGCAGGTCAGCCATTGCATCCGGCCGGTCGCCGCCTCGAGGCGGCCGAGGACGGCCGTGGCGAAGGCCGGCCGCGCGGGGAACTCGCGGGCCGCGTCATCGATGGTGGCGGCGAGTTCCACGAGATCCTGACCGGCTCGACGGCCGTGCCGGTATGCACCGACGAGCACGGATGCCAATGACGCACTGGACAACCCGTGCCCGACCATGTCCATGATCGCGAAGTGCAGGACGCCGGCGTTGAACGCGTAGTCGAAGCAGTCGCCCCCTACCTTGTAGGCCGGTTCGAGCAGTCCGGCGATCGTGATGCCTCCAGCCGCGAAGGACAGCGGGGGCAACAGCGACCACTGCATCTCCGCGGCCAGGGTCATGTCCTTGCGGCGCCGCAGCAGATGCGGCAGGTCGGTGTATTGGGCGCAGGCGATGAGCATCGCCGCCGCGGCCAGGCCGAGCTCGGTGCACTCCTCTTCCAGCTGCGGGTTCCAGTCGGGCAGCGTCATGGCGAGCACACCGAGCCGGTTGGCCTGTTCGGTGACCGGCACCCAGACGTGCCAGCCGTCCTCGCGTTCCGACGCCAGGGGCGTCGAGGATGTGAAGGTCCGGCCGGCCATCGAGCCGTCGAGCGTCGCGTCCTCGGGCACTTCGCCGTGCGCAAGCACGTCGGGGTGCGGGGTCAGCGCCACGTGGGCGTAGTCGATCAGGAACAGCACGACGTCGCGAGCGCCCACGCCGGCGAGCGCGGCGGCCAGTGTCTCGACGATCGCGTCGGGCTCGGCCGACTGTTGCAACCGCAGAAGGCGGGCGACCGGGCGCTCGGCGGGGTCAAGGAAGATCACGGCCGTCCCCCTGTCGCCGATGCGCCGAAGCGACGCAGCCGAAGCCTACGTGTCGGTCACGGCGTGATGGCCTGCACGTCGGTCTGCCACTGGAGCAACGCCAGCGAGGCGTCGTCGGTGAGCCGGCCGTTCTGATGTTCGAGCAGCGCGCGGACGACGCGGCGCATCGTCTCTGGCGCCGGTAGGCCGGCCGCGAGGTGCCGGATGATCAGATCGGCCAGGCGCTGCTCGCCGAAGAAGCTGCCGTCCGGCGCGCGCGCTTCGGTGACGCCGTCGGTGTAGAGCAGGACGCAGTCGCCCGGCTCGAGATGCTCGATACCCACGGTCGGCGTCGTGACGCGCGGCGATTCGCGGAGCGCGGCGGGCAGGCGCATGCCCAGCGGCGGCCGCGGCGCGGTTTCGAGCGTTTTGATCAGCCGGCCATGCCGGATCAGCAGTGGCGGGGGATGACCGGCGGACACCCAGGTGAATGTGCCGGTGTTGGTGTCGAGCTCGGTGAGCAGCGCGGTGGTGAAGCTGGCGCCCGAGAACGAGTCGAGCAGCACTTCGTCGATCTCACGACAGGTCTCGGTCAGGGATCGGCCGGCCCGGCGCGCGTGCCGGTAGGCCGACACCGCCATGATCGCGAGCTGGGCGCTCTGCAACCCGTGCCCCATCCCGTCGAACACGGCGGCCTTGGCCGTGCCCGGGTCGACGGCGTAGTCGAAGGTGTCGCCGGAAACGTCGTAGGCCGGTTCCAACACAGCGGCGATGGTGACGTCGCGGGACGAGACGGTCAGCGGCGGCAGCAGCGACCACTGCATCTCCGCGGCCAACCCCATGGAGCGCTGTCGGCGCAGGCAGACCACGGTGTCGCCGTACAGGGTCTTGGTCATGATCAGCTCGCTGAGCAGCGAGGCGAACCGACGCAGCAGCGGTTCGACGGAGCTCTCGTTCAGGGTCTCGTTCGTCGCGCCGCGTACCGACACGCCGAGGACGCCCAGGCGTTCGGAGCCGTCGAGCAGCGGTAGCCATACGACCGGGTCGAGCCCCTCGCGCGCCTGCACGAGCGGCTGCACCTGTTGGAACGACCGTCCTGCGATCGTGCCCTCGATGTTCAACGGCTGAACGGTCTTCGCGTCGGGGGCGTCGACCTGGCCCA
>JAVHVD010000459.1:0-5859 GCA_032160745.1 Pseudonocardiales bacterium
TACAACAACCCGGACGCGCTGCTCGTGCTGCTCCTGACCGCCGCGGCCTACGCGACCGTGCGCGCCGTCGAAGCGGCCCGTCCGCGCTGGCTGATGCTGGCCGGCGCGCTGATCGGGTTCGCGTTCCTGACGAAGATGCTGCAGGGGCTGCTCGTCGTGCCCGCGTTCGCGGTGGCCTACCTCGTCGCGGCGCCGACGACGGTCGGCAAACGCGTGTGGCACACGCTGGCCGCCGGTGCGGCGATGCTCGTCGCCGGCGGGTGGTGGGTTGCCCTGGTCGAGCTGTGGCCGGCCGGTTCACGTCCCTACATCGGCGGCTCCACGAACAACAACGTGCTCGAACTCGTCCTCGGCTACAACGGCATCGGACGGCTCACCGGGTCGGACAACAACGGCAACGTGACCGGCGCGGGCGGCGGCTTCTCGTCCGGCCAAACCGGGCTGTTCCGACTCTTCGGCGTAGATATGGGGACGCAGATCGCGTGGCTGTTGCCGGCCGCCCTGGTGGCGACGGCGGCGCTGGCCTGGCTCACCGCGCGGCGCCCGCGCACCGACGCGTTGCGGGCGAGCGCGATCGTCTGGGGCGGCTGGCTCGTGGTGACCGCGCTGGTACTGAGCTTCGCCAGCGGCATCATCCACCCGTACTACACGGTGGCGCTCGCGCCGGCGATCGCCGCGCTGGTCGGGATCGGTGTCGTCGAGCTGTGGCGGGCGCGGGCCACCGACCTGGCCCGCTGGGCGCTCGCCACGCTCGTCGCCGGCACGGCGGTGTGTGCATACGTGCTGCTGGGCCGGGCGTCCTGGCACCCCGAGCTGCGGTGGATAGTGATCCTCGCCGGCGCACTCGCGACCGCCGCCGTTTTGGCCGGCAGCCGCGTGAAGGCACTGGTCGTCGCGCCGCTGATCGTGTCCACCCTGCTGGTCGCGCCGACGGCGTACGCGTTGCAGACGGCAGCCAGTCCGCACACCGGCGCGCTGCCCACGGCCGGACCGTCGGCGTCCGGCGGGTTCGGCGGCGGTGGCGGCGGTCGAGCCGGCGGCGGCCTGCGTGGTGGAGCCGGCGGCTTCGCTCCGGGCGGCAACGCGGCGCAGGGCGGCAACGCGGCACCCGGCGGTGCGGGCCGTGGCGCAGGCGGTCGGGGCGGCATGGGTGGGCTCGGCGGCGACACCACCGTGAGTTCGGCGCTGCAGAGCGCCTTGCAGGCGAATGCCGGCGACTACACGTGGACGGCCGCGACGACCAGCGACAACGAGGCCGCGTCCCTCGAGCTGGCCACCGGAACCTCGGTGATGTCGCTCGGCGGCTACAACGGAACGGACAACGCGATCACGCTGGCCCAGTTCCAGAAGCTGGTGGCCGACGGCCAGGTCCACTACTACGTCGCCGACGGCCAGGGCTTCATCGGCTCGACCGCGGCGAACACGTCAACGGCCTACGCGATCCAGCAATGGGTGAGCACGACGTTTGCCGCTCAGACGATCGGCACCTCGACCGTCTACGACCTGACGTCCACCGGCTGACGGGCACAGCGTGCGGCGGGCTCGGATAGCGTCGCGGCCATGCCCGCACCCGACCGGCGCGCCGTCAGCGAGGCCGAGCTCGCCGCGCTCGCGGCGCGGACCGCAGCCGAGGCGGGCGATCTCGACCCGGGACTCCTCGCCGATCACCTCGCGCTCGTGGTCGACGTGGGCGGCACCGGCCGCCGACTCACCCGGGCCGAGCTTCAGCGCTACCGACGCAGCGGGCAGCGCGCCGCCGAACAGGGCGTCGCCCTGCGCGCGCTCGTCGAGCTCTACCTGTCGGGCACCTGGCGGGTCTGGCCACGGCTGCCGGCGGTCGGCGCCGCGAACGCCCGCGCCGTCGCCACCGCAGGCGAGGCGGTGCTCCGCGCGGCCGACGACGGGGTCGCCGCCCTGACCGAGGGCTACCAGCTGGCCCGTCACGACCTCGTCCGCCGGCAGGACGCCGAGCGCCGCGAGTTCTTCGACGACCTGCTCTCCGGGCGGGCCGACCTCGCCGGACTCGTCGCCCGGGCGGCCGGTTTCGGCATCGACCTCGCCGCCCCGCACGCCGTCGCCGTCGTCCGCGCCGAGCACGAGTTCGCCGACGCGACCCCGATCGTCGCCCAGCTCGAGCGCGCCATCCTCGGACGCCGTCGCGACGCCGGCGCGCTCATCGCCACCAAGGAACATCTCCTGGTCGTCGTCTTTGCCGCACCCGACCGGGTCGCGGTCCAGCACGTCGCCGATCAGATCGCGATCACCCTGCGCTCGGGCAGCGCCGCCCGCGGACGTGGCCTCGGTCAGTGGCAGGTCGGGATGGGACGGACGCACAGCGGGCCGACCGGGGTCCGCGCGTCCTACGAAGCGGCCCGCAACGCCCTCGACCTCGCCGAGCGGCTGCACCTCGACGCGCCCGTCGTCCTCGCCGCCGACCTGCTGGTGTACGACGTCATCCTGCGCGACCGCACCGCGATCACCGACCTCGTCGATGACGTGCTCGCGCCACTGGCCGCTCCGACCACGACGAATCGCGCGCTGCTACACACGCTGACCGCCTACCTCGACTCCGGCGGCAACACCGCAGCGACGGCGCGGACACTGCACCTGTCCGTCCGCGCCGCGAGCTACCGCCTCGGGCGGCTCGCGACCCTGCTCGGCCGCGACCCGACCGACCCGCACGACCGGCTTGCGCTGCACGTGGCCGCGGTCGGGGCCCGGCTGCTCGGCTGGCCGGCCGACGCGCAGCCCGGCAGGCAGGCTCCCGACTTGCCGTAGTACGGCAAGAAAGTGGCGCCAGATCGTCCAGAACTGCCCCTGCAATGCGCATAGTGCGCAGCAAGACTCGAGGAGGAACGGCGACCACGGTTCGCCGTCCACCTTCGAGGAGTTCCCATGCACGTTCCACTCTGGGGCTGGCTGGTCTTCGGCGGCATCGTCGCGGTGATGCTGACGGTCGACCTGATCGCCCACCGCCGCGCCCACGTCATCGGCTTCCGCGAGTCCGCCATCTGGAGCGCGATCTGGGTCGCCGTCTCGCTGCTCTTCGCCGTTGCGCTCGGCCTCACCCTCGGCGGCGGCGCGGCGGTCGACTTCACCACCGCCTACCTGCTCGAGAAGAGCCTGTCGGTCGACAACCTGTTCGTCTTCGCGCTCATCTTCGGCTACTTCCAGGTGCCGCGCGCCTACCAGCACCGGGCGCTGTTCTTCGGCGTCATCGGCGCGCTGGTGTTCCGCGGCATCTTCCTCGCCGCCGGGGTGGCTCTGGTCAGCAAGTTCACCGCGATCCTGTTCGTCTTCGGCGCGATTCTGATCTGGAGCGCGGTCAAGCTCGTCCGGGACAGCGACGACACGGTCGACCCCGGCACGAGCCTGGCCGTGCGGTTGCTGCGCAAGGTGATGCCGGTATCGGACACCTACTCCGGCGCGAAGTTCGTCGTCCGCGAGGCGGGCAAGCGGGTCGCCACACCGCTGCTGGCCGTGGTCGCCGCCATCGAGGCCGCCGACCTGATGTTCGCCGTGGACAGCGTGCCCGCCGTCCTCGCGGTGAGTGACGAGGCGTTCATCGTCTACTCCAGCAACGCCTTCGCCATTCTCGGCCTGCGCGCGCTCTACTTCATGCTGTCCGGGATGCTGGCCCGCTTCCACCACCTGGGCAAGGGGCTCGCGTTCATCCTCGCCTTCATCGGCGCGAAGCTGTTCCTGCAGGCCGGGCACAAACTGGTCAGCCCGAGCATCCCGGAGATCCCGTCACTCCTCAGCCTCGGCGTGATCGTGGTGGCGCTGACCGTCGCCGTCGTCGCCAGCCTGCGCCGTCCACTCCCGCCGGACGAGGACGACGACGACACCCCTGAGTTGGCGGTCAGCCCAGCACCTCGGCCAGCCGCCGCCAGGTGATGTCGGGAAACGGCTCGACACGCCCCGGCGCCATCGCCATGTCGCCGGTGTCCATCGCCACCGCGCTGCGAGCCATCCGGGCGAAGGCCGGCGCCACTGGCCGGGCGAGCCCGGACATCGCCCGCAGCACCGGCAACGGAAGGTGTCGGATCCTCGATCCACCACCTGCGTGCTCGACGAGCCGCTCGGCGAACCGGATCATCGTCAGGTTCTCCGCAGCGCCGACGTCGACCGTCTGCCCGCGCAGCTGCGGGTCGTCCAACGCGGTCGATACGGCCCGCGCGACATCGACCACCGAGACGAAGCTGATCGGATTGCGCCCGCGGCCGAAGATCATCACCGGGCCGCCCGAATCCAGCTTGGCCCCGAGGATGTCGATCCAGGTCTCGTAGTACGCGGGCGGGCGCAGGATCGTGTGGCCGATCCCGCTCCCCCTGACGGCCTCCTCGGCGGCGTACTTCATCCGGCTCAGCTCCATCGGATGATCCGGTGACGCGCCGTGCATCGACACCAGCACCAGGTGCTCGACGCCCGCCTCGACCGCGGCACGGACGAGGTTGACGGTGCCGTCGCGGTCGACCTGCTCGGGTCCGGCGCCCCGCCCGCCGAGCAGGCCGTGGGCGGCCGAGACGACGGCCGTGCACCCGGCCACCGCCCGCCCGAGTGACGCCGGGTCGCGGAGGTCGCCGATCACCACCTCGGCGCCGGGCTCGTCCGCCCGACTGCCATCGCGGGTGAGCACCCGGACCTTGTCCCCGCGCGCCAGCAGGTCGGTGACGAGTTGGCGGCCCAGCCGGCCGGTACCGCCGACGACGAGAATCATCGCTCGGGCCCGGTCGTGAGTTGCTGGACGAACGCGTCCGCGTCGCCGCTCTGCCGCTCGACCGGCTCGAGATAGAACCGCGCCCACCGAGCCCGGTCGTCGACGATGCCGAACAGGATCACGCCGCGCATCTCGTGCGGAGCGCCGTCGCGGCGAGTACCCGACATCTCCCATTCCGTCCACAGCGTGTCCCCGTGCTCGGCCTTGCGCAGGACGCGGACGGCGATGTCCGGAATATCGACGAAGAAGGCCGACCAGTTGCGGCGCACCTGCTCGAAGCCGGAGAAGCCCCGCTGCGGATGAGCCGGCGCCACGTTCTCATAGGCCTCGTCGAAGCAGTCGACGAGCGCCTCGAGGTCATGCGCATTCGTCGCCGCCTCGAGCCGGTCGATCCAAGCCAGCGCGTCGGCCATCTCGATCACCTCATCTGTTACAGTTTGCAGTATTCGATACAACACTATGGATCTGATTGGGACTGTGGTCAAGACGAGCCGGCGTTACGACTCGAGCCGCCGCAAGCGGCAAGCTGAACTCGCACGGGAGGCGATCCTCGCCGCAGCGCGAAAGCGTTTCCTCGCCGACGGCTACGCGGCGACCACCGTTGCCGCCGTCGCCGCCGACTCCGACGTGTCCGTCGAGACGATCTACAAGAGGTTCGGCGGCAAGCCCGGCCTGGTCCGTGCCCTGTGGGAGCAGGCGCTCGGCGGGCGGGGGGATGTCCCGGCACCCGTCCGGTCCGATGCGATGAGCGCCGCGGAGACCGACGCCGAGCAGATGCTGCGCAAGTGGGCTCGGCTGAACGCCGAGGTCACCTTCGAGGTGGTGCCGATCCTGCTTCTCGTCCGCGCTGCTGCCGACCGGGACGAGGCCATGGCGGCGCTACTCGCCGAAACCGAGCAGCAGCGGTTGACCCGCATGCGGCACAACGCCCGGCGCCTGCTCAAGACCGGCGGCGTCCGCGCTGGGCTCAGGCCGACCCAGGTGACAGACATCCTGTGGATGTTCAGCGCGTCCGAGCTCTACGAGGTGCTGGCGCTGCGCCGCGGCTGGAACCGGGCGAGATACCGCGCCTTCATTGCCGACGCGATGGTCGCCGCGCTGATCTGAGCCCGCGAGTTACGACAGCCCGGCGTAGGAGT
>JAVHVD010000460.1:0-7208 GCA_032160745.1 Pseudonocardiales bacterium
CCTCACGCAACGCCCGCCCCAACGACCGCGCACAGTCCTGGGTCAACGTCACCACCACCGCGCCGTCCGGCAGATCCCGCTCGGCCGCCAGCGCCACCCCCTGCGCGATCGCCGTCAACGTCCGGAAGTACGGACGGCCGCTCCAGCGCAGGCTCAGGGCCAACGGGTCGAGGAGTTCGACGCGCCCGCCTTCGACAAGACCGGAATGTATGGCCGCTGCCACCGCGTCGGCGGTGGGTTCGGGACCGCCCTTGTCGAGGTCGACCATGACAACCGGCAGGTTCATCTGGGGGGTCGCCGCCGCGGACGAGACGAAGACGGTGTCCCCCGACAACTGCGTGGTGAACTGCGACAAGCCGACCACGGTGGCGCGCATCCGCTCGGTGGCGGCCCGGACTGTCAGTCCGGCTGCAGTGGCCCTGGCGTACACCTCGGCGGCGAGGGTAGGTCCGAGGTCCGAGGTCGCCTCGACCACGTTGTCGAGGTACTCCGAGACGCCGCCGGACATGATCACGTCGGCGATCTCCGGCAGGCCGGCCACCGGCTCGGTCAGCAGCAGGTCGCGGGTGAGCGGGGAGAACTGCTCCGGCGGCAGCGTCAGGTACTCGACGACCGAGTCCGCCAGCGTGGCGCACAGCAGCCGGCGATCGGAATCGGGCAGCGGCTGGCCCAGCACCAGCTCGAGGCCCGCCGCGGCGGCGGCCTTGCTCGCCGCGTCGTCGATCCGGATGATCAGGCCGTTCTCCATGGCGACGAGCCGACCGCCGACGTTCAGCGCCGACGTTCCGTTGATCTCCCCCGACTCGATCAGCGTGAACTTCGACGTCCCGCCACCCATGTCGAGGTTGATGATCCGGCTGCTCCGCTCCCGGGACTCGAGCGCGGCGCCCGACCCGTTCGCCGCCATCCGGGCCTCGAGATGGTGACCGGCCGAGCTGCAGACGAACTTCCCCATGGTGCGAGCGAACAGGCTCGCGATGTTGCGAGCGTTGGCCTTGCGCGCCGCCTCGCCGGTGAGCATCACGATGCCCGTGTCCAGCTCGTCGTAGCCGACGCCGGACTCGGCGAACTGCGCGACGAAGAACTCCTCGAGCGCGACCGCATCGATCTCGGTCGCCGACCGGTACGGCGTGAAGAGGATGCCCGAGCGGTACACCTCCTCCTTGGCGACGATCTCGAAGCGGCTCATCAGAGCTACGCCGAGGCGGCGGAGGGTGATGCGGGAGAGCAGGAAGTGCGTCGTGGCCGAGCCGATGTCGATGCCGACCGTGGTGAGCCGGATCTGGTCGGGCACCTCCTCCGGTTCCTCCTCGGGACCGCCGAAGTCATCGAGGATGACGAAGTCCGGGTCGTCGAACTCGCTCTCCTGGCTCTTCGCATCTGGCTGGCTCAAGGACGAACCTCTCGTCGCGTCATCTGATGGCGGTGCAGCGGTCAGCGGAACTCGGGCATGATTGTTTCGGCCCAAAGCTGCATCTGCTCCTCCATCTCGTCGATCGAGCCGTACATCAGCTTCAGTTCGAAATGGGTGACGCCGGCATCGACGTACGCTTGCACGCGGTTGCGCACGTCGTCGACGGAGCCGAAGATGTGTCGCTGCATCGCGAAATCCATGTCGTTCACGTCGCGCTCGTAGGTCTTGCTGCTGGTCTCCACGGTCGGGAGCGCGCGCTTCAGCGCCTCGTCACGGGTCTTGGCGATGGCGGTGAGTTTCTCGACCGCGATCACGATCTTGTCCGGGTCGCGGCCGTTCTCTTCGGCGGTGCTCCGGAGGACCTCACGCCCGGAGGTCATTTCGGACGGCGAGAGCCAGCCCGGGATCCACCCGTCGCCGACGCGGCCGGTGCGCGCCGCCGCCTTGTCGGTCCAGCCACCGACCCAGATGGGCGGGTGCGGCCGCTGTACAGGTTTCGGAAAGATCTCGGCGTCGGTGAACTGGATGGTCTTGCCCTGGTGGGTGGCCAGCGGCTGGGTCCACACGGACTTCATGACCTCGATGTACTCGTCGGTCAGCGACGCACGCTGCTTGAACGGGACCTGGAAGACGTCGAACTCGTTCGACCCCTCCGTTGCCCGCGAGCCCAGCCCGACACCGACGATCAACCGGCCGTTGGTCAGGTGGTCGATGGTGGCCGTCTGCTTGGCGGTGTAGATCGGGTTGTGTGTGGGCATGACGATGCAGGCGACCCCGAGCTTCACGCGCTCGGTGTGCGCCGCGAGGAAGGCCAGTGTCGACAACGACTCGTAGAAGTCGGCCGTCTGATCCTCGGTGATCGCCTCCTTCGAACCGGAGGAGATGTGGTGACGGTGCATCTCCGAACTCCACACGATGTGGTCGTGCACCCACACCGTGTCGAACCCGAGCGCCTCCGCACTCTTGGCCGACCTGACGAGGTTGTCGACGCTCGACAGGGGGCCTGAGTTCGGCACCCGGATCCCGAATTCGATGGTGGTCATCTGATGTCCTCCGAACGGTCACGCCACGGCGTGAGAGATTCGATGTGTGATCGGTCCCGATCACTTACTGGTGTGCCGTGACCGGCGCGGCACCGGGCCGACGACGGCAAGCTGGCCGCGAGCTGATGCCTATAGTGAATATCGTATCCAAACTTAGGGGGCAAGCCGGCGCACGGCAAGCCCTGATGACATCCTCGTCGAGACCGGTCGGCGGCGATCAGCTCTCGGCCTCCGGGAGGTCGTTGATCAGACGCCAGACGCGCTCCGGAGTGAGCGGTACCTGTGTGGGCCACTTTCCGATGGCCCGTCCCACCGCGCTCGCGACGGCGGCCGCCATGGGGTTGAGCGCGCCCTCGCCGGCGCCCTTCGCGCCATAAGGGCCGATACCGTCGCGCCGCTCGACGATCATCGTGTCGATCTTGGCCGGCAGGTCGCGCATCCGGGGCACGCGATAGTCGACGACGTTCGGATTGACCAGCTGCGGTCCGTCGTAGATCAGCTCTTCGAACAGTGCGATGCCCATCCCCTGTGTCGCCGCGCCGAGGTCCTGCCCCTCCACCGCACGGGGGTTGATCGCGAAACCGACGTCGGCCACCGTGACGAGCTGGCGCACGTCGATCTCGCCGGTCTCCTGATCGACGTCCACCTCGACACCGACGATCCCGCACTCCCAGAACGGCGGCATCTTCTGGGTCGCCCCAGTGCGCCGGACAAGCCCGATGCCGGTGATCTCTCCCGCGTTCGCGCCGAACCAGCGCATGATCACTTCGCCGAATGCGACGAACCGCTCCTGCGGTCCGCACACCCCGCCGCGGACCTGAGTGATCTCACCGGCGGACCAGCCGAAGACCTCCGCTGCCATCTCGGCCGCCTTCGAGCGGGCGTCCGCGCAGGCGCGTTGGAGTGCCAATCCGGTCAGCGTCGTCGTCCGACTGGCCCCGGTCGTCCGCTCGTAGGCAACGGTCGCGGTGTCGGACTGCGACACGCTGACGACGTCGAGCTCGACGCCCAGCTCCTCGGCCGCGATCTGGGCGAGAGTTGAGCGACTGCCCTGCCCCATCTCGGTCGAGCCGCTCAGCACGACAACCGACCCATCGGTCTGTAGGCGGACCTGGGCCGTGGAGACCGGGAACGCACCCGCGTCGGAGGCGGTCACCGCATAACCGATGCCGGATGCCTGGGCCTGGGTCGCGTCACGGCGAAGCGAGTCGACGACGAGGTCGAGGTCGGCCTTCAGATCGGCGTCGAGGCCGCGCTTGCCGGGCAGGATCTCCTCGCCGTGGTCGACCAGGTTTCGTCGACGCAGCTCGTCGCCGTCGATGCTCAGGAGGTCCGCGGCCTTGTCGAGATTGACCTCGCACGCGAACGAGCCCTGGGGGGCGCCGAAGCCGCGATAGGACGACGCCGGCGACGTGTTCGTGTAGACCGACCGAGCCCGCACGCGGAGGTTCGGAATCCGGTACGGACCGAAGCAGCGGTTGGCGGCCTTGGCCAGCACCAAGGGGCTGTTGTCGGCGTAGGCCCCCGAGTCGAGACGGAGCTCGATGTCGCGGGCGAGGATCGCGCCGTCCGCGTCGAAGGCGGTGCGGACATTGACCTCGGCGGCGTCCGCGCGGGTGGTGTAGATCGCCTCCTCGACGTCCAGTACGAGTTTGACCGGACGGCCGGTGGCCCACGATCCGACCGCGGCGAGCGGCTCCACCTTGGTGTACGACTTCGAACCGTAGCCACCACCGAGGTAGGGCACCTGGACGCGCACCCGGGCAAGCGGGAGGTCGAAGATCCGCGCCAGGTCGGTCCGCACCATGAACGGGTGCTGGGCAGTGCTGATGACGTGCAGCTGTCCGTCGGCGTACGTTGCGATCGCGTTGTACGGCTCCATCGCGTAGGCGTAGAGCATCGGGAACTTCATGCCCTCATTGCTGACGACCAGGTGCGCCGACGCAAGGGCGGCCTCGACGTCGCCCCACCCGAGCGCGACCTCGTGCGCGACGTTGGTGCGCTCGGTCACCTCCTCGAGCGTGGGGGTCGCCGCCATCGCAGAAAACGACTCGTCGGCGCTCACGACGAACGCTTCCTCGTGGACCAGCGGGGCGGAAGGCGCAAGGGCCTCGGCCACCGACATCGCCGCGGGCAGCTCGGAGTAGTGCACCTCTACCTCGGCCGCAGCATCGGCCGCCGCGGCAAACGTCTCGGCGACGACCAGCGCGACCGGCTCGCCGTAGTAGCGCACCTTGCCGGTCGCGAGGATGTAGTGGTCCGGGACGATGTGGCCGAATCGCGGATAGAGGTCCTTGATGTCGTCGGCGGTGACCACCGCGACGACGCCGGGCATCGCGAGCGCCGCCTCGGCGTCGATGCGGACGATCTGCGCGTGCGCGTACGCCGAACGAACTACTTTGGCGTGCAGCGTGCCGGGTGGAGTGATGTCCACCGTGTAGATCGCAGCGCCGGTGACCTTTTCGAGGAGGTCCCGGCGCTGCACGGAGCGTCCGACGGTCCCGTGCTCGGCCCCCGCGTCGACCTCAGGCACTCCGGCCTCCTCGCATCTCGGCGGCGGCTTCGAGTACGGCGGCCACGATCGGCTGGTATCCGGTGCACCGGCAGATGTTGCCGTCCAGGTACTCGCGTACCTCGTCTTCGGTCGGATCCGGGTTCCGCTCCAGCAGGGCCTTGGACATCATCAGGAACCCCGGCGTGCAGAAGCCGCACTGCAGCGCGAAGTTGCGGACGAAGGCTTGCTGCAGGGCGTGCAGCCGCTCGCCGCTGGCCAGCCCCTCGACGGTCTCGACCGTCCGGCCGTCGACGTCGGCGGCGAGGTAGGTGCACGAGCTGACCGGCTGGCCGTCGACGAGCACCGAGCAGACGCCGCAGACCTGCAGCTCGCAGCTCACCTTGGTGCCGGTGAGGGTGAGCCCGTCGCGCAGGAACGACGCGAGGGTGGTCCGGTTGGCGACCCAGGAACGATGGGCGACCCCGTTCACCGTCGTCGCGACCTCGGTGGCCGAACCCGGGCGCGAGGTCGTGGCCGACTTCGTCTCGGAGACGTGTGGCTCGCTCATCGGCCACCGCCTTGGGCCAGCCCGATCACGCGCCGGACGTAGACCTCTGTGACGTGCTTCTTGTATTCGCTCGATCCGGCGATGTCGCTGACCGGTTCGACCTCCCGGGCGATCGCCACCGGGTCGATCTCCTCCCAGGACTCGGCGGTGATCACGAGCGGTACCTCGACGACCGAGCCCACGACCAACCGGCACTGCCCCGAGCTGGTACGCACGGCGGCCACGCCGACGGTCGGGCGCTCGGTGATCTGCAGTTTCAGATAGGCACCGGCGGGACACGGCATCGGAATCGACACATGCACCAGCAACTCGTCGTCCGCGCGGTCGGTCCAGTACGGACCGAGGACGAATTCCGACATCGACAGCGTCCGCTCACCGCGCACGGACCGTAGGACGAGCGACGCGTCGATCGCGGCGAGAACCGCCAGCAGATCCGAGCGCGGCTCCGCGAAGCAGAGATTCCCGCCGACGGTGCCCTGTGCGCGGACCCGGGCGTTGCCCACCCGGGTCTCGACTTCGGCGAGCAACGGAGCGGAGGTTCGGACGAGCTCGTTGCGCGCTACGTCGTCATGGGTGGCACCTGCGCCGATGAGGAGTGCGGTATCGGAGACCGCGATCTCGCGCAGGCCCGGAACCCGCTTGAGGTCCACCAGTCCGGTGGGGACCAGCAACCCCATCTTCATGGCGAGGAGCAGCTCGGTGCCGCCGGCGTACGGGACGACGTCGGCGCTGAGCACGTCGATGACCTCGTCGATCCGGGAGGGCCGGGTGATGGTGAACTCGGGGAGCACGAACTCAACCTCCGAGCTCGGCGGCCGCGTGGGTGAAGAACTCGTCGATGATCTTGCTGGCCTTCTGCTTGATCATTCCCGAGCCCAGGGTGGCGACCCGGCCCACGACCTCGTACGCGCCCACGACGCGAATCCGCGTGCGCGATTCCTCGCCCGACGCGAGGGTGAGCATCGCGTCGACGGCGATACGGGACGACACCTGCCGATCCTCGCCGTTTGCCCGCACCCGGATCTGCTTGCCGACTTCTACCTCACTCACCGATATGTCGAGATCGGCGCGGAGCCGGAACGGCCCCATCCGGTCCATCAGCACCGCCTGGTAGCTCTCGAGAGGGGCGATCTCCTTGGCGTCGTCCAGGATCGTGACCCAGGAGACCAGCCGAGGAACGTCCGTCAGAATCTTCCAGCTTTGGTCGGGAGTTGCGGTGACGAGCAATTCGCGCTCGAACCTCATCGACGGCATGACACTCCTAGAGCTTGCGACACGTCGTTCCTGGCCGTCCCGTCCCGAGCGTAGCGACGAGCGCGACGACCCGGTTGCGTCCGGCCGGCCTCATGACCTGAGTTTGGGAAGGACCTCGGAGCCCAGCAGCTCGATCTGGTCGTACCACTTGTCGAACTTGAACCGGAAGTCGAAGACCAGGTGCTCGACTCCGAGCGCCTCGAACTTCTTGCACTCGGCGACCGCCTCGTCGGGGTCGCCCGCGATGAGCTGCCCCTCGAGATCGTCCACCGTCTCGAAGCTGCCCGACGGCGGCTTCACGGCGAACTTCGCCTTGTTGGCCCAGGCGAGCAGGCCGGGGATGTTGACGTGCTCGAGCGCCTCCTCGCGGGTTCGCTCGATCGATGTCGGCGGGATGACCGCGATTGTCGGTCGGGTCCGGCCCGCCGCCTCGGA
>JAVHVD010000461.1:0-16363 GCA_032160745.1 Pseudonocardiales bacterium
CTGACCCACCATCACGTCGAGCATCGAGGTCTCGTCGGCACCGGTTTCGTCCTCCGCGGCCTGCTCCGGGTTCAGCGCGGCGAGATCGGACGGCGCGAGGACGGGTTGGTAGGACGCGGTGAACGGACGCACCTCGCTGCCCGGCAGCAGGTCGATGGCGTCTTCGGCGTCGGTGCGTCGGTAGGGGCCGGAGACGTAGGCGGCGCGGAATCGCCGCAGCCCGGAGGTGTCGGCCTTGAGGTAGCCGTGACCGGGAGAGCTGGGCAGCGTGTACGCGTCGGGCACGCCGAGGACGGCCCGGGACTCGGATTCGGAGAACGTCCGCAGCCCGATCCGGTACGACAGGTGGGATTCCAGCCCGCGCAGCCGGCCCTCGTCGATGCGCTGCGACGCGAGCAGCAGGTGGACGCCGAGCGAGCGACCGAGCCGGCCGATCTGGACGAACAGTTCGGAGAAGTCGGGCTTCTGGGCGAGCAGCTCGCTGAACTCGTCGACCACCACCCAGAGCGACGGCAGCGGTGCGAGGTTCGCGCCTTGGGCGCGGGCGCGGTCGTAGTCGCGAATGGAGACCAGGTTGCCCGCGTCGCGCAGGACCTCCTGCCGGCGGTTCAGCTCGCCGGACAGCGCCTCGCGCATGCGGTCGACCATCGTGAGGTCGTTCTCGAGGTTGGTGATGACCGCGGCGACGTGCGGCAGGTCGGCCATCCCGGCGAACGTGGCGCCGCCCTTGAAGTCGACGAGCACGAGGTTGAGGACGTCGCTGTTGTGCGTCGCCGCCATGCCCAGGACGAGGGTGCGCAGCAGCTCGGACTTGCCGGATCCGGTCGCGCCGATGACGAGACCGTGCGGCCCCATCCCGTCCTGCGCCGCTTCCTTGATGTCGAGTTCGAGCACGGTCCCGTCGGCTGACGGGCCGATCGGTGTGCGCAACCGGTCGCGGACCGGGCGCGGCCGCCACAGGCGTTCGACGTCGAGGTCGCCCGGATCGGCGATGCCGAGCAGCCCCGGCAGGCTGTTGTCGGCGCTGCCGAGGTCCTCGCCCTGCGCGGCGACGGTGTCGAGTCGGACTCCGGCCAGCTGCCGGGCGATGGACTCGGCCAGCGGCACGGGGGTGGCGTCGGCGTCACCGAGCCACACCAGCTCGTCGCCGACCCGCTGGGCGATCTTGCCGTCGTCGACGACCAGGCTCATCCCGTGCAGGACGGCGAGCTCCTGGGCGACGCCGTCCAGATCGATGATCGTGACCGCCTGCAGCCCGTCGGGGTCCAGCAGCAGCTCGGCACCGTCGACCCGGCCGCCGTCCACGACGACGAGCAACTGCGGGACGTCCGGGTCCGGCGTCGCGGTGCGGTTGAACCGCGGCCGGTTCGTGAGTTCGGTGCCGAGCAGTTCCTCGAGGCCGGCGAGTGACGGGGTGATCAGCCGGGTCGGTCCGACGTTGTCGGTCTCGTCGGGCAGTTGGGCGTGCGGCAGCCACTTGGCCCAGGCCCATTCCTCGGCGTCGGGGTCGCGGGTGCAGATGGCGATGCGCAGGTCGTCGGGCGCGTGGAAGGTGGCGGCCTGGACGAGAAGCGCCCGGCAGAGGCCGCGCGCCTCGTCGCGCGACCCGCCGAGCCGCACGCCGGCGAGGCGGCGGCTGGCCAGCATCATGGGTTCGTCGGGCAGGACGCTGTGCGTGATGACGAACCGGCGCAGCGAGGTCGAGCTCAGCGGGTCGAGCTCGTCGATCGGCCCGGTCTCGCCGGTGACGAGGGGAGTGATCAGACTCTGCGGGCCGCGCCCGACGCGGACGAGACCGAAGTCGGGATCCGCGGCGCGCCGCTCCCACAGCCGCGGCCCGGAGGCGATCGTCCACAGCTGGTCGGGGGCCGGGCCGCGCCACAACGCGAGCTCGCGCTGGGCCGCGGCGACCTGGCGGACGTCGCCGCGCATCCGTCGCAGGTAGCGGAGGTAGTCGGCGCGGGACTGGTTGGCGCTGCCCTTGTTGGACGTCCGGTTGCGCAGCACGCTGCCGCCGACCATGGCGAGCGAGGAGAACAGGAACATGGAGCCGGCCACGTAGGTGATCGGGTTGGCCGGGCCGGCGAACATGTACGCGACCGAGCCGAGTCCGGACAGGGCCGGCAGCGCGGTGAGCCAGGTGTTGCCGCCGTCCGGCCGCGGGAGGTCCGGCGGCGGCTGCATGACGAGGTCGCCGCCGGGGACGGTCGGCGGCGCGATCCGCGGTGGCCTGCGGAACACGGTGGTCGTCACGCGACTCCTTCCTCGACGTCGTCGGCGGCTGGCAAGATCGTCGCGCCAGTAGGACACAATGCACTGTCGGGGCATTCTTGTGCATCCGGCCCATGCCGCCCATCGGTACCCCGGCCATCCGGAGCGAAGGAGTGACGCGAGCGTGACCGCACCGTCGCCGCTGTCCGGCTTCTCGCGCATCACGCTGTCCGCGCCGAGAACCCGCGCCGACGTCGCCGTCCCCAACTCGGTGCCGGTCGCCGCGTTCCTGCCGGTGCTGCTGCGTCAGATCGGCCAGGATTCCGAGGCGGGCGTGCCCGGCCACGGGGGCTGGCGGCTGTGCCGCATGGACGGTCGCCGCCTCGACCTCAGCCGCAGCATGGACGCCAACGAGGTGCGCGACGGCGACGTCCTGGTGCTGCAGCCACTGCGCGCGGTCGTCGACGAGCCGCTGTTCGACGACGTCGTGGAGCTCGTGGGCAGGAACGCCGTCGGCGAGCGGTGGACGACGCGGGAGCGGCGGGCGGCGTCCGCGGTCGTGGGCGGGCTCGCGGCCCTGCTCGCGCTGGCGGCCCTGGCGCGGATGCCGCGGCACGGAGTGCTCGAGGCGTCGATCTGCGTCGCGGTGGCGGTGGTGCTGCTGCTCGGCGGATTGGCCGTGTCCCGTGCGGCCGGTGACCTGGCCGGCGGTGGTTTCGTCGCCACCGTGGCCGGACCGTTCGCCGCCGTCGGGGCGGCCCTGTACGTGTCCGGCGGGTGGGATCGCGATCGTCTCCTCGTGGCCTGTGCCGCGCTGTTGCTCGTGGCCGCGGCGCTGCCTGCTGTCGTCGGCGGGTACGAGGCGGTGGCCGGCGGCTACGCGGTGGTGGCCGTGTTCGGCGCCCTCGGCGGCCTGCTCGCGGCAGTCGGGCACACCGGGGCGACCCGGCCGGCCGCGCTGATCGCGCCGCTGGCCCTGGCCACCACGACGGTGTTGCCGCCGATGGCGCTGCGACTCGCTCGGCTGCCCCGCCCACAGCTGGCATTGACCGCACCCGAGCTGGCCGAGCTGCCGGGCGAGGTGGATCAGGCCGTCACCACGCAGCGGGTCGCGAACGCACGCGCATTGCTCACCGGGCTCACGTCCGGCGCGCTCGCCGTCACCGGCGTCGGTTGCATCGCGCTGGCGGTCTCCGGTGACACATGGGCCCGTTCGCTCGCGGCCGTCCTCGTCGCGTTGGTCTTCCTGCGCACCCGGCTGTACGCCGCGCGACAGCCGGTCATGATCGCCGTCCTCGCCGCCACGATCGCGTCTCTCGGTATCGGGATCTCGTTCCTCACCTCGTCGCAGGTGCGGCCGCTCGCCGTCGCGGCGGCGGTCGCCGGGGTCGTCGCCGTCGGCGCGCTCGTCGTCGGCGCCACCGCCGGCCGATGGGAGGCGTCACCGCGTCAGCGCCGGCTCGTGGACCTGCTCGAGACGCTGATGCTGGTGGCCGTCGCCCCGCTTGTCCTCGGCGTGTGGGACGTCTACTCGAAGATCTTCCACCTCGGCGATTGAGGACCGTGGTGCGACGGCGGCGGGTGCGCGCGGGAGCTTTGGCCGGTGTGGCCGGGCTGGTCGCTGTGGCGTCACTCGGCGTGTCCGAGCCGGCCGTGGCGCTCGCACCTGACGGCTGTCAGCAGGCGCCGTCGCCCGGTGTGCCGATCCCGCCGCTGGCGCCGCGTGACCCGCTCATCGGTCGACTGGGGCTTGATCAGGCGTGGGCGCTGTCCACCGGCAAAGGGGTGACCGTTGCCGTCGTCGACACGGGGGTGGATCCGGCCAGCCCCAAGCTCGCCGGCGCGGTGCAAAACGGCCAGACGTACCGCGTCGTCAACACGCCCGCGGTGTTCACGCACGCCGCGAACGGACGGGTCGACTGTGACGGACACGGGACCGAGGTCGCCGGGATCATCGCCGGACGCACCACCGCCGGCGACGACCGGGTGTCGGGAATCGCGCCGGCGGCCACGATCTACCCGGTGGCGATCCAGGGGGACATCGCCCAGGCGCCATCGGCGCTGATAGCGGCGGCGATCAGGGACGCCGCCGACCACGCCGACGTGCTCAACCTGTCCTTCGCCCAGACGACGAACAGCCCCGAGATCGCCGCCGCGGTGAAGTACGCGGTGAGCAAGGGAAGGGTCGTCGTGGCGGCCGCGGCGAACGAGGCCGCGGGCGCGGCGGCGGGGACCGCGGCGACGTCCTACCCCGCGGCCTATCCCGGGGTCCTCGCCGTCGCGTCGGTGACCGCGGACGGCAGCGCCGCCACGAACACCGCTCGCGGCAAGTGGATCTCACTCGCCGCTCCGGGCGAGGACCTCACCACCGTCACGCGCGGCGGCAAGGGCTACGTCACGGTGAGCGGGACGAGCTTTGCCACCGCGATCGTCTCCGGCGCCGCGGCGCTGTTGCGGGCGGCGGGCCGGATGAGCGCCGCGGAGATCAGAACCCGGTTGCAGCAGAGTGCGGTGCCGCCTGGTGACGGCAGCCACGACGACGCGATCGGCTACGGCATCGTCGACCCCTACGCGGCGCTGACCACGACCGTCCGGAGCCGATCGGCGTCGGCGCCCGAGAGCGCCGGCGCCGTGCCGGTGCAGCGGGTGCGCCACAAGGCGGCCCGCAGCAGCAGCGCGACGGTGCTGGGCGTGACCGCGAGCCTCATGGCGTTCGCCGTGCTGGTCGGGCTCGCGACGATCAGTGTGCGCAGCGGACGGCGCCGAGGCTGGCACGCCGGGCCGAAGCCGCGCACCGCGGTCGACGAGCGGATTCCCGAGCCGCACCCCGCCGAGCTCGGCTGACCCGGCGCTACAGGTCGATGGCGCGGCGCAGCTGGTCGGCGATGCGCTTGGGCTCGGCGCGCATGACGACCGTGGGAAAGCGCAGCACCAGGTCGCCCGCGATGGCCAGTTCGTTCTGACGCAACTGGTCGTCCCACCAACGGCGAGGGATCAGGTGAAGGGCGCCGTCGACCTCGGCGACGATCCGGCGTCCGGTTCGGCTGATCCACTCCGCATCGACGTAGCGCCTTCGTCCGTCGGCCTGCACACGTATCGCCTGACGTAGTGGCGCGGGAAGACCGAAGCGCCGACACAACCGGGCGAAGTCGATCTCGCTCAGCGCTTCGGCGCCCTGCCCGATGTCGTGTGCGGCGGCCAACAGGCCTCGACGGTGGCGCAGGCGCACCGATGCATCGAGCGCCTCGATGAGGTCGGCCGGCATCAGCAACCGCTGCTGAACACAGGCCGCGAGAATCGCGCAAGCCGGCCGGATCTCCTTGAAGCTGCTGGCTGCCAGCAGGGACGCGTGTGCCGGTCCGTCGAACACGCCGCCGCGCTTGGGCAGTTCGTCCCAGCGGTCGGTGTAGTGCACCGCGACGGGGAGCCCCGCAGTCCTGCGGACCCGGGCCCCACGGGGAACGAGGACGTGGATCTCGTCCCGCTCCCAGGTCTGCAGGCCCTGATCCTCAAGTGCAGTGAACGAGGTCAGCACAGCGCGCGGACCCAGTTGGACGAGTGCGACTTCCCGTCGCTCCGAGGCGGCGAGTTGGCCGTTGTGCCGCACGAGGGCCCGCCCAATTCGTTGCCAGCGTCGTGCGCGCAGTTGAGAGCGGATCGCGGCCCCCGTCCAACCGTCTCGGCGCAGCTGACCCACGCTGGTCACGACATCCGCACCGAACATTGTCGGGTCGGGCAGCGAGCGGAGTGCGGCAGGCGAATACATGTCGACCACGGTGATCGGTCGGCGACGTCTTTGCGTCCGATCCGGAAATCTGTGGACGACGGGTGGGGCTGTGGACGACGCGCTCCGCGATCTTCCTGCGGGGCAAGCCCGGTGGGGCACCAGGTGCAGGAAGATCGGGACGGAGTCGCGAGGTCGGACCGCGGTCCTGACGATCTTCCTGCGGGGCAAGCCGGTTGGGGCACCAGGTGCAGGAAGATCGCGGGCGGAGTCAGGAAGATCCGTGCGGATCGCGACGTCGCGGCGCCCGTCGCTACTTGGACGGCGCGGGGCTGCCGGTCGCGGGCGCGCTGCCGGTCGCGGTGGCCGCCGGGGCCTGCGCGGCACCCGCGTACTCCGCTCCGGCCGCAGCTGGATCGAGACCGGGGCCGGCCGGCAGCAGCTCGACGAACGGCAGCGGTATCGGCACGGCCGACTTCGCGTCGTAGCCCAGCCGACCCACCGCGTCGGCGTTGGTGATCGTGAAGCGCAGCCCGCTGTCGGTGATCAACGTGTACACGCCGTTCACCCCACCGGTGGCCGAGGCCTTGACCAGCGCTCCGCCGCCGGACGGCACCGCGACGCCCGTGGCGATCGTCGGCAGGCTGCTGCCGGTCGCCGGCGTGACCGGACTGGCATGCGTGCCCAGAGGCAGTCCCGGTGGCTCGCTGAACGTGACCGGCCACGCGGCCGGCGTGTGCGGCGCGCGCGGGTCGTAGGTGATGCACAACGGCTCGTTCGACGCGGGGGGTGCTGCGGGGCGACCGAGCGCCTGCCGCGGCCACAGTGCCGGGATCGCCGGCCGGCTCTTCGCCGCCACCGAGACGATGTCGCTCGCCGGCTCGGTCAGCGCGTGTTTGGCCCCGCCGGCCAGCAGGGAGTAGGCGAACGCGTCGACCGGGGCGACGCCGTCGGGCAGCACGACGTAGAGACCGGGCTGCTTCGTCCCGTAGTCCACCTCGACGAGGTCGCCGACGACGGCGTCGAACGGCAACGAGACTGACGGCACGCTGCCGGCGCCGGGGATCGAGGGCGCGGCCAGCGGCGGACCCTCCGGGACCAGGTCGAGCACCTCGGGGCTGATCGCCAGAGGCAGCACCTGGTCCAGGCCGAGCAGCGTGGAGGCCGCGTCCGATGCCTGATACCGCATCCCGTCGTCGAGCAGCCACACCTTCCCGTCCGGGGTCTGGACGACGAGCCCGGCCGACCGCGGCAGCGGGGTGGGCACCGGCGCGCCGACGGACACCACGACCTCGGGCCGGGCGGCACTCGCCTCAGGCGCCACCGAGCACACCGACCACGATCCGGTGGTCAGTCGCCCGGCCGACGGCAGCGAGTCGGGGGCGCCGGGGATGCCGACGGGCAGCCCGCGGGGCAGCCCGCGCAGGGTGTCCGACGACACGTCGGTGACCTGGTGCCCGGCCAGCAACTTCGCCGACGCCATGTTCAGCGCCGGGTGCAGGACGTTGTCGATGCGGACGTAGGCGCCGCCGGTGTCGGCGTCGACGATCACGCCGTCGCTCGGTATCGAGGTGGCCGACCCGCCGGACAGGAAGCCGGCGACACCCACCGCGGCGAGTGCGACGACGCCGACCAGCAGCCCGCCCATCAGCGAGCGGTTGAGCCGTCGACGTGGATCGACGGTGACCGTGTCGTCACCCTGCAGCAGCGCGAGAACCTGTCGGCGCGCGGCGTAGTTGTACGCCTCGACCTGGTCGCGCACGCTGGCCAAGAGGGATCCCTGCTGTCGACGGGTCGGAGCGGAGCCCGAGTATAAAGAGCCCAGATCCGGACGATCGAGACGAGTGGAGTGTCGTGACGCGATGAGCAGCACCCCTCCGGATCCCTGGTACGGCCGAGGTGCGCCGGGCGACGCCCCGGCCCCCAGCGGCCTCGCGCGGCGCACGCGGGGGCTGATCGTGCTGGCCGAGGTGACGATCGCCGCGGTCGCCGGAGGCATCGTCCTGGGCGACGCGCTGGGTTGGACGGTCGCCGCACTCGCCGTCGTGGTGGCCGGTGCGGTCCTTATCGCCGCCCGCGGTTCCTGGCTGCGCGGTGCCGCCGAGCAGCTGGTCGATCCCGCGGAACTCGTGTCCCGGCTGCGCGTGCTCGGCGTGCAGAGCCGCTCGAGCGGCGACGTCGGAGTCATCACCGACGGGCAGGGTTTCGCGGCCGGCGTGGAGATCGACATCGCCAAGGGCGCGCTGTTCGACCTCGCCACCCTCGCCGGCGTGGTGGCCGCCGATCCGTCCCGCCCCTCGGCGGTGCAGATGCGACTCACCACCTATGCACCACCGGCGCCGGGTTCGGGGTTCTTCCGCCGACCGCCGGCGGCGGCCGTGGCGGTGCACCGCCGGCTGCACGTGCTGCTCCGCCTCGAGCCTGCGTGGGCCGGCGACGTGGTGGCCGGACACGGCGGCGGCGCTCGGGGCAGCCGCGCGGCGCTGGTGGCAGCGCTCGACCGCCTCGCCGCGCGACTACGCCGGGCCGGCATCACGAACCGGGTGCTCGACACCGCGGCGCTGAACGCGCTGCTGGCCGAGGACACCGCAGCCGATCTGCCGACCCAGCTGTTCACCGCCGACCTCGGCTCCCCGGCCGACCTCGAACGGCTGATCGGCGTGCTGCAGCGCACCGCACCGGAGCGCTCGATCGTCTCGCTCTGCGTCGACCTCGCCAGTAGCGACCAGTGGCAGAGCTTCGCCGCCGTCCTCATCGGCGCTCGCGACGCCGAACAGGTCGCAGCGGTCGCGGCGTCGCTGCTCGCCGATCGGGCGGTGCTGGGCGCCGCGGCGCCGTCGGCCCTGGCGACCGTCCTGCCGTTGGGCGGCGGCCCCGGCGACCTGGCGTCCGTGCTGACCCTGGCACGGGTGTGAGATGAGCAGCGCACCCCGGCACGGAGCTCCGGTGGCCGGCTCGGTTGACCCGCGCCGCGCTCCTCTGCAACGGCGCCGCTGGGCGCCGGGGGAGCTGCCCTTCCGTCTCGAGCTGGCGCCGGCCGGTCTCGTCCTCGGCCTGGACGCCAACGGCATGTCGGCGACGTTCCCGCTGCTCGTCCCCACGCATTCCACCCGGGTCGGGATCGTCGGCGAGGCCGGGCTGGCCCGGCTGCTGGCGCTCCGACTGCTCGGGCAGTCCTGCGACCTCACCGTCGTCACCCACCGCCGGGACGAGTGGCAGCGGCTCGCCGCCGGTGTGCCGGAGACGCCCTTCGCCATCTCGCACCAACTGCGCCGGTGGCCGCTCGAGGGCACGCCGCCGCCTTGGGCACTGGTCATCGACATGGACGACCCACCCCCGGCCGGCTTCACTCGCGCGCCGTGGAGCACGGTGGTGCACCTCGCCCCCACCGTGCCGCACGGCAGCGGTTGGTGGCAGTCGGCCCAGCTGGTGCTCACCACCCGCGCGCACGCCCGCGACGTGTTGGCCCTGAGACCGCGGCTCGACGCGTCGGTCATCGACCGGCTGACCGAGGATGACGTGGTCGCGATCGACCAGGGTGGCATGAACGTCGTGCGCCCGTCGCTGAGTCAGCGGGAGTACAGCCTGCTGAGCGATCTCGGCCGCCCCTGACGCGAGTCGCCGCAGCTGGATTGGCTAACGTAGGTGCCGTGACCGTCGTGCAGACCGTGCTCGTGTTTGTCGGCATTCCGCTCGGCATCATCGCGCTCATTGCGCTCGCCGTGTACGGCAAGTCGATGGTGCGCCAGCCCAACCGCTACCGACCCGGCCGACCGTGGGATTTCCCGCCGTCCTGGTACGTGCCGCACCCCGACGCGGTCGTCCAGCACGCGAGCGCCGGGTCCTCGACCACGGCCGTGGGAGGTGCGAGCGGTGAGTGGTGAGCTGAGCACGTCAAGGACGACAAAGGAGCTGCAGTACGGCCCACAGGGTCCGGCATCGGCCGGCGGCCCGTTCACCACGCGCCAGCTCAGCCGGCTCGACGAGGCCCTGACGCTGTCCAGTCGCGAAACGGGGCTGACGTTCTCGGTCTATGTGGGCGAGTTCCAGGCTCCTACCCGCGCGCACGCCGAGGCGCTGTTCGAGAAGCTCGACGACGCGTCGGTGCTCGTCGCCGTGTCGCCCGGCCAGCGTGGGCTGCACATCGTCACCGGCCCCGAGTCGAGCAAGCGACTGCCCAACCGCGCCTGCGCCCTCGCCGCGCTGGCGATGCGGGCGTCGTTCACGAACGGCGACCTCACCGGCGGCCTGGTGACCGGCCTGCGCATGCTCGCCGACTCCGCCGGCAACCGCTGACCCAGTCCGCTACGGGCACTTCCCCGTGAGCACCTGCAGCAGCGTGCACGTGTTGCTCGGCTTCGGCGACGTGCTGGTGGGCGGCGGAGCCGTCGACTTCGGCGGCGTCGATGACGTGGCCGATTTCGTGCCGGATGCCGGTTTCGACGACGTGCTGCCGGTCGCCCGCGACGGTGCAGTGGTTGTCTTCCGACCGGATGTCGGGGTCGGGGACGTGCTGGTGCTCGGCTTGGTGGTGGTGTGGCTGCTGCTGCCGCCCACCGCGGTAGGGGCGCCCGGGTTGGCGGGCGGGATGTAGCCGGTGTCGGTCACCTTGGGAAGTGCACCCTTCGTGATGCCCACCGGGAGGCCGGTGATCGGCACGCCCCGGCGATACGCGTCGGCGAGGGCCAGCACCTGGGCGAGGTACTCGTCGGAGTGGTTGTAGGCGAGGACGGCGCGGACCTGACCGGCGTGCGCGTGGAGGTCCCCGCCCGCCGCGCACAAGTAGCGGGCCGCACCGAGCGCGGCGTCGTTGATGTTGAAGACGTCGGCCTTGCCGTCGCCGGTCGCGTCGGTGCCGTACAGCGCCCACGTGGACGGGATGAACTGCATCGGGCCGAGCGCGTGCGCGTACTTGCCGTCGCCGTACAGGGCCTGACCGTTGGCCGGCGCCGGAATGTAGTCCCAGCGCACGCCGTCCAGCGCCGGGCCCATGATCGGCGGGGTCGAGACGCCGTCGCTGCGCAGCACGGCGCCGCCGAACCGGCCGTGATCGGACTCCTCGCGGCCGATACCGGCCAGCAGCGCCCAATCGATCCCGCAACCGGGCTGGACGCTGCTCATCCGCGCTGCGGCAACCCGGTACGCGTTGAGGGCAACCTTGGGGATCCCGTTGGCGGCCAGCCCGCTGATGACGCCGTGCGACACCGGCGCCTGCTTCTTGGCGTGGGTCGGCTTGGTCTGCAGCAGACGCATCACCACTGGAGCGGCCGGATCGATCGAGAACGCAGGCTCGCCCGGCGCCTGGCTGTCACCCGAGGTCGAGCCGGATGCCTTCGGCTCGGCCACCCTGGCCGACGCGAGCGGCGTCGTCACGCTGGCCACGACAAACAGCGCGACGCCCGCGGCGATGGCGCCGGCAGCGCCGCGCTGGGCCAGCTTCGGGTTACGGCGCAGGAAGGCGGCGAGACCGGGCACCCGGATGACCTCACCGTCGACCACCACCGTCCCAGACGGCTCCGGGGAGTGCTGGGGAATGCGTTGTGGAGTGTGCCGCGAAGTCGGCTCCTGGACCGCCGACGGGGCGGCGAGGCGGCGCGGGCCAGGGCGCGGGCGCCCCGGCGGCTCGGCAGAACGCATCATCACTTCTTCCGGGGCGGGGGGCGGCTACCTGGTTAAACGATCCGGCCCTATGTTCGTAACGCGTTAAGTTTCAGCGGTCAACCCGCGGGAAGGGCCGGTTCAGGAGGCACCGTCAGCGGCCCGGGCCGCCAACGCCCGCTGGACGTCGGCGCGGCCCTCGCTGACCAGCCGGCGCAGCGCACTCGGGACCTCGGACTCGGCGAGGAACCCGTCGGCTGCGGCGACGGTCGCCGGGTCGATCGTCGACGTCCACGTCGGGAACAATCCGACGACGACGTTCTGCGCCAGCTCGCTCGTCCGCCGCTCCCAGACTTCGCGGACGTCGGCGAAGTAGCGCTCGACGTACGGCGCGACGAGCTCACCCTGGGTCGGGTGCGCGAAGCCGGCGATGACGGCCTCCTGCACCGCGTTGGGCAGCTGGTCGTCGTCGACGGCGAGGCGCCACGCCTCGGCCTTGGCCTCGGCGGTCGGCTGCAGCGCGCGGGCGGTGGCCGCGTGCCGCTGACCGGCGGCCGACGGGTCACGGGCCACCTCGGCGTCGATCTCCGGGCGGCCGAGCGCGCCGAGCGCGGACAGCGTCTGGACGATCGTCCACCGCAGCTCGTCGTCGACCGCGAGCCCCTCGGGCGTCGTGCTGCCGTCGAGCAGGCCGCGTGCGTACTCGATCTGCTCCGGCGTGCGGGTCGCCCCGAGGAGGGCGTGCACCCAGGCGAGCTGGTGATCCGAGCCCGGCGCGGCGGAGGCCAGCGCGGACTGCGCCGCCGTCGCCAGCGCGGCGTAACCCTCCGGCGCCCAGGTCGGGTCGGCGTAGATCTCCAGCGCGCGCAACGCCTGCCGGGTGAGCGACTGCATGACGCCGATGTCGCCCTCGTGCGCGGCGCCGGCCACCACCAGCGCCACGTAGTCGCGGGCCGGAAGCTCGCCGTCGCGGGTCATGTCCCAGGCGGCCGACCAGCACAGGGTGCGGGCCAGCGGGGACTCCAGCTTGGCGATCCCGCCGGTACGCAGCGTGTGCAGGCTGACGTCGTCAAGGCGCTGCTTGCAGTACGTGAGGTCGTCGTCGTTGACGAGCAGCAGGGCCGGGCGCCGCTTGCCGATCAGCTCCGGTACCGCGGTGCGCTCGTCGGCGGCGTCGAGCTCCACCCGGTCGGTCCGGATCAGCTTTCCGTCCCGCTCCTCGTAGAGGCCCACCGCGAGCCGGTGCGGACGCACGGTGTTGGACGTTGCCACCTCCGTCGGTGCCGACTGCACGATCTCGAACGCGGTGAAGGCGCCATCTGCATCGAGGGTGAACTCCGGACGCAGCGTGCTGATGCCCGCCGTCTCGAGCCACGCCTTGGACCAGTCGCCGAGGTCACGCCCGGACGCCTTCTCCAGCGCGCGCAACAGATCCGCGAGCGTGGTATTGCCGAACGCGTGCTCGGTGAAGTACTCGCGCAGCCCGGCCAGGAACGCGTCCACGCCGACGTAGGCGCCCAGCTGCTTGAGGACGCTCGCCCCCTTGGCGTAGGTGATGCCGTCGAAGTTCACCTCCGCGGTCTGGACGTCCGGCGCGTCGGTGGCGATCGGGTGGGTCGAGGGCAGCTGGTCCTGGCGGTAGGCCCAGGTCTTCTCCGCGTTCGCGAACGTGGCCCAGGCGTCCGTCCACCGCGTCGCACTGGTCTGGCACAACACCGACGCGTAGGTCGCGAACGACTCGTTGAGCCAGAGGTCGTCCCACCACCGCATGGTCACGAGGTCGCCGAACCACATGTGCGCCATCTCGTGCAGGATCGTCTCGCCGCGCCGCTCGTAGCGAGCATCGGTGACCCGGCTGCGGAAGACGTAGTCCTCGCGGAAGGTCACGCAGCCGGCGTTCTCCATCGCGCCGGCGTTGAACTCGGGGACGAAGAGCTGGTCGTACTTGTCGAAGGCGTACCGCACACCGAAGTTCGCGTGATACCAGTCGAAACCCTGCTTGGTGACCTCGAAGAGGTTGTCGGCGTCGAGGTGCTGGGCCAGCGTCTTTCGGCACCAGAGGCCGAGGTCGATGCCGTCGTGGGAATCGGTGACGACGTGGTACGGACCGGCAACCAGGGCGGTGATGTACGGGCTGATGCGCGCTGTGGTGGCGAAATGCAGCAGCTTGCCGGCCGGCAACGCCTCCTCGCGCTCGATGCGTCCGTTGGACGACACCTGCCAGTGCTCGGGGGCGGTCACGTGGAAGGTGAACGCCGCTTTGAGGTCGGGCTGGTCGAAGCAGGCGTACATGCGCTTGGCGTCGGCCGTCTCGAACTGCGAGTACAGATAGGTCTCGCCGTCCAGCGGATCGACGAAGCGGTGCAGGCCCTCGCCGGTGTTCGTGTACAGCAGGTCGGCATCGACCACGAGCGTGTTGTCGCCGGCCAGCTCCGGCAGCGTGATGCCGTCCTCGGGGCGGTACCCGGTGACGTCCAGCTCACGACCGTTCAGCGTGACCGAGTGGAACTTGTCCGCGATGACGTCGACGAACGTGGGGTCGCCGCCGTCCGCTGCCGTGAACCGGATCGTCGTGGTCGACCGGAAGGTGCGGTCCGAGGGCTTGCCACCGCCGTCGGTGAGGTCCAACACAACGTCGTAGGACTCGACATGCAGCAGATCGGCCCGGGCGCGGGCATCGTCGCGGGTCAGGTTCGGTACGGCCACGGGGCAGGTCACTCCTTGTAACGGGTCCGCTCCTCGTGGGAGCTGATGCAGTCGTCGGACAGGCGCCTGCCGGATCGACGGCGGGCGTACCTACGAGAAGTCTTTCACGACCGGTTGCGGGTACGGCACCGCATATACGGTGGAGCGCATGGATGAAGGAGAGCTCGTTCCGGACTTCGAACTGCCCGATCAGGACGGAACCGCGCGTTCGCTGTCCGATCTGCTCGCCGACGGCCCGGTGGTCCTCTTCTTCTATCCGGCCGCGATGACCGCCGGCTGCACGAAGGAGGCCTGCCACTTCCGCGACATCGGCGCCGAGTACACCGCCGCCGGGGTGCAGCGGGTCGGGATCAGCCGCGACAGTGTGGCCCGGCAGAAGGAGTTCTCCGACAAGCACGGGTTCGACTACCCACTGCTGTCGGACGCGGACGGGACCGTCGGCAAGATCTTCGGCGTCGCGCGAAGCGGGCTGCTCGGCAAGCTCGGCCCGATGAAACGCTGGACGTTCGCGATCGGTAAGGACCGCCGGGTCGTCAAGGTGATCCACAGCGAGATGAACATGAACATGCACGCGGACGACGCGCTGGCGGCGCTGGCTTAATCGGCCGGGCACGTTTGATCCGCCGGGCACGGCGCTGCGTCGGCCCCACTCCCTGCGCTCGGGGGCGTCCTCGCGCCGTTCCGCGACTTCGTCGCGGCCGCAAGCTCGCTTCGCTCGCGCGGCGGCGGGCTCTTCGCGCGAGCGCTCATCGCGTTCGTGGTCACCGACCTCGAGCGCAGCGCTACTCATCGCGTTCCTGCACCACCTGAGCGTCACCCCGGGCCCATGCACAATTTGGACATTTCGGCGATTCGGACTTGTCCGGTTGGCGACGCATCGCGGTAAGGTGGTTGACATGACTACTTCTTCTGTGGACGCGGCGCGTCCGGTCGTCGATTTCTACTTCGATCCGCTCTGCCCGTTCGCCTGGGTCACCTCGCGCTGGATCCTCGAGGTCGAGAAGCAGCGATCGATCGACCTCAACTTCCGGGTCATGTCGCTGTCGGTGCTGAATGAGGACCGCGAGGGCCTGCCCGACAATTACCGGGAGCTGCTCAGCCGCGGGTGGGGCCCGGTCCGGGTGTGCATCGCCGCCGAGCAAGCCGCCGGCCCCGAGGTGCTGCGCGACCTGTACACGGCGCTCGGTACCAAGCGCCACAACGAGAAGCGCGAGTTCGACCGCGAGGTGCTCGTCGAGGCGCTCAAGGAGGCCGGCCTCTCCGAGGACCTGGCCGACGCGGCCGAGTCGACCGAGTACGACGAGGTGCTGCGCAAGTCACACCACCAGGGCATGGACCCGGTCGGCATGGAGGTCGGCACTCCGACGATCCACATCGACGGCGTCGCCTTCTTCGGCCCTGTTCTCACCCGCATCCCGCGCGGCGACGACGCGGTCAAGCTCTGGGACGGCGCCCGCCTGCTCGCGTCCTACCCCTACTTCTTCGAACTGAAGCGCACCCGCACCGAGGACCCTCGCTTCGACTGACAATCGGCTGCGGACAACAGGACGAGCGTTGGCGCATCAAGTACCGTCGAAGTGTCGGACGGCGCGTACCCCCCTCGCGCCGTCCGGCCTCGACGTTGAACGGCCGTCATCAGTCTTAAAGAGCAGTGCTCTCGGTTCTCGCGAAATCGTGGCACACTCGGCCTATGGTCGGCCGCCCCGCAGTTTCGCCCCGCGCCCGCGCGCGGGCCGAGACCACCGAGCACATCAAGCAGATCGCCCGTGAGCACCTTGCCGCCGACGGCCCGAACCTGTCCCTGCGGGCGGTCGCGCGTGACCTCGGGGTCGTCTCGTCCGCGGTCTACCGCTACTTCGCGAGCCGGGACGAACTGCTGACCGCTCTGATCTTGGACGGTTACGTCTCGATGGCCGAGGCGATCGAGCAGGCGGAGTCCGCCGCGCCCCGTCGGGACCTCGTCGGCCGGTGGATGGCGATCGGTCGCGCGGCGCGCGCGTGGTCCATCGCGCATCAGCACGAGTACGCGCTGCTCTACGGCAGCCCGGTGCCCGGGTACGCGGCGCCGCAGGACACGATCGGCCCGGCCACCCGACCGGTAATTCTGGCCCTGGCTGTCGTGCG
>JAVHVD010000462.1:0-3147 GCA_032160745.1 Pseudonocardiales bacterium
CGATGAGCTCCTCGATGCTCAGGTGCAGCCAGCCCACTTCGGTGTCGTAGAGCGGTACGCGGTCGCGGGCGCCACCGGCGACGATCCACAACGGCTGCTCGGCGTTGCGGCATCGCCAGTCCCACAGCGCCGTGTCTACCGCGGCCAGCGCGAGCGAGGTGATGGCACCGACCGCGGTGGCGCGCGTGGAGGCGTAGAGGTCATGCCAGATCGCCTCGAAGCGGCGTGGGTCGGCTCGCAGCAGACGAGGGATGAGGTAGTCCCGAAGCATCGCGAGCACGGCGGTACCGCCGGTGCCGATGGTGTAGCTATACCCCCGCCCGAGAAGCCCGTCGTCGGTGGTGATCTCGACGAACACGGTCTCCTGCTTGAGGAACGACTGCACGGCGTCGGTACGCACTGCCTCGACCGGCAGGTCCACGAGATATGCCTCGGCGCTCACGATGGTCGGCACTACTGCTCCTTACTGCCCCGGGCCCAAAGGCCCAGGGCGTCGAAGGATCTACTTGCAGGACAGGTACTTGCTGTCGAAGTCGGCCTTGAGTTGCTTTGTCTGTGCCTGCCGCTGCGCGTCGTACGTCGCCACGTTCGGCTTGGTGACCACGAACGAGCCGGAGTCGACGATCACACCGGGCGTATTCATCGTGCAGCCGCCCTCGAGCTTCATCAGTGCGTAGCCACCGATGTAGGCCTGACCGACCGGGTTCTGGACGACGGTCGCGGTGACGGAACCATCCTTGATGCCACCCAGGATCGTCGGATCGTCGTCGATGGCGACGACCTTGATCGGCAGTCCGGACTTCTTGACCGCGGCGGCCGAGGCGACTGCCGGATTATAGGCGGTGTTGACGATTGCGTTGATCTGCTTGCCCTTGGCGCCAAGCAGGTCGGCGACGGCCTTCTGTGCGCTCTGGAGGTCGACGTCGATGTCGGTGACGGTCTGCAGGAGCTTGACCTTGCCACCGGACTCGCTGACGGCTCGCTTCACGCCGGCGATGCGGCGCTGGGTGTTGGAGTCGGTCTTGTTGCCGGTGAGATGGACGAGATTCCCTGAGCCGCCCATCGCCTGGATGGCGGTCTGCGCAGCCTTGTACGCGGCCGTTTCCACGTCGGTGGCGAGGCAGAAGGCCGCGGAGTCGGTGTTCCCGGCCGGGCAGGAGCCGAGTGACGCGACCATCAGCTTCTTGCTCTCGAGCTGCTGGAATGTCGAGTTGATGTTGTCAGGGGACACGCCGAACACACCGAACGCGTTGTAGCCCTGCGCGGCCAGCGACTGCAGCACACTGTTCTGCTTCGTCTGATCCCAGCCAGACGTCTCGTTGAACGTGACGCCGCCCAGACCGAAGTCGGTCTTGGCCTGATTCATCGCGGTCTTCCATGGCTGGAAGTAGGGGTGCGGCCCGCCGGGCACGTACGCAATCTTGACCTTCGCCGGAGACACGCTCTGTCCGCCGGCGGCGCTTTGGTCGCTCTTCTTGGTGCAACCGGTCGCGACGAGCGCGACCGTCAGTACGGCGGCGGTCACGATGACGCCGTGTCGACGCAGCGATCGGGTGATGCGCATGGTCGTACCTCTCTCTAGTGGCCTTGCAGTGGATGTGCTGGTGTCCTGGCGAGCGGCGGTGTCGAGCGGTCAACGCCGTCCCAGTCATTGGTGCCGTCGACATAGGGCTGCAGCGCCGCCGGGTAGTCCAATCCCGGCGGCAGCGCGATTCCGGGACCGGTCGGTGCGTGGACGAAGCCCTCGCTGTCGACCTCGGGCTTCTTCTGCACGACATTGGAGGTGATCAGCGATTCATAGAACGTGGTGTTCGGGATTGCCATCGACAGGTGCCGACTCGGTATCTCGTCACCAAGAACCTCTGCCCGTACCCGGAACGCCTCGGCCAGATGCGCGGTGCGGATCGAGCCGGTGATCCCCCCACGCGTGGATGCGCTGGTGCGCACCCCGAAGGTTGCCGCGCCGGCGGCGATGAAATCGGCCGAGTTCATGTGCGCACCGTCGGAGGTCTCGGCGACCAACAGCGGGATGTCGACCAGGCGGGCGAGCCGGGCGTAGGCCGTCACGCTGAACTCGCGCATCGGCTCCTCGTACCAGAGGAAGCCGGCGGCGCCGAGCGCTTTGCCGAGGTAGACCGCGTCGGGCAGATCGAATCCGGCCGAGCCGTCGTACATGAGCGGCACAGCGTCGCCCACGTGTTCTCGCAGCCGACGGGCCAGCTCGGCATCAGCTCGAGCATCGCCCCACGCATGCAACTTCAGCGCCTGGTAGCCGAGGTCAAGGCACTGGGTAGCGACGTCGAGGAATTCCTCGATGCTGGCGAAGGTCACGGTCGACGCATACGCCGGTATCCGAGTGCGGAACCCGCCGAGCAGCTGCCACACCGGCTGCGAGGACGTTCGCCCGGCAAGATCCCACAGCGCGATGTCGACCAAGCCAAGGACCGGCAGCGGCAACTCCTCCGTGCGGTCGATCTCCCACATCCGATGCCAGAGGTACTCCCGCTGCAGCGGATCCGCGCCGACAAGTTGCTCCCGCAGGACGCGATCGACGATGTCCTCGACCGCCGACGCCATCCCCGGCCGACTCGCCAGAGCGACGCCGGTGGCCCCGTCGTCGGTGCCGATGCGCAGCACTGCAGCCTCACCGTCGGGTGCCGACCCGAGCAGACCCCGGCGCCAGCCGAAGGCCGGGGCGGCGCCCGGGAGCTTGACCCGGAACGATTCCACATGCGTTACGCGCACCCCGCCGGTCCCTTCGTCAGCTTGTGATGCAGATGACAACCACCGGTAACATAATTCGTCATACGAATGACGTCAAGACCCCTCGGCCCCTATGATGCTTGCACCCACCTCGACGAGCGGATGACGATGGTTGCACCGGACGGACCGAACCAACTCACCGACCGGGCCGCCCCGCCCCACGGTGCCGGCGACTCGAACCTTCAGTCATGGCCGCGGCGGCCGGCTCGGCTGGCCACCGCGGTGGTCGAGGATCTCGTCGATCGAATCGTGGGCGGCGAACTGCCGGTCGGCAGCGCGCTGCCGACCGAACCCGTGCTGTGCGAGATGTTCAGCGTCAGCCGCACCGTCGTCAGAGAGGCAGTCAAATCGCTGGAGGGGATGGGGCTGGTCCGTGCCCAGCAA
>JAVHVD010000463.1:0-7213 GCA_032160745.1 Pseudonocardiales bacterium
GCCGGCTTCATCCAGCTGTGGTACCCCGGTGCGACCAGCGATGCCGACGCCAAGACGATCACGTTGTCCGCATCCCAGCAGCAAGCCAATCTCGACGTCAGCCTCGGCGGCGTGCCCGCGTCGATCAGCGGCACGGTGGTCGGCGATGACGTCTCCTCCGCGACGCTGTATTTGGAGACCACGCCCGGCAGCGCGGGCGGCGTCGCGACCTCCGCGGCCACCACGACCGGACTCACCACGCCCGCAGCGCCACTGCCCCCCGACGACGGGAACGCGGTCGTGAAGACGGTGCCGATCGGCTCCGACGGGACGTTCTCGCTCGTCGGCGTCCCGTCGCCGAGCATCTACCAGCTCGTGGTGACCAAGACCGGATACGCGACCTCGACGCAGTCGATCGACATCGGCGCGGGTGAGAACCGCACCGGGGTCGAGATCACCCTCGCTAAGGGCGACGGCGTCATCTCCGGCGTGGTGAGCTCGGCAAAGGGGACGCTGTCCGGCGCGACGATCACCGCGACGACCGGGCAGAGTTCAGCCAGCACCGTGTCCCTCACCGG
The DNA here is from genome assembly GCA_032160745.1 of Pseudonocardiales bacterium. GTDB lineage: Bacteria > Actinomycetota > Actinomycetes > Mycobacteriales > Jatrophihabitantaceae > Jatrophihabitans. The sequence goes on from JAVHVD010000463.1 coordinate 558, forward strand.
TGGCCAGGCCGGCGCCTTCACGCTTCGCGGGCTGCCTACGCCCGCCACGTTCACCGTCACCGCGACGAAAGCGGGCTTCGCCACGCAGACGCTGTCGTTGACACTCGCCGGCGGACAGAAGCTGGCCGGCGTCTCGATCACCCTCGGCACGTCGTCCGGCAAGCTCATCGGTGTCGTCACCTCGATGCCGAGCGACGCCGGCGCCGGCGGCGTGTCAGTCACGGTGACCGACGGACTGCTCACCGTCCAGACGGTGACCGAGAGCCGCGAGAGCATCGGCCACTGGGAGGTCGACGGGCTGCCGGTTCCGGGCACGTACACCGTCACGTTCGCGCGCCGGGACCTCGCGTCTCAGACCGTCTCCGTGTCACTCGACGGCAGCGGCAACATCACGCCGGAATCGCAAGGCGCTCGGATCACCCACGCGGGCATCGCCGTCAGCATGAAGTCCTCGACCGCCACCGTGTACGGAAAGGTCACCCAGGCTGACGGTGGCACGGTCTGTGACGCCGCGAGTGGTCTCGGTGAGGCGCGGGTAACCGTCAACTCGGGCGCGTCCTCCTATACCGTGGTGTCCGCGAGCGTGCCGAGTGGCCGTTGCGGTGACTACCGCATCGAGCAGCTACCGGCCGGCGCCTACACGCTCACCGTTTCGGCCGGCAGCGGGACGAGCCCCAGTTCGGCAGTGATCACGCTCGGTGCCGGCGACCGGACTCGGCACGACGTCAAGCTCGCCAGGCCGGCGTCGATGACCGGTTCGGTGCAGGAGCTCGTCGGCACGCTCGAGAAGCGGCACTGCGGGTGGACCGTGTTCCTCTACGAGGCCGCTGAGTACCCCGCTCTTGTCACCCAGACGACAAAGACGACCACCGGCTGTGCTCCGGTCAACGACGCGCCCGACCCGCCCGGAGCGGGCACGTTCACCTTCGACGACATCGCAGCCGGGAAGTACATCGTCGCGGCCGGTCCCACATCGGACCCGGCCAACGCGATCACCACCAAGCAGGTAACGGTTCAGCCCAGCCAGCAGCTGACGGGCGTCACGATCGAGGTGCCGGCCCAATGACCGGCGCGCGTTTCACGCCGGAACCGGCCGAGGCTCCTCCCGAGGTCCAAGTCGCGGGCGAGACCCGGACGGGTGCCGGCATCCCGGTTGAGCTGAGGATCACGGTGACCAACCGGGCGCCCGAGCCGCGGGTTATCGCGGTGACCGTGCTGGGCATGGACGCGGCCTGGCTGCCGCACCCGATCCGGAGCCGTCCCGTGATGAGCGGCGAGAGCATCGTCGCGGATCTCACGCTGTCCCCGGCGCACGGCACCATGCCGGCGCGCTACCCGTTCGCAATCGCAGTCGAGGCCCTCGACCCGGCCAACGGGACAGCCACCGCGCCGACCGCCATCGCCGACGTCGCGCTCGTGGTCGACGAACCGAGCGCGATCTCGGTCGAACTGACGCCGCGGACGGTCACGGCCGTTCGCCAGCGCAAGATCACCCTGACGGTGGCCAACACGGGTCCGACCCCGGCCGAGGTGAGCCTCGAGGCGCGCTCGCCGTCGAGCACGCGCGTCCATCTCGCCACCGAGGGCCTCGTGGTCGGCGCCGGCCAGTCCGTTTCCGTGCGGGGCAGGATCCGGGTCGCGCGCCCCCGGCTGTTCGGGCAGCGGGCGCGGCACACGTACTCCGTCACCGCGCGCTCGGCAGGAGCGCCGAAGAATGTCGAGGGCGCGGTCAGCGTCCGCGCGGTGCTCGGCCCGGGAGGCACCAAGGCGGTCGTGCTGGTCGCCGTCGTGGCCGTCTGGGTGGCGCTGGCGATCGTGTTCATTCCCAAGCTCTCTGACCGCGTCAAGCGCGACCAGAACGTCGCCGGCCCGGCGGCGACCGCGTCCGGTGCGCGCGGCAGCTCCGGCAGCGGTCAGCCGGGCTCGAAGGAGCCCGGTGGCGGCCAGCCGGGCAACCCGAAGACTGGCTCACGCACCGGGGCGAAGGCGGCCACCGTCCAGCTCAACGGCACCGTGACCGGCGACTCACCCGACGGCGTGGCGGTCGCCATCAGCCCGACCTCGCTCGTGAACGAGGATGCCCAGGGCGCGTCGACCGTCGGGTTCTCGACCGATGCGTCGATGTTCCGGCCGCTGGGCAAGGTGCCGCAGTCGGCGCTGCTGCTCACCGCGCCGCGCACCATCTCGCCCAACAGCGAGACGGCGACCGGCGCCGACGGGGCGTGGTCGATCCCCAGCGTGAAGCTGCCGGGCTACTACCTCCTCACCTTCAGCAAGCCCGGCTATCAGACCCGGCGCTACATCGTCGACTCGTCTTCCGCGGTCGCGACCCAACCCCTCAAGGTCCAGCTCGCGCCGGGCGAGGGTTCGCTGAACGGCGTCGTGCGCGGGCCCGGCGGCCCGGTCGGCGCGGCCCAGATCACCATCACCGACGGCACGAACACGATCTCCGCGAGCAGTAACTCAACGGGCGAGGTCGGCCACTGGACGGTCACGGGCCTGTCGACCCCGGCCACGTACCTGGTGAGCATCAGCAAGGACGGCCTGTCCACCGAGTCGTCACTGGTGACCCTGGGCGCCGGGGACGGAGCCAGCGTGCCACTCACCTTGAAGGCCGGCGTCGCATCGCTCGTCGGCACGGTGCAGGACGCCTTCAAGGCCGGTCTGGGCGACGTCCAGGTCACCGCGACGGACGGCACGGTTTCGCGGACCGCGTCCACCGTCACCACCGGCCCGGTCGGCAGCTATGTCCTGCCCGATCTCACACCGGGCACCTACACCGTCACGTTCGCGCTGGACGGCTATCAGACCCAGACCCGGAAGGTGGTCATCGAGCGCGGCGCATCCAAGCGGATCGTCAACGCATCTCTGACATCCGCGTCGGGGTCGGTCAGCGGCACCGTCAGCGGTGTCCTGTTCAACGACGACGGAACCCCGCGGACCGGGGCCGATGGGCACGCCCTCATCGGGGGGCTCAACGGAGCCGGGCTGGTCCTGTCGTCGCCCGCGAACACCTATAAGACGATCACGACCGCCGACGGCAGGTTCGGCTTCAACGGGGTCGCGCCGGGCACGTATGTGCTCAGTGCGGAGTACTCGGGGCTCACAACCGGATACGTAACGGTCAAGGCGATGGCCGGCAAGCCCACCCCACCGGTCGACTTCAACTTGGCGCTCGCGCCAACGGTCAACACGTCGACGATCACCGGCTACGTCGGCAGCGCGGTGAGTTCGGGCGGCACCCTCGGCTGTACCTCGCCGCTGCCGACCCAGCCCCCTCCCCCGTCGGGCACCCCCGCCGATCTCAACTGCGCGGTGACGTTCACCCTGACCGACAGCGACGGGCACTCCGTGGCGACGCGGTTGAAGGACGGCGACGCGTTCGAGGTGACGTCACGCGAGGCGCCGGCCGCCCGGGGCCCGACGCCGTACACCCTGTCGGCGGAGAACGGCCTCGCGCCGGGGCTCTACCACCTCACGATCGGGGCGGACGGCTACCTGCCCGGAGCGCTCAGCGTGCGCGTTCCGGCGAACGGTATCGCCACCGCGCCGCAGCTGAGCCTGTACCCGGCCAACACGATCGCCGGAACCCTCGGCGCGCTGGGTGAGCTCGGCAAGGACGGCGCGAACGTCTCGTACACCAACTGCGTGTGGGCCATCCCCGAGGGGTTCTCCGATCCGACGGGGCACATTACGCAGCCGCCGACGAGCTGCCCGACGGCCGCCGACGAAGTGCCGGACCTGACCGACTGCACCACGCTCGGGAAGCCCACCCCGAACTTGTCGATCATTGCCCGGGACAACACCTACAGCATCGGGGGGCTCTGCGACGGCACGTACAAGGTCTATGTCCTCGTCACCAACCCGACCTACGTGTCGTCGGTGCCGGTCGCAACACAGGCAGTCAGCCACGGGCAGACCCTCGACTACTCACCACACGTCCCCCGCAAGGGGCGCATCATCCTCACCTTCAAGCGCTTCGACCCGTCGCGCGGCACGGTCATCAGCGATCTCGCGACCACGAAGGTGTCGAGCATGGCTTGCACCCCCGCCTCGCCCGCGTCGACCTCTCCCGACACGACTGATGCCTCGGGCAGGCTCATCGTCTCCGGCGTGGACGCCAGCACGTCGGTCACCTGCGCGGCGACCATCGCGGCCGGAGACTCGCCAACCGGCAAGCCGTTGCAGGGCGCAATCGGCAACCTCAGCGTGGGCGACGACAACGACACCTCGGCGACGATCACCCTGACGCAGGGGCTCGGCGCCGTGATCGGCCGGGTCGTCACGACATACGGCGAGGGACAGCACGCCGTGAGCGGCGCGCAGGTGAACATCACCGGCATCACCGGGTACTCAGGCACGACGCCGAACCTCAGCGCGCCGACCTTGGTGAAGACGAACGAGAACGGTTGCTTCGGGATCGTCCACGACGACGGTGACTCGATCGCGGCGCCGAGCTGGTGCGGCCCGTTGAGCGCAGCCGACGGCAGTCTCATCACCTTGCCCCTGGTCGGCGCAACCGCCACAGTGGACGTGCAGGACACCGTCGGCACGGTCGGGCGGGTCACCGACGTCAGCCTCAGCACCGACATCACGGCGACGGCGCCGGCCAACCTGTTCCAGGTCGCCCCGAAGCCGTCGAGCACCGCTGGCCTTGCGCTGGTGACCGAGCAGACCGGCGAACCCGCTGCATCCCTCGGCCGGACGACCATCCGAGCGACCGGCACCATGCCCGCGGGCGCAGGGACGGTCACCGTCACAGCGACCGGCGGCGGCGATCTGATCTGGAGCGACACGCACATCGGCTCGGGCAGCCAGGCCTGGCCGGGCACCTATCACCTCACGGCGACCCTCGGCGGGTACATCGCCGCTACCGCGACCGTGAGCTGCCCACTGCCATCGGCATCCGGGTCGGCGTGCACGGTGGTGGCGTCCAACGATCCGGATCCGCCGGCGGACCAGCCGGACGGCCGCTTCGTGCTCGTCGCCCTCGGGTCTCTCACCGGCGCCGTGGCCGGGGTGGACCCGGAGACCAGCGCGACGCAGGCGCTGGCCGGCGCCACGGTGATCGCAACCTGCACGGCGGGCCAGGAGAAGTACGGGCAGCTGAAGGCATGCCCGACGAGTTCGCTACGGACGCAGACGGATGCATCCGGGCGCTACATCTTCCAGGACAGCATCGACACCTTCCTCATGACTCCGGGCAAATGGCAGGTGACGGTCTCCGCGGCGGGCTACACCGAGCAAACCGTGGGCGCGGTGTCGGTCGATCCGGGCGCCAACGCCCAGGCGACGATCCAGCTCGACGCGCTGGGCCTCCTCAACGGCACGGTCACCGGCGTGGACACGAACGGGGCCAACCTCGGACCGATCGCGGACGCGACCGTCAACGCGCACTGCGAGGCGCGCCCCAGTACGGCCCCGCAGTGCCCGGCCAGCGACCCCCCGAACCTGAAGACGGACCCGTCGGGTCGGTTCTCCTTCACCGACCCGCTCACCAGGTACTTCATGCTGCCGGGCAGCTGGACGATCACGATCACCGCCGCGGGGTACTCGCCGACGCCATTGGCGGTAACCATCGCGTCCGGCACAAACACGCTCGGCTTTCCAGTGAGCGCCCTCGGCTCCCTCTCCGGCAAGGTGACCGGTCTCGGTTCACTGCCGCTCGCGACCGCGACGATCACCTACCTGTACTGCGGGCCGCACGGGACGGGCTGCCCCACGTCCGGCGCGGCGACGACGAGCACGGATCCGTCCGGGCAGTACTCGCTCACCGGCTCGCCCACGACGTACTCCCTGACACTGGGTGACTGGCAGGTCAGTGCGTCCGCGCTCGGGTACATCACCGAGACGAAGATCGTCAACGTGACGTCAGGGGCGAACCCCACGAACTTCGCCCTCACCGCCCGTGGCACGCTCACCGGAACGATCACCGGTCTTGCCGACGCGCCCCTGGTCGGGGCCACCGTCTCGCTGGCCTGTCTCACCGGCACTCCCGCAGCCGCGTGCCCGGTCACTGACCCGGCCACGCAGCACACCGACGCGTCCGGTCGGTACGCCTTCGTCGGCAGCGACACGCTGTACGTCCTGACGCCGGGCACCTGGCGCATAACGGTGTCGACCCCCGGCTACACCGCGAGCGTGAAGGAAGACCTGGCGGTCTCCCCGGGGACCAACTCCTACTCCACGGCACTCGTGGCGCTCGGCACATTGACCGGCCATCTGACCGGCTACCTCGGCACCGACACCACCTATCCTTCGCAGCCCCTGATGGGCGCGATCGTGTCGGCGGTCGAATGCACGGTGGACGGCGCGACCACGACATGCCCGGACGACAACACCGGGGCGCGGACGGCCACGAGCAACTCGAACGGCGACTTCCAGTTCGCGGGTGCGAACTCGCCGTATGTCCTCGCCGTCGGCAGCTGGAAGGTGACGATCAGCCGGTCCGGCTACACGTCCTTCTCCCAGGAGGTGGCGATCGCCTCTGGCGCCAACACACTGCCGCGCAACCACCTGTTCGTCACCCCGGTGACGGCGGCCGTGGGGATCGAGATCGCACCGACCGTGCTGTTCACCTGCGCCGCCGCGAGCCCGGCGTGCGCGAAGGTGGTGCTGACCCGCACGGACACGCGGGAGCAGTTCACCGCGACGAC
>JAVHVD010000464.1:0-4599 GCA_032160745.1 Pseudonocardiales bacterium
CGAGACGGCCAAGCGCAACATCAAGAAGGCGCAGTCGGCGGCGTAGAGCAAGCGAACCCTCACGCACCTGTCCAGTTCGACGAAGACCGTGCTGGGCAAGCAGGGCGCTGCGGTGGCCCAACGCAAGCGGACCGGCGGGTCGAGTCCGAGGACCCGGCGCGAACTGTACGAGCTCGCGAAGCAACGCGACCTACCCGGCCGCTCGAAGATGGGCCGCGACGAACTCGCAAAGGCACTCAAGGAGAAGTAGCGGAAGCGACAACCCGCCTCAGCTCACGGTGATCAGCAAATTCGGCGTTTCCAACTCGCACCCTTTTGAGCTGCCGAGGGGTCATTGATACTGGCGTGGTGACCGACCTGCTGGCGCTGTGCGCCGATCTCCCGACCGAGACAGTCCCGGCCGGAGGCGTGCTCATCGAGACCGGCGCCGTCACCTCGCGGATGTATGTCCTTGCATCGGGCTCGGTCACGATCGAACGGGACGGCGTGGCGTTCGCGCGCATCGACAATCCGGGCGCAATTTTCGGCGAGATGTCCGTCGTACTGGATCAACCGGCCAGCGCCACCGTGCGGGCGTCCAGCGAGGTCGAGGTCCACGTCATCGAGGAGCCGGAGGAGTTCCTGATCGCGCAGCCCGGAGCGGCGTTTGCGATCTTGCGGACGACCGCGTCCCGCTTGGACGGGTTGACCCGGTACCTGGTCGACGTCAAGCAGCAGTTCGCCGACCAAGAGGGTCACCTGGGCATGGTCGGGCAGATCCTCGACACCCTCGTCCATCATCAGGCCGCGCCGGTCCGGCCCGGGTCGGTTCGCGACCCCGAGGGCTGACCGACCTGATCACGCCAGCGCGACCGACTCGGAACTGAAGACGCCGAACCAGTCCACGGTGCCAGCCGCCGTGTCGATCGTGAGATGCGGCGGGACTTTCCCCATCTGACGGCCGGGGTTGAACACCTGGGTGCGGCCGAGCCGGTCGTGCCACGACCCGCCATCGATCCACGGTGCCTGGTGGATGTGACCGCTCAGGACCACGTCCGGCCCGTGCTCGGCGATCCAGGCCGAGAGCTCGTGGTCGGGGAACTCCCGCCGCCCGTCCTGACACAGCACCGTGCCCCCCGGTGGCGCGTGATAGAGCCACACCCACCGCGCGGGCCGGTCGACCGCCGCCGCCGCCAGTTGCGCGCCGACACCGTCCCGCGTGATGGGGCCGTCCCACCAGGGGCACATGGTGAAGCGGACGCCGTCGATGTCGAAGCTGGTGCCGTCGCTGTGGATCCGTGACGAGCGAGGCCGGCGCAGCCAGTTCGCGATCTGCTCGCCGTGCTCGCCGGGGCCGTCCAGGTCGTGATTGCCGGACGCGACGAGGACGACGGCCAGCTCGGCGAGCTGGTCGAGGTAGCGGTCGAGCACGACGACCTGGACGTCCAGCGGCACCGGGTTGGCCACGTCGGCAAGGTCACCGGTCAGGGCGACGACGTCGACGTCGGCGGCATGACGGACAAGCCAGTCATAGTGCGCGAGACGGTAGTGCAGGTCGGTCACGACGAGGATGCGCACCGCCAGATCGTGTCGTTTCCTCCTGCCGATTGCCAGGGACCGCTGGCCCTTGTCGGCTTCGGCGCGTCGCATCGAGGATGACCGCAGCCGCGCCGGGGCTACCGTCGGTGTCACTGGGACGCAGAAGGGGGAGTGATGGATGCTGCTCGTGCCGCGGAGTTCTCCGCGCGCGCCTTGCAGCCCTACGTTCCGCGGCTCGCCGTCGAATGGCTGCGCGACCATCCGGACGAGCGGCACCTCGCGGTCGACGGTTCGCTGGCCTTCGTCGACATCTCGGGCTTCACGAGCCTGACCGAGCGACTCGCCCGCATCGGACGAGCCGGCCCCGAAGAACTCAGCGACATCATCGATACGACATTCGGTGCGCTCTTGGCCGCGGCTCGGGCGGACGGGGCCGACCTCGTGAAGTGGGGCGGCGACGCGGTGCTGCTGCTGTTCCGCGGCGAGGGTCACGCCATGCGCGCGGCGCGGGCCTCGTACCGGATGCGACGCGTCCTGCGCGAGGTCGGGCGCACGCAGGCATCGGCGGGACAGGTCACGCTGCGAATGTCCGTGGGCATCCACAGCGGGCAGTTCCATTTCTTCCTGGTCGGCGACCCGGCCATCCACCGCGAGCTGATCATCAGCGGACCCGGCGCGAGCGTGACGGCGCAGATGGAGTCCATCGCGAGCGCCGGGCAGATCGTCGTGAGCGAGGCAACCGCGGGGCTGCTCCACCCGGCGTCGGTCGGCGTGGCCGTCTCCGGCGGCCGCCTCTTGCGCTCGGCCCCCGTACTTCCCGATCTCCCAGTGCTCGATGAGGCGGACGACCACCTGGACCTTCGGCAACTGCTGCCCGGCCCGGTGCGCGAATACCTGATCGCGGCCGCCGGCTCGTCCGAGCACCGGACGGTCGCAGTGGCGTTCATCCAGTTCTCGGGGACGGACGCGTTGATCAGCGAGGCTGGGATCGTGACCGCGGTCGACGCCTTCGACGAGTGTGTCCGCAACATCCAGGACGCGTGCACGCGGCACGGCGTCTCGTTCCTCGAGTCCGACATCAATCGCGACGGCGGCAAGATCATGCTCGCCGCCGGAGCCCCACGCAGCACCGGTGACGACGGCGAGCGGATGTTGCGAGCGGTGCAGGCGGCAGTCGAGCGGCAGGGCCGGTTGTCGCTGCGGGCCGGCGTCAACCACGGCCGCGTGTTCGCCGGCGACTTCGGCCCGGACTTCCGCCGCACCTACTCGATCAAGGGCGACGCCATCAACGTCGCCGCGCGGGTGATGGCCCACGCCGAACCCGGCACCGTCCTCGCGACGGACGACGTGCTGGCCCGGGCTCGAACCCGATTCGCGACGCGGCCGGTGCCGCCGTTCATGGTCAAGGGCAAAGCGAAACCGATCCACGCCGCGGTGCTCGGCGCGCCGCAGGGGGATAGCGACGCATCGTCGCGTGACGAGACCGAGGGACCCTTCGTCGGCCGCGACGCCGAACTCGCGGCGCTGCGCGAGGCACTCGACCACGCCCGCGGCCGCCGCGGGTGCCTGGTCGAGATCGTCGCCGAACCCGGGATGGGCAAGTCCCGGCTGGTGCGCGAGGTGCTCCGCGAGGCGTCGGATCTCGTCGTGCTCATCGGACCGAGTGACGCATACGAATCCAAGGCCCCCTTCTTTCCGTTCCGGAATCTGCTGCGCGATCTGCTCGGGGTGGTCCAGGCGGCGGCCGCGGATGCGGTAGCGACGCGGCTGGCCGAGCGCGTAGCGGCCAATGCCGCGCATCTGCTGCCGTGGCTCCCGCTGCTCGGCATCGTGCTCGACGTCGAGCTCGCATCGACCCGGGAGACCGACGAGCTCGACGAGCGCTTCCGCCGGGCGAAGTTGGAGGAGGTGCTCGTCGAGTTCCTCGGCCTGGTACTGCCCACGCCTACGCTTCTCGTGTTCGAGAACACCCAGCTGATGGACGACGCGTCCGCCGACCTGCTGCGTCGGATCGAGACTGACCTCACCGATCGGCCCTGGTTGGTGCTGGTGACCCGCCGCAACGTCGACAGCGGTTACGTGCCCGCCCGCGCCGGGGCGGATGACCGCTCGCTGACGCTGGCCCCGATCGACGGGTCACTCGCCTTCGACCTCCTCGACGCGGCGACCCGCGCCGCTCCGCTCAGCGAACACGCCATGAATGCGATCGTGGCCAAGGCCGGTGGCAACCCGCTCTTCCTCCAGGCTCTGGTGACTGCCGCCGCCCGCTCGGGGAGCAGCGCGGACCTGCCCGACTCGGTCGAGGCGGTCCTGACGAGTGAGGTGGACCGGTTGGAGCCGGTCGACCGCACGCTGTTGCGGTGCGCCGCTGTGCTCGGCGAGCGGTTCGACGAGCAGATGGTGCGCGAGATGGTCGTCGTCGCCGGGCGGGGGAGCGCCACGGCCGACTTCGAGCGACTCAGCGGCTTCGTCCAGCCCGAAGGCGGTGGCAGCTGGAAATTCCGCCATGGACTCATGCGCGACGTCGCCTATGCGGGACTGCCGTACCGACTGCGCCGCACGATGCACGAGCACGCGGGTCGCGTCATCGAGGCCAGCACAGACAACGTCGAGGAGATTTCGGAGCGGCTGTCGATGCACTACTTCTACGCCGGGGACTTCGAGCGGGCGTGGACGTACTCGCGGATGGCGGGACAGCGGGCGCAGAGCCAGTACGCATACACGGCCGCGATCGAGTTCTTCGACCGGGCCATCGAGGCCGGGCGCGCGTCGGGCGTCCCGGCGGCCGACCTCGCCGACGTGCTCGAGGCATTGGGGGATGTTCGCGACATCGCCGGGTTCACCCGCGACGCGATCGCCGCCTTCCGGCGCGCGCGTCCCTACCGTCGCGAAGATCCGCTCGGCCGCGCGGGCGTGATGCTCAAGGAGGCCGGGCTGCACCAGCGCCTCGGCGACTTCGTGACTTCGTTGCGGCTGCTGAGTCACGCCCGCGGGGTGGCGCGGACGGCCACCGGCGACCTCGCCGACTCGATGCGGTCCCGCCTCGCGACGCGGTACGCCTTCGGCAAATATCTGCAGGGC
>JAVHVD010000465.1:0-8584 GCA_032160745.1 Pseudonocardiales bacterium
CTGCACCGGGGTGATGCCGTGCGCCGGCAGCGCCTCGGCAGCGGGCACGGGCTCGCCGGCGGGTGTGCGCACCGTCCCCTCTCCCAGCAGGGCGAGCGCGACATGGGCCAGCGGGGCAAGGTCGCCGGAGCAGCCGAGGGAGCCGTACTCGTGCACGACCGGCGTGATCCCGGCGTCGAGCAGCCCGGCGAGCGCGGTGGCGGTCTCGGGGCGGATGCCGGTGCGCCCGGTGGCCAGTGTGGACAGCCGGAGGAGCATCAGCGCGCGGACGACCTCGCGCTCGACCTCGGGTCCACTGCCGGCGGCGTGCGAACGGATCAGCGAGCGCTGCAATTGGGCGCGCTGCTCGAGCGGGATGTGCTTGGTGGCCAGTGCGCCGAAGCCGGTCGATATGCCGTAGTGCGGCTCGACGTCGTCGGCCAGGCTCTCGACCACCGCGCGTGACGCGGCGATGGCGTCGGTGGCGCCGCGGCTGAGCTGGACCCCGGCGCCGTGCCGGGCGACGGCGACCACGTCGGCCTCGCTGAGCGGTCCGGTTCCGACAGTGATGCGCTCCATGGCGCCACTGTGCCGCGCGACCCCCGACCGCGGCCAGTACCCGATCGGCCTGTCTGGGATCCCGGACGGGGTTGCCCGGTCCGGCGGCCACAAAGCGAGGCGTGGCCTCGCTGCGGCGCGACACACCGGCGCGCTCGCCGCTCCGGGGCCACCACTACGGTCGGACGTATGCGCGCAGTCGTCATCACCGAGCCGGGCGGCCCCGAGGTGCTGGAGGTTCAAGAGGTCCCCGACCCCACGCCCGAGTCCGACGAGGTGGTCATCGACGTCGCCGCCACTGCGCTGAACCGCGCCGACGTGCTGCAGCGGCAGGGGAACTACCCGCCACCGAAGGGTGCGCCCCCGTACCTCGGCATGGAGTGCTCAGGCACGATCTCGGCGGTCGGCGACGCGGTCGCCGGCTGGAGCGTCGGCGACCAGGTCTGCGCGCTGCTGTCCGGCGGCGGCTACGCCGAGAAGGTCGCCGCGCCGGTCGGGCAACTGCTGCCGGTGCCGAACGGCGTTGCGTTGGTCGACGCCGCCGCGCTGCCGGAGGCGACCTGCACCGTCTGGTCCATGGTGTTCGGCACCGAGGCCGGACGGCTGCAGCCCGGCGAGCGGCTGCTCGTTCACGGCGGCAGCAGCGGCATCGGCACCATCGCGATCCAGATCGCGCACGGTCGCGGTGCCGTCGTGTTCACCACCGCCGGGACTCCCCGGAAGGTCGACTTCTGCCGCGACCTCGGCGCGGACGTCGCCATCAACTACCGCCACGAGGTCTTCGACACCCGAATCGCGAACGAGACCGACCGCCGCGGGGTCGACGTCATCCTCGACAACATGGGCGCGTCCTACCTGGAGCGCAACGTGGACTCCCTGGCGATCGGTGGGCGGCTGATCGTCCTCGGTCTGCAGGGCGGCACCAAGGGCGAGCTCGACCTCGGCGCGCTGCTCGGCAAGCGGGCCACCGTGCATGCCGCCGGGTTGCGCGGCCGGCCGCCCGCGCAGAAGGCCGCAGTCGTCTCCGAGACGCACGCCAACGTCTGGCCGATGATCGAGACCGGGACGGTCCGGCCGATCATCGACCGCATCCTCACCCTTGACGATGCCGGTGAGGCGCACCGGCTGATCGAGTCCAGCGAACACATCGGCAAGGTGCTCCTGCGCGTCCGGTGAGGCAAGCGAGCAGACTGGGGGGGTGACTGAGCGAAGCGACGAACGCCTGCCGGCCCCGACCGACGCCGCCTCGACCGAGCTGGTCGAGACCCACGAGACCGACGAGAGCGAGTCCATCGCCGCTCAGGTCGAGCAACCGGCGAAGGTCATGCGGATCGGGACGATGATCAAACAGCTGCTCGAGGAGGTCCGGCAGGCTCCGCTGGACGAGGCCGGCCGGGCCCGGCTGCGGGAGATCCACGAGTCGTCCATCAGGGAACTCGAGGAGGGCCTGGCCCCGGAGCTGCGTGAGGAGCTCGAGCGGCTCACCATCCCCTTCGGCGGGGCCGTGCCGTCCGAGGCCGAGCTTCGGGTCGCGCAGGCCCAGCTCGTCGGGTGGCTCGAGGGGCTCTTCCACGGCATCCAGACGGCGCTGTTCGCCCAGCAGATGGCCGCGCGCGCTCAGCTCGAGGAGATGCGCCGCAGGGCATTGCCCGGCGGCGGACGGGGAAACGACCAGGCGGTCATTGTCGGGCCCGGCGGCCAGATGATCATGCCGCCCGGCGTGCGGCTCACGCCGTCGTCCGACGAGGACGAGCCGGGCGGCCGCGGCACCGGCCAGTACCTGTAGCCAGCACCCGTTGGGGCGGAGCTGCCCCACACCCCGCGGCGGGCGCGGTCGGCGCGCTTTAGGATCATCGTTCGAGAGGCGGCCATGACCGATTTCATCATCAAGACCAACGACATGATCAAGATAACGATGAGCCCGCCGACGGTCGTACCGATGATCGCCGGCCCGGTGCCCGACCCCGTCCTCACGAAGCCGGGCACCTGCCAGTTCATCACCACGAACATGACCGTCCAAGCCGGGTGAACTTCGTCCGCGACGTCGTCGAAGCCCGTCCGACGCATGATCTGGCGGTCGTCACCCTGTCGGCCGATGGCCGGCGCCGGGAGTGGACGTTCGGCGAACTGATCGAGGCATCCGGGTCGTTGGCCGCGGCCTACGTGGCGCAGGGCGCGCGGCGCGGCTCGACCGTCCTGACGCTGGTGGGCAACCGCATCGAGTACGTGCTGGCGATCCTTGCCGGGCTCCGCATCGGCGCCGCCACGTTGCCGTGCAGCGAGCAACTGCGCCCGAAGGACGTCGAGCTGCGGATGCGCCGGGCCCGTCCGGACCTGGTGCTGTGCGACGCGCGCAACCGCGCCGTGCTCGATGCCGCGTCGCCGTCCTGCCCGGTGCTGACGGTTCCGGACGAATCACTCCTGCGCGCTGACGAGGCGCCGCCGCCGGTGGATCTCGACGATCTCGATCCGGCGTTCGTCCTCTTCACGTCCGGGACGAGTGGCGAGCCGAAGCTGGTGACGCACGGGCAGCGCTACGTCACGGGCCAGCGTCTGCAGGCGACCGAATGGATGGCCGCGCAACCCGGTGAACTGGTGTGGTCGACCGCCGCGCCCGGCTGGTCGAAGTCGGCGCGCAACTCGTTCATCGCGCCGTGGCTCGGGGGCGCTGCGGCCCTGCTGCAGGACGAGCGCTTCGACCCGGTCCGCCGGTTGGAGACGATCCGCGCCGAGGGCGTCAACGTGCTGTGCATGGCGCCGACGGAGTACCGCCTCATCGCCGCGCACGGACCGATCGGCCCGTTGCCGTCACTGCGCCGGGCGATCACCGCGGGTGAGGCGCTGGGCGTCCCGGCCTTCGAGGCGTGGCGGGCCCAGACCGGTCTCGAGATCTCCGACGGCTACGGGCAGACCGAGACCGGACAGGTGACCGGGGTGCGCCCGGGCGAGACGGCGCCCCCGGGCTCGATGGGCCGCCCGCTGCCCGGCATCTCGGCCACCGTCCTGGACGGGGAGCTGGTGGTTGATCCGGCGACCGTTCCGACCTTCTTCCTCGGCTACGACGGCGGCTCCGTACCTTCTGGTATGTGGCATACCGGTGATCAGGTACGGCAGGACGCCGATGGCTGGCTGTTCTTCGAAGCACGCGCGGACGACGTGATCATCAGCTCCGGTTACCGGATCGGCCCGGCGGAGGTCGAGTCGACGCTGATGGGTCATCCGTCCGTGCGCGAGTGCGCCGTGCTCGGGGTGGCCGACGAGGCACGGGGACAGGTCGTCGCGGCGGCGGTGGTGCTACGCGACGGCTATCCGGCCGGCGACGAGCTGGTGGCCGAACTGCAGCGCTTCGTCCGGTCCGAGACAGCGCCGTACAAGTACCCCCGCCGGATCTGGTTCCTCGACGAGCTGCCGAAGACGACGAGCGGGAAGATCCGGCGGACGGCATTGGCACCGCCTACTGAGCGCTGAGCAAGCCCTCGATCAGCTGGGCGACGGCGTCCTCGTCGTTGCTGCCGACCACCTCGTCGGCCACTTCTTGCACCGACGGATGTGCATTGGCCACCGCGTAGGAGTGGCCGGCCCACTGCAGCATCGGCAGGTCGTTGGGCATGTCGCCGATGGCCGCGACCTGGTGCGGCGCCACGCCGTGCCGGTCCGCCATCTCGGCGAGACCGGTCGCCTTGGTGACCCCGGGGGCGGAGATCTCGAGCAGCCCGAAGGACGAGGAGTGGGTGATCGTCGCCCGCTCCCCCACCAACGCCGTTGCGGCGGCGAGGAAGAGGTCCGCGTCCACCTCGCGATCCTTGGCCAGCAGCTTCACCGCGGGTTCGGTGATGATCTCGGCGAGCTCACCGACGCGCGGCTTCGCGATGGCCACACCGCGACGGTCGTACGGCGGGTTGATCTGCCAGTCGTGGACATAGCCCGGCTCGGCGGCGAAGCCGGCGCCGTACTCGACGGCGAACTGGACCCGGGGGAACTCCTTGCGGATCGCGCCGACGAGCTCGGCCATCAGATCCTGGTCGAGCGTGTGCGCACTGACGACCTCCTCGGTGGTCATGTCGTAGAGCACCGCGCCGTTCGCGCCGACTGCGACGCCGACGTACCCGGTGTCCTCGACCAGCACGTCGAGCCAGCGCGGCGGTCGGCCGGTGACGAACACCACCACGAGCCCGGCTTCGGCCGCCGACTTGAGGGCCGCGCGGGCGCGGTCGGACACCGAGCCGTCGCTGTGCAGCAGCGTGCCGTCGAGGTCGGTCGCGATCAGCTTGATGCCCTGTGGGTATTCGGGAGTCATGCGGGTGTCAGCACCTCGCGGCCGCCGAGGTAGGGGCGCAGGGCTGCCGGGACGTGCACCGATCCGTCCGGCTGCTGGTGGTGATCGAGCAGGCACGCGATCGTCCGGGCGATGGCGCACAGGGTTCCGTTCAGGGTGGCGACCGGCGCATTGCTTCTTTCCCCCCGCGTGCGGATGTTGAGCCGCCGCGACTGGAAGGTCGTGCAGTTCGACGTCGACGTCAGCTCGCGGTACGCACCCTGCGACGGGAACCACGCCTCGATGTCGAACTTGCGCGCGGCGCTGCTGCCCAGATCGCCGGCCGCGACATCGATGACGCGGTAGGCGAGCTCGAGCTTGTCGAGGAACTCACGCTCCCAGGCCAGCAACCGCTGATGTTCGTCGCGGGCCTCGTCCACGCCGACGTAGGAGAACATCTCGACCTTGTCGAACCAGTGGACCCGGATGATGCCCTTGGTGTCCTTGCCGTAGCTGCCGGCCTCGCGGCGGAAGCAGCTCGAGAAGCCGGCGTAGCGCAGCGGCAGCGACTCGAGGATCTCCCCCGAGTGATAGCCGGCAAGTGCGACCTCCGACGTCCCGACGAGGTAGAGGTCGTCGTCGGCGAGCCGGTAGACCTCCGCATCGTGTGCGCCGAGGAAGCCGGTGCCCTGCATGATCTCCGGCTTCACCAGCGCCGGCGCGATGATGGGGACGAAGCCTGCTTCGGTGGCCTGAGCCATCGCCAGGTTGATCAGCGCGAACTCCAGCTGGGCGCCGATGCCGGTGAGGAAGTAGAACCGTGCGCCGCTGACCTTGGCCCCCCGCTCGGTGTCGATCGCCTTCAGGGCGGCGCCGATCTCGACGTGGTCCCTCGGGTCGTCGACCCGCGGCGGGGTCCCGACGATCTCCAGCGTGACGAAGTCGTCCTCGCCGCCGGGCGGGACGCCGTCCTCCACGATGTTCGGGATCGCGAGGTGGATTTCGCGCAGCGTTTCGTCGGCGGCGGCCTGGTCAGCCTCGGCGGCCTTCACCTCATCGGCGAGGTGCCGCGCCTTCGCGAGCAGTGCGGGGCGGTCGTCGGCGCTCGCCCTGGCGACGTCACGCCCGAGGCTCTTCTGCTCACCGCGCAGGGTGTCGGCGCGGGCCACGGCGGCCCGGCGGGCGTCGTCGGCGGCGAGCAGTGCGTCGACGAGGCTCTCGTCGGCGCCGCGGGTGCGTTGCGAGGCGCGGACGCGGTCCGGATCGTCGCGCATCACCTTGAGGTCGATCACCTCGCCAGGTTACTGACGCACGGTTGCCGTCCTCGCCGGGCGTTGTCCACAGGGCTCAGCGGCGTTGTCCGGATGTTGCCTACGCTTCCGTCGCAGAACGGACGAAAGGGGCGGTCGTGGGTGGTTACGCGGTCGATCCGGCTGAGCTGGAGCGCGGTGCCGCCGCGCTCGGTGCGGCAGTGGCCGGGTCGCGGACGGGCCTGGAGCCGTTGCGCGCGACGGCGGCCGGGCTGCTCTCGGCCAGCTGGCGGGGCGGGGCGGCAACGGCATTCCGGCTCGGTTGGGAGCAGTGGCTGGACGGCGCGCTGGCGATGCTGGCCGCGCTCGACGAGCTGGCGCTCGCGCTGCGCGATTCGGGTGAGGGATACGCGGCCACCGACGAGGCCGTGCGGACGAGCGTCACGGCGGTGGCGAGGTGACCCGGCTGGTCGTCGACCTCGGGCTCCTCGCCGAGTTCATCGAGCGGATGGAGCAGTACTCGGCGCACGTGTCCGCGATCCGGGATGAGGCCGTGCGGGTGCAGCAGCTGCATGCGACCTGGGCGGGTGACGCGTCGACGGCGGAGGAGGATGCGCAGGCGCGGTGGGCGGCGGGCGCGGCCGAGGTGCAGGAATCGCTCGCGATACTGCGCGCCGTCGCGTCCACGGCTGCGGCCAACTACGAGGCGGCGGTCTTCGCGAATCGACGGATGTGGGCGCTGTGACGAGCGCGCTGATCCAGCTCGAGTCGGAGGACTTCGGGCGGGCCGCGCGGTCGCTGTACTCCGACGCCGGTGACCCGCTCACCACCGCGGTGGCGCAGCTCATCAGCCAGCTGCAGGACTTCGGTGAGATGGCCGGCAACGACCCGGGCGGGCGCGACTGGGCGGCGTCCTACGACCGCGGGGTTGCGGCGACTCTGCGCGCATCCCAGGACGCGATCAACGCCTGCTACCGGCTGTCGTCGATGTTCGCGCAGACGGCGCGGAACTACGAGGCGGCGGATGCTGCGTCCACGGCCGGCGTGCGACATGCGATCGCCGCAGCGACATCGGCGCTGCCCGACGACTGCGTGATCGGGCTGGCCACCGAGGTGCCGACCGCAGCCGGTGGGTCCGGCGGCGGACCGACCGGCTGGGGCCTGATCGACGACATCGTCGGCTACGTCTGGCCCGACGGGCATCAGGACAGGTTGCATGCAGCGGCCTCGTCGTGGCGTTCGTGCGCGAACTCGCTGTGGTCGTTGAGCGAGTTCGTGGCGGTTGCCGCGGTCCCGGCGATGGGGCATCACCTGCCCGAGTTCGACGACATGTCGACGGTGTGCGACGGCCTGTACCTGCACATCCGCGAGGTCGCGCACGCGCAGTTCGGACTGGCCGATGCGTGCGACGAGCTGGCGCACCATCTGGACGTCGTGCACTCGGAGGTCGAGGGCGAGCTCGTCAGCCTGCTCGAGTGGTCGGCGGCGATCCAGGCGACCGGCTTCATCGCCTCGATCTTCAGCCTGGGTACGGCGGAGGCGCCGACCCAGGCGGTGCAGGCGGCCCGGATCGCGAAGACGGCCGCGCGCGTGGGTGACTTGATCCAGAAGTTCATCGCGATGGCCAGGGTCGTGGCGCAGTCGATCGCCGCGGTGGTCGAGCGCGCCGAGGCGGTTGCCGGCCGGCTGCGTTTGCTGCTGAACGCGAAGGTCGCTGCCGCGACGGTGACCGCAGTCGGACGGCTGCGGACCGTCCGCGCCACCGGCGAACTAGGCGCCATCGGCCGCCTCGGGGCGGCAGAGCCGAGATTTCCGAAGTTAGTCGCCTCAGCGGATCAGATCGAAGCGAAGTTCAAGCATGCCGCCGCTTTCGGAGTCGTCGAAGGGCGGGGACGGCGGGGTTTTGAAGCGTTCGAGCGCGCATTGCGTCAATTCCTCGAGAACTCCACCACCGTCCGAATCATCGGCACCTATCGGCGGGAGCGAGTAATACTCAGTTACAACAAGGAGTCCAGGCTAGTCGTCATCCAGTCTCAGTCGGGTGAGTTCGTCTCCGGCTGGACGATGACGCCGGGTCAGGCGAAGCACGTGTTCGAGAAGGGAAGTCTCGGTGGCAAGTGACGCAGAGCTGCGGGCCGGCGTTGCCCAGGCAATCGAGCCGTACCGCGAGCTCCTCGAACAATTCGTCCGCGGGGACATTTCGGCGAACGACTTCGAGAGCCGGTACTTGAACACCTACCTGAGCGACGATTCGCTGTACCCGGATGACGTCTTTGAAGTTGTCGACGCGTTCTTCGCCGAGGCAGAGTCGTACGAGGGTGATCCCCGGCTGCGCCCTCACGTTCACCGCGCAACCGGACCCGATGAACTGCGCCAACGCGCAGAAGAACTGCTTCGCGTTGCTGGTTACGCCGTACACGGTCGATCATCTGACCTCGGTGTTGAGCTGACAGAGCGAGATGCTCGGTGAGCGTCATGGCGTGCTTCAGGCATCACCTTCAGCTGCTCGCCGGCGCCCGATCCGCCGGCTCAGGTTGGCGCA